>JAYTQJ010000442.1:0-21007 GCA_043746775.1 Schlesneria sp.
AAGTGAAGGCGTTTTCCCGATTTCACGGCCACGCCAAAGCTCCGTGACCGTGGCACCCAATCCTCCCGTTTCAACAAGGCGATGGCCCTGCCATTGGAGCGTTCTCGCTTCCTGTCGCGGAGCGACAGAGCTACCACTCATGAACGACGGCACCCACCCAAAACTCCTCGTCGAAAGTTCCTCAAACCCAAGGCAGGCTACCGATGAATCGAATGCTATTGAGTCTCGCGTGTCTTTCACTCAGCCTGACTACAACGAATGCGGCGGAGCCACCCGTCGTGGCGTATCCCGATCACTCGAAACTGCTCGTCGTGCGGGATGCCGTGGGTCAGGAGCGACCGGTCGTGACGAAGGCCGACTGGGCGGAACGAGTCGCTCATATTCGCGCCAACATGCAGCTCGCGATGGGGCCGCTGCCAGCCGCTTCGCTTCGCGTGCCGCTCAATGTGGAAGTGGTCAGCGAAGAGCTGACGCCGAAGTACCTGCGACGCAAGGTGAAGTTCACGCCCGAGCCGGATGATCGCGTTCCGGCGTGGATCCTCATCCCGCGCGAGTTGCCTGCCGGCGGCAAGGCTCCTGCGATGCTGTGCCTGCATCAAACGAACAACGTCGGCAAGGATGAGCCAGCGGGACTCGGGGGCCTCAAGTCGTTGCACTACGCGCACGAACTGGCCGAGCGAGGCTACGTCTGCATCGTCCCCGATTACCCGTCGTTCGGTGAGTACCGTTACGACTTCAAGGTGCAAGGGGCGCACTACGGCAGCGGTTCGATGAAGGCGATCTGGAACAACCTCCGTGCCGTGGACCTGCTCGAAACGCTGCCGCAGGTCGATACGAGTCGCATCGGAGTGATCGGCCATTCGCTCGGCGGACACAACTCGCTCTTCACTGCCGTGTTCGATGAACGGTTGAAAGCGGTCGTGTCGAGCTGCGGGTTCACGCCGTTCCACGACTACTACGGCGGCAAGGTCGCAGGCTGGACGAGTGACCGTTACATGCCGCGCATCCGCGACATCTACGAGAACAACGTCGACAAAATCCCGTTCGACTTCTACGAGATCCTCGGCCTCCTCGCCCCACGCGGTTTCTTCTCGAACTCGCCGGTGAACGACAGCAACTTTGATGTCGGTGGCGTCCGCAAAGCCTTCTCCAAGGCGGGTGAAGTCTATGCCCTGTTCGAGAGCAGCACCGGCCCGCAGAACGTGAACCGCCTCAAGCTGGCCACTCCCGACGCCCCGCACGACTTTCCCGAAGCCGAACGCCAGTCAGCCTATCAATGGTTGGACGCGATCTTGGCGAAGTGATTGGCAAGCGAGCCAGACTCAATCGTTGAAACGCCCGTTGAAAAACGTAACTTGGACGCCCTCGTCCGAGTCTTTTCGAGCTGGAAGCGGACGGACGAGGGCGTCCATCCTACGATTTTCAACGAGCTGTTAACGGCGTTGCCCGCGCGGTTAAACGACGCGCCTTCTGCCTTGCGACGTGCGCGCCGACAGCGATCAACAGACGTTCGCGGCTGATGCTGCCGAGCCGTCGTTCTGCATCGCCGCCAGTTTGGCCCATAGGCTGGCGCTGGCTTTGGTACCGCGATGGAAGTCGGCGATGCTGAAATGTTCGTTTGGGCTGTGCAGGTTGTCGGTGTTCTGGCCCCAGCCGAGCAACAACGTATCGACACCCAACACGTCCTTGAAGGTCTGCACGACGGGGATCGAGCCGCCCTCGCGGATGAGTCGGACTTGTTGAACTCCCCACGCTTCGCGGATCGCTTCGGCCGCCGCTTCGATGTAGGGACTGGTCGGGTCGAACACGAACGCCGGGCAGCCGTGGTAGCTGGTGAACTCGAACGAGAGCGAGGACGGGCACTGGGCCTTCAGGTATTGATGCAGCGCCTCGGTGAGCTGATGCGGGTCTTGAGTCGGCACCAGTCGGCAGGTGATCTTCACCGTCGCCTTCGACGGCACGATGGTCTTCGGCCCGACGCCCGTGTAGCCGCTGAACAGGCCGTTCACTTCGCAGGTCGGCCGCGCCCAACGGCGTTCCAACGTGGTGAAGCCCGCCTCACCGAAGACCTCGCTGATGCCGAGTTCCGCCTTGAAGGCTGCCTCGTCGAAGTTGAGGTCTAAGAACTGTTGCCGCTCGGCGTCGGAGAGAGGTTGCACCGCATCGTAGAAGCCGGGGATGCGGACTCGCCCGTGGTCATCGTGCAGCGAGGCGATCATTCGCGCGAGGCCCGTTGCCGGGTTCATCACCGCGCCACCGAAGACTCCCGAGTGCAAATCTTTCTTCGGACCAGTGACCGTCACTTCGACCGCGAGAATCCCGCGCAGGCCATACGTGATCGCGGGCTGGTTCGGTGCGTACTGGCTCGTGTCGCTGACGACCGCCACGTCGCAGCTCAAGCTCTCTTTCCTCGCAGCCAAAAAGTCTTCGAGGTTCCGGCTGCCGACTTCTTCCTCGCCCTCAATGACGTACTTGAGGTTCACCGGCAGCTTGCCAACGGTCTTGAGCCACGCTTCGGCCGACTTGATGTGCGTGAAGACTTGGCCCTTGTCGTCGGTGGCTCCGCGCGCGTAGAGGCAACCGTCGCGGATAGTCGGCTCGAACGGTGGGGTCGTCCACAGATCGAGCGGGTCGGGCGGCTGTACGTCGTAGTGACCGTAGACCATCACGGTCGGAGCGCCCGGTGCACCGAGCCACTCGGCATACACAATCGGATGCCCAGCGGTCGGCACGATCTCGGCCTTCATCCCAAGGTCCGCGAGCTGCTTGTGAACGAACTCGGCTCCGCGAATGAGGTGCGGCTTGCACTCGGGATCGGCGCTCACGGTCGGGATGCGGAGGAACTCTTTGAGTTCTTCGAGGAACCGGTTGGAGTGTTGGTCGAGGTAATCGGAAACGGTCTTGAGCATGAACGGAGTCCTCCGTGAAGTGGGTGCGATCAACGTGGCGAGAGAATAGTGAGGCCGCAGCGAGCGAGAAAGGATGCAGGCGCGTAGGATGGGCACTCTTGCCCGTCCGGCTTTGTCGCGAATGCGAAGACAGGACGGGCAAGAGTGCCCATCCTACGAACCTGCGAGTTCACGAACGCTCGCGATCGCATGGTCGATGTCGTTGACCGTCGTAAACGGGCCAACGCTCAAGCGAACGGTTCCTCCGCCCGCGAACGTTCCCAGCCAGCGATGAACTCCCGGCGCGCAGTGCAGTCCGGCGCGAGCTTGAATGCCAAACGAGTCATCGAGGATCGAAGCGGCTTCTTGAGGCGTGAAGCCGGTCACGTTGAACGACACCACGCCGACATGCGGAACCGGCGACATTCCGCTCTGTTCCTGTGTGGCATGTCCGTAGACAGTGATCCCTGCGAGAGACCGCAGTCCCTCGACGAGCCGCCCTGTCAGTTCGCTCTCAGCTCGACGGACCTGCTCGACGGTCTCGCTCTCAAGATGAGCCAGCGCCGCGTTGAGGCCCGCCAAGCCGGGAGCGTTGTGATTGCCCGATTCGTAGCGTTCTGGCATCTGCAACGGCTGGCGATCATCCTCGCTCTGCGTTCCCGTTCCGCCGAGTCGGTAACAATCCAACTGCTGTTCGAGGCCGGGACGGAGATAAACCAGTCCGGTGCCCAATGGCCCGAGCAGTCCTTTGTGACCGGGACACGCCAGCAGATCGATGGGCGTCTGAGACAGAGCGATCGGCAGGTGTCCGGCCGACTGCGCCGCATCGACCACCATCAGCGAACCGTTGGCCCGCGCGACCTCACCGATCTCGACAATCGGCTGCACGACGCCGGTCACGTTCGACGCGTGTTGGATCGCAACCAGTCGCGTGTGCGGGCGTAAGGCGGCTCGCACGTCCGTCGGTTCGATGCGACCGTTGCTGCGTGGCGCGACAAACGTCACTTCCACTCCGCGCGTCTCACTGAGCCATCGCAACGGTCGCAGCACCGAGTTGTGTTCGAGTTCACTGGTGACGACATGATCGCCGGGACGGCACAGCCCGCCAAGAGCCATGTTCAGGCCATCAGTCCCGCTGTACGTGAAGACGATCCGATCCGACCCTTCCGCGCCGAGCAACAGCGCCGCCCGCTGACGACACTGGTCGAGCATCCGCTGCGACTCGACCGCCTCACGATACGCACCGCGTCCGATCGAAACTCCGCAGTCGCGCTGGTAGCGATCCACGGCGTCATAGACCGAGTTCGGCTTCGGAAAACTGGTCGCGGCGTTGTCGAGATAGACGCGCATGAATGGCTCGGGGAGGGCGGAGAGTGGGCGGAAAAAGAGCGGGGAGAATCAGTGCAAAGCGAATGTTCCTCATCAACTAAGGACGGCGAGTAAACGGCTGCCATAAATCGGGTGCCACGGTCACGGAGTCCTCGACGTGGCCGTGCGACGGTGGAGAAAGGGCACCACTCTCACACGGCCACGTCGAGGACTCCGTGACCGTGGCACCCGACAACTCACGATACGCAACGGTGATTGATGTGCCGATCTTAAGCCCGAGCGAGCCGTCCCGCTTTGACGGTGCCGCCTTGCATGACGGCGATGAAACGACTGCGGTCTTCTAGGATCGAGATGTCTCCGACGACATCGCCATCGACCACGAGGACATCCGCCAGCTTGCCGACGGCCAACGTGCCGAGTTCATGAGCGCGACCGAGGATCTCGGCACCGGTCTGCGTCGCGCACTTCAGAACTTCGAGCGGCGTGAAGCCGACGTGTTTGTGGAAGAAGGTCAGTTCGCGCGCGTACTGGCCGTGAGGGTTCCAACCGAAGCCGTAATCGCCGCCGAGGCCGATCCGTCCGCCCGCCTTCAAGATGCGCCGGGCACTTTCGGTACCGCCATCGAGCGTCTCTTGATGCCCGTCGATCACGCGCTGCGACAGTCCGAATTCGGGGCCGCGTTCGATACTCGCAAGTTCAAAGTAGAGCGCCGGAATGACGGGAACATCGCGTGCCAAAATCATCTCCAACGCTTCGTCGTCGATGAATGTGCCATGTTCGAGCGTGTCGTATCCCGCGCGGAGCGCGTTCTTGATCCCTTCGGTCGCTCGACAGTGGCCGGTCACTTTCAAGCCGTGATTGTGGGCCGTCGCGACGACCGCGTGCATCTCTTCAAACGTCATGCAGAGCGTGTGGTGATCGTTCACATCGGGCGAAGCGGCGTCGCCGGTCGGGTACGTCTTGACCCATTCGATCCCGTCTTTGACGAGCTTTCTCACCGCAGCCCGCGCTTCATCGGCTCCGTTGACGAGCAGCACCAAACCGTCCATGCCGATCTTGCGATAATCCGGGTTCCAGTCCATCAGACCGCCGACTCCGCAGATTTCGCGACCGCTCGCGGCGAGTCTCGGACCGGGGACCATGTCGCACTCGATCGCCTTCTTCAGCCAGACATCGACGTTGAACAAACTGCCGCCGCTGCGCGCCGACGTGTACCCGCACTCCAGAGCCAGCTTGGCATTGCATCCCGCCAGCAACGTCACGTACTCGACCGGAAATTTGATGTCGAGGTCTTCGAGTGCCTCGACGTTGAAGTACGTCGCGTGGAAGTGCGACTCGATCAACCCCGGCAAGATCGTCCCGCCCTTGGCGTCGACCCGCATCGCATCGGGTGGCACGACCGGCATCGCGGCTGCCGATCCCACGTAGGTGATGTGCCCGTTCTCAATGACCAGCGCCGCATCACGAATCGGCGTGGCACCGGTTCCGTCCACAAGTTGTCCGTGTTCGATCACCGTCACGCCGGTGGCTGTCCGCATCGAAATCTCTCCTCTGAAATGTGAACTGTGTCGGTAAAGAAACGTGTCCGATGAGTCAGCCCCGCCGGGCAACGCCGTTAAGGATTTTTTGTAGCAGAAGTCGTAAGACTTCTGACGGCTCGCCAGAAGTCTTACGACTTCTGCTACATTCGTTTGGCCTTGTTTTGTAGATCCGAAATCCTTAGCGGCGTTGCCCGCCGGGCCTTCGGCCAATCAAGGATTGAGATCGTCGCGTGGGCCGCAGTGTCTCGTCGGCGAGCAGTCGCAGCAAGCGGCCCGAGAATTCGGACGTGGGCGGTTTGCCTGTTTGTCGTCTTTCGCTCCGCGAAAGGACATCCTTTCGCGGAGCGAAAGACGACGAACGGCCGAAGTGTCGAGGCGTCGGCGTGCGGTCACTTGCCGATGCAGAACTTGCTGAAGACGCGATCGAGGATGTCGTCGGTGTAGACCGTGCCCAGGATGCGGCCGAGGTGATCGAGTCCCTCGCGCAGGTCGATGGCCAACAGTTCGTCACCCGACGAAGTGGATGCGGCGGTCGCTTCGGCCCGCGCGAGTGATTCCGCAATGGCGGCGAGACTCTCGCGACAACGGGCCGCTGTCATGCCAAGCCATTGCCGGGCCGAACCGCGCGGTGATGAGAGGCGGCTGCGCAGCGGATCGGCGAGCGCATCGAGGCCCACATCGGTGATGGCACTGATCGCGGCGTCGGACGGAAGTGGCGTCTGGAGCACTCGTGCAGGATCGACTCGGTCGAGTTGCGTGAGGACGCGCACCGAACTACGGGACTGCGCGGCGGCCTCCGCAAAGAGTCGTTCGTCGAGCAGTCGTTGTTCGCCATCGAGTGTGATCGACGAACACCACAACAGCACGTCGGCCGCGTCGAGCTGATCCGATCGCTGCTCTTGCGCCGCGTGCGCGATGCCGGTCGCACCCAACTCCCAACCGGCCGTGTCGATCAAATCGAACGCCATGCCTCGCCAATCAATCGCGGCCGAAAGGAAGTCGCGTGTGGTTCCTTCGCGGGGCGACACGAGCGCCGCGTCACTTCCCGCGAGCCGGTTGAACAGCGTGCTCTTCCCCGCGTTGGGCAGGCCCGCCAAGACGACGGTCGCCCGCGCGCGTGACTGCATTCGTTCGGACGATTGCTGGAGCAAGTCCTCCACAAATCGACGGGCCTGCGCGATGCGGTCGAGCAGTTCGACACGGCCGACGAATTCGATGTCTTCTTCAATGAAGTCGAGTCCTGCTTCGAGGTCGGCCAGCAGTTCGAGCAGGTCATGCCGGAGATCGGCCAACCGTCCGGAGAGTCCTCCCGCCAATTGCGACAGCGCCGCTTGCAACTCGACGTGATCGTGCGCGTCGATGACTCCCAGCACCGCTTCCGCCTGCAACAGATCGAGTCTTCCGGCGAGAAAGGCTCGTAAGGTAAACTCGCCCGGCCGCGCGGGCCGTGCTCCGCGACGATGCAATTCGGCCAGCACAGCCTCCAGCAACGGTGGCGAACCGGGCAGATGCAACTCGACCGTCGGCTGCCCGGTGTAACTGCGGTGGTTCGGCCACAGGTGGGCTTCGACAGGGATCGGGACTCGGACGTGAGGCAGTTTGAGCAGACCCACATGAATCGCCGCCACACGCGCGCGCCGCCAAGCGTCACCGTCCTGCGGCTCGAACCATTCCGCCAGGACCGCACGCACGTCGCCGCCCGACAACCGCAGGATTCCGCGCGCGGCGGAACCGGGAGGAGAAGCGAGCGCCGCGATCGGTTCTTCCAGCGAGAGATTCATGGCGGACGACTTCGTGTGGAACTCCGTAGGGCAACGCCGTAAAAAATTTGTGTAGCAGAAGTCGTAAGACTTCTGACGACTCGACGGCTCGCCAGAAGTCTTACGACTTCTGCTACTTTCGACTGACCCTGTTTTGTAGCTCCGAAATCCTTAACGCCTACACTACACCACCTGAAGCAACGCCGCGTCACCGCTTGTCGCGGTTCTTCTTGTTCTTGCGATCGTTGGGCTTGTCTGAGTTCTCTTGGCCACCACGTTTGAGTTTGGAATCCTTGTCGGCCGCTTGCACCAACTGGTTCCACCAAGCCAAGAGCGGTGCCTGCTTCTTGGGTTGGGGTGGATTACCCGGCCCGGCAGCGACTACGGGCGGAGGACTCGGTGCGGGATTGAGTGCGGCGGCTTTGGCCTTCCGTTCCAAGAGCCAACGCTCCGTCATGCTCCAGATGTTGGTCGAGATGAAGTAGAGGCACAGTCCCGACGGCACGCGATAAAACATTGCGGCCATCAAGATCATCATGAAGCTCATCATCTTTTGTTGAGCGGCCTGCTCCTCGTTGGTCGGCGGCGGCATCGTGAACTTTTGGTGGACGTACATCAGTCCCGCCGAGATGCAGGGCAACAGGTTGAATTCCGTCCAGCCGAGCAGCGGCAGCGCGAACGGGAACTGAAACAGGGCATCGGGAGCGGCGAGGTTCTGGAACCACAGAAACGGTTCCATGCGGAGTTCGATCGAGCTGCCGATCGCGCGGTAGAGCGCGATAAAGATCGGCAGTTGCAGGAACATCGGCAGGCATCCGCCGAGCATCATCTTAGATTGCTCGGCCACCAATTCCTGAGACGCCTTGATGTACTCTTCGGTGTTCTTGCCGTGCTTGGCCTCCAGCTCCTTCTGTCGCGCGGCCACCTTCGGTTGGAGTTCCTTCATCTTGGCTGCGTGCATCGCCTGATGCTTCGACAGCGGAATGAGTACGGTGCGCACCATCACGGTCAGACAGAGAATGGCGATGCCGTAGCTGAGACCGATCGCGTGGAACGTGTTCAACAACCAGACCATTCCGCGACAGATCGAGTCGAACCAGCCGTAGTCCATCACCGCACCGGCCGCGACCTGTTGAACCAATTCTTTGAGCTTGGGGCCGGCGTAAAGTTGGTACTCGTGCTTGATCTCACCGTTCGCGGGGACGGCCAACGTCGGCGATGTCAGGTTGAACGAGATGTCGCTGAAGCTGGAGTTTTTTTTGTCCTCGTCAATGACGACGGCGTCGATCTGCGCCACCGTTCGTTCTTTGAGCTGATCTCCTTGCGGCATGACGAGGGCGGCGAAGTACAGCACATCGACGCCGACGTATTTCACCGGTCGCCGAGAAATCTCGGGCTTCTTGTTCTTGATCTTCTTGAGAACCTCAGAGACCGACTGCTTGCTTTCATCAATGGTGGTCCCGTCATCCCGCACGAACCCCATGCGGATGTCGCGGTACTTGTAGGAGTTGTCTTGGTCTTCGAGCGGCACGCCGACGGGACCGCGCAACGAATAGGTCAGTTCCTGTGGTCGCTCCGACAGGTTCTTCAGCGTAATCGACAGCGCCAGTTGGTAGCCGCCCGCCAGCGTGTCCCGCACCCCAGGCTGCTTTAGTTCGGCTTCGGTCAGTCGCTTGATCGCGTAGTGCTTCGACAGCTCCCAGCTTCCGTCGGTGGCTTGCAGCCGGAACGTGACCGAGCTGTTGGTTTGGTCGGCGACTTCCCACGGAACGCGATCGAGAGTCTGGTCCTTGAGCAAAGAATCAATCGCGGGAACGCGCAGCTCGAACGTGCGGAGTGCTGCGACATCATCGCTACCGACAAGGCGAACTCGCTGGTCGCGGCGACCGAATGCGGGATAGCGTTTTCGATCGGTGAGTTCGATCGATTCGACCGCCGCTCCCCGGCTGTCGAGCTTCACCGCGAGGAAGTACTCGTCGAGTTGCTGCTGGTCGCTGTCGTCTGCCGGACCGAGCCACACGGTCTTGACGGCATGTTGCGTGAGCGCGGCGATCTCGGGCTTCACATCGTCGGATACTCCCTCCGGCTTCTGGCCCTGCTGTTTGTCGCCCGCTGGAGCGTTGTCATCAACCGGCTTAACGATTGCGTTGTCAGCCTTCGGTGGAATCGGGAAGACAACCGGAACGAGGAAGTGCAACCAGACGAACCAGATGCCCATCGACAGGGTGAAGAAAACAAGAAACCGCCGCTGGTCCATACTGCAAAACCCATCAGAAGCACAAAGGGACGAGACGCCCGCGCGAGCAATCGGCGGCGGGGAACGAGGCCGATGTGTTCCGGATCACAATGCTGAGGATCACCGGCGGCTAAGTTCTCTCGTGGAGATCAGCGACCGTCCTTGAGGCGGTCGCCGAGGAAGTTGTCGAGATCGGGGATGTCGTAGATCTTCTGAGCGGTCTTGGTGAAGTCGTACACGACGCGCTTGAAGTGGATCGTATTGCCGTCCAACACGACGTAGGACGATCGCGAATCACCGTTGCGAGGCTGACCGACGGAGCCGACGTTGACCAGTACCTTCTTGTCACCCAACTCATATTTGAAGTCGATCTCTTCCGGCGCGAGGAAGTTCAGGTCTTCCGTGAAGACACCCGGAATGTGCGTGTGTCCTTGGAAACAGTATTTCTCGACGAGTGAGAAGATGCGTTCCATCTTGCGTTGGTTGTAGATGTCTTCGGGAAAGACGTACTCGTTGAGCGGGTTCCGCGCGGAGCCATGCACGAACATGAAGTTCGGTTCGCGATGAACTCGCGGCAGTTCACCGAGGAACTCCCAGCGCTTGTCCGAGCTTGTGCCACCACCGGTCTCGAGTTGTTTGCGAGTCCAGAAGACGGCACGTTCGGCACTGGCATTGAAGCCTTCAGGATCGAACAGCGCCGCTTGGTCGTGATTGCCGAGCAGACACAGCTTGCACTTGGTGACGCGATCAATGCACTCGTTCGGATTCGGGCCGTAGCCGATGATGTCGCCCAAGCAATAAATCTCGGTGATCCCCTGTTGCTTGATGTCAGCGAGGACCGCTTCGAGCGCTTCGAGGTTGGCGTGGATGTCGCTAATGATGGCGCGCAACGCAGATTCCTTGCAGCTATTTCGCCCGCAGGCAGAGTCGCCCCAATTCAGGGCGAAGTTCGTCGGCAACCGTTGGGATCAGACGCAGAACACCAACCCGAAGCGTGAGCGAGGAAAGACTGTTCGACTTCCTCGATGACACTTCTGCTCCCTCGCTCACGCTTCGGGTTGGTGTCATCGGGAGCCGTGATTTCGTGTCGCTCCCCTCACCTCAACCTTTGGAGTCCCGCTCCAGGCCCAAACATGGGACAGGATGATAGGCAGGGCCGTTGATCGCAGCAAGCATCGGTTGGAGGGAGGCAGGCCCAATGCCTTTTTGAGGCTGGACGGACTGCTACGTCTCGGCAATCTTGGCACGGTTCACTGAGGCGAGTCGTTCCACGTGGCTTGGGGTGAGGTTGAGCGAAGGGGGCGGCGTGCCACTGCTTCGGAGTCCTCGGAGAAGCAGTACGAATGGGAGCCAACTCTCCCCCGGCACTGCTTGGCCCAAAGCCGCCAAGCAGTGGCACGTCCAATCACTGTGAAATCATTCGAGCCGGGCCACCCCGCCTTGAACCGCTTGTTGGGCATACTTCTTGTCTTTTGCCTTCTGGCTTGTCTTCTGTCTTCTTCAGCACTGGCGACCCAAAGCCGCCAGTAGCCCTCGGCGCGACACGCGTTCGGTCGGATGTTGTTTGCGTTGTTCCAGTATCTGTCGATTCATTTCTGTAAATTGCGACGGATAATTGCTGCCTTCAATTCCGGTTGAGGTACTTCTACGTTAATAGATGACGGCTTGCCGTTCCTGAAAAACACAATGACACCATCGTATTTGTATTCTGTGGCACCGCTTTCGTTAGTGTCGGCAACTATTAACGGGCCATAATGGCTGTTCATGTACTTGACGACTTCATCCAACGCATCGTCTGGACGAACTCCCTCGAATCTATATTTACTAGTATTGGAAACAGAAAAGCCGATGCGCAGCACTTTGTTATTGTCAAACCGTACGGCGAAACCATACTTGTCGAGATACGAATCTATGTCCGGCCCAAACGTTCGAGTCACGACCTCTTTCGTATCTCCGATCTGGCAATCCCAAACACCGATTCCAGGCATTATTGTAATTGCGTCGGGGAAATCACTTGGAGGATAATCGTGGTCGCGATACCGTGGCTTCAACGGCGGTGTGGGAGATGGTTTCGGGAAGATCTTTGGCGACAGGGCGCTGGCTGGCGCGATCGCTCCTCCCAAATCCTCCTCCAGCGTAAATGATCGGCGCTTCTCTCTTTCGTCCGCGTTCCACTTCTTTCGCTCTATATCCCATTGGGCAACTTCGCGACGGTAAATCTCCATCAAGCGGTCATGGTCTTTCATCTGACGCTTGTACTCAATATCTGCCGTTGGGTCTGTCGTTATCGGTTCCACCCGCAATTCATCATCATGTGACGCAGTCCCTTCCGATCTTGTGAAGCCTGTCGATTTGGCGGGTGATTTTCCCTCGCAGCCAAGCTGGGTGTTCAACAAGATCAAAATGCAGCAGTTGTATGCAGCAGTCGTTAGGAACGGCCATTTCATGTTTGAGTCTTTCTCCGTACTGCAGCGGGAACGATAAGGTCGATGTCTGAAAAAACGGTTCGAGCGGCGACTTCGCGTCGAACGCTTGCGGCTGAGATCGCCCAACAGTGAATTGACCCGCGTGCTGGCTAACTCGGCCAAGCTTTGGACGCGGGGCTGATCTTCACGCGGCGCAACATGTGGTTTAGTAAGCAGCTTGTCAACGTCAGCGTTGAGTTGTCTGTTGCTTGCGATCGCGTGTTAGCCAGCGCGCTGCCCATCTCAGATATCCCAGCACGCTGCCTATCCCGGATATCCGTGCAGGTAAAGACTGATGCGATTGTCGATGGGACGAGTCCAGATGGGATCAGCCGTAGGGTGCGTGGAGTCTTCGAAGCGAACCGGATAGGTATCAATCTCGCATTCGCGGTGCGTTCCGAAGACTTCACGCACCCGACATGACTGCCAGAGATCACTCGACGCGGTGACGGCGGTAGGTCTCGGCGAGCAGCGGCGTGACGAGTTCTTCGAGTTGCTGGATCTCGATCAGGAACGAGTCGTGGCCGAAGACGCTTTCCAGTTCCAGATAAGTCACGTGACGGCGGGCTTCGACGAGTGCTTTCACGATCTCGCGGCTTTGGATCGACGGGAACAGCCAGTCGGTGTGATACGACGTGATCAGGAACCGGGCGTTCGTTTTTCCCAACGCCTCTTGCAGTGAACCGTGTCGCGCGGCGAGGTCGAAGTAGTCCATCGCCCGCGTCAGGTAGAGATAGCTGTTGGCATCAAACCGTTCGATGAACCGCTTGCCTTGATAGTGGAGATAGCTCTCGATCTTGAACTCGGTCTCCTTCTGCAGGTTGTATTCGAGATGATCGCTGTGCTGGAGATCGCGACCAAACTTGCGTTCAATTGAAGCCTCGGAGAGATACGTGATGTGAGCGATCATCCGCGCCAGCGACAGCCCGAATCGTGGACCGACATCGCCGTACTTGGACGCATCTTCACCGTAGTAGTCGCCGTCTTTGAAGTCGGGATCGGCGGTGATGGCACGCCGTCCGACGGCATTAAACGCGATCCCCTGCGCCGACAACTTTGCCGCCGACGCGAGGCAAACCGCCGCATGAACTCTGTTGGGATACCGAGCCACCCAGTCGAGAACCTGCATCCCGCCGAGGCTTCCTCCCACCAGACCGAGCAGCGTTTCGATCCCCAGTTTGCGGACGAGGGCCGCGTGGACCTCAACAATGTCGCCGACGGTGATGAACGGGAACCTGAGTCCATACGGTTGGCCCGTGGCCGGATTGCGACAGCTCGGGCCGGTCGTCCCCTGACATCCGCCCAAGACGTTGGCGCAGATGATGAAGTACTTGTTCGTATCGAGCGCCTTGCCCGGTCCGACCAGCCCGTCCCACCAGCCCGGCTTGCGACTCTCCGCTGAGTGCCAGCCCGCCACGTGTGCATCGCCCGTCAATGCGTGACAGACGAAGATCGCGTTGTCCTTGGCGGGTGTCAGCTCGCCGTAGGTTTCGTAGGCGACCGTCACCGGGCCGAGTCGTTGTCCGCCCTCCAACGTGAGTACGTGAGGTGGCTCGAACAGTTTTATGAACTGAGTTTGCACGAGGCCGATCGAGGATGACTCGTCGTCGTCAGGTGTGGGTTGAGCGATTTCTGATGCCATATTGGATTGTGGGTCGTGGAGGGGGGATCGGAGGTCGCGTTCAGAGGGGAGCAAAAACCCTCTCTGATTGTGATCGTGAGTGCGGCCAACTTACTCGATTCGATGCGTGAGGTCACGGATAGACAGCAGCCACGCGCACGATCAGGGCAACCACTCCACTCACACTTCTCTTGGGCTGCGGCTCACGCTACACAACGGCTCGACGAGTACACCAACCCGAAGCGTGAGCGAGGAGATCGCTTGACGCTTCCTCGCTCACGCTTCGGGTTGGTGTGTGCAAGGCCGTTCCCACTGAAGTTGATCGACTCCAACGCACCCACAATGCCACCCTCGAGCCACTCCCCCATGACCCACCCGCCCGCGACCTCCGCCGATCTGCTGACTCGCCAAAACTTCGCGTTGGAAATCGCCGCTGAGGCGAGTGCCCTGATCCTGCGGTACTACCAAGCTCCCGGTCTGGAAGTGGAACGCAAAGGAGACAGCAGCCCGGTCACTGAAGCGGACAAAGGGGCTGAGTTGTTGATCCGCTCCCGTTTGGCCGAGTCATTCCCCGACGACGCGATCCTTGGCGAAGAGTTTCCCAGCGTCGAGGGAACGAGCGGCTATCGTTGGATCATCGACCCGATCGATGGCACGAAGTCATTCATTCACGGGGTGCCGTTGTTTGGAACGCTGATCGGCGTTGAGTTCCATTCGCAGTGTGTGGTCGGTGTCGTTCGGTTCCCGGCTCTGCGGGAAGTCGTCTACGCCGCACAGGGACACGGCGCGTGGTGGCAGATCGGCGACGAACAGCCGCGCCGCGCCCAAGTCTCGTCAGTGACCACACTCGCCGAAGCGACGTTTTGTCACACGAACCCCGCCCGTTGGTTTGCGACCGGTAAACAGCAGGCGTTTGAAACGCTATGTGCTTCTTCGCAGTTGGCTCGCGGCTGGGGAGACTGTTTCGGCCACATGCTCGTCGCCACTGGTCGGGCCGACGTGATGATCGACCCCGCCATGAACGCCTGGGACGCCGCCGCCCTCCTGCCGATCATCGAAGAAGCGGGCGGCCAGTTTCTGGACTGGTCCGGCACCGCCACGATCTACAGTGGCAACGGACTGTCGGTCACGCCGGGGCTGAAGGATGACGTTCTGAAGATTGTTCAGAGTTAGCTGCCTGTTGAAGAACGTAACTTGGACGCCCTCGTCCGAGTGATTTCGAGTTGAAAACGGACGGACGAGGGCGTCCATCCTACGTTTTTCAACTGGCTGAGAGAGCCGATCCAAGAACCCCTCACCCCCAGCCCCTCTCCCCGCAAAGCCGGGGCGAGGGGAGAAAAAAGGAAAGAGCAAACATGAAGATCGCGGCCGTGCAGATGGACTTTCAGTTGATGGATGTCAGTGGAAACCTCGACCGCATGATCGTGAAGCTGCGCGAGGCTCGCGCGGCGGGGGCCACGCTGACGGTCTTTCCCGAGTGTGCGGCCACGGGCTATTGCTTCACGAGCATTGAGGAGGCTCGTCCCTACGCGGAACCGATCGACGGCGCGGCGACTCAACGCATGGTTCGCGCTTGCTCGGAACTGGGCGGGCACGTTGTGTTCGGGTTGCTCGAAGCGGACGGGGATCGGGTCTTCAATGCTCTCGCGCTGGTTGGGCCGAGCGGGTTGGTCGCGTCGTACCGGAAGATTCATCTGCCGTTTCTCGGCGTGGACATGTTCACCGATTATGGGGACCGCCCGTTCGCCGTCCAAGAAGTGGACGGAGTGAAGATCGGGATGAACATCTGCTACGACGGCGGCTTCCCCGAGACTGCGCGTTGCCTCGCGCTGTTGGGTGCAGACTTGATCGTCCTCCCCACGAACTGGCCACCCGGTGCCGAGACCGCCGCCGAGTTCACCAGCAACACCCGCGCGATGGAGAACACCGTCTACTACGCCGCGATCAGTCGGATCGGTACCGAACGGGGAGTTCAATTCATCGGCCGCAGCCGCATTTGCGATCCGCTCGGCAAGACACTCGCCACGGCCGACGGGATCGAAGAGATGATTCTCTACGCCGACATCGACACCGCCCGCTCTCGCAACAAGCACCTGATTCGCAAAGCGGGATCAAACGAAGTGAACCGCATCGCCGACCGTCGTCCTGAAATGTATGGCGAGATCATCAAGCCGCGCAACCTTCCGCGTCCGGGGCGATAAGGCGAGCGACACCCGAAGACACCAACCCGAAGTGTGAACGAGGGCGAAGTCTATCGACGCGCTCGCACACTCACTCTTCGGATAAGTGCAGGCAAGGGACTGTGCAACTATTTAGGCGACCGGCAAGAGAAAGTAGACCGGTCACTCCGAGACCGGAACCTTCGAGTCACGGAGTGACTCGTCTACTTTGGGGTAGGCTATTTCCTGCCGCTCGCCTTAGGAACGGGATCGCAATCACTTCCCGAACTCGAAATTGTGTGGCTGGGGTCGGCGCTGCGCCGCCCCCAGAATTGGGGCGAATCCCGCTTCGCTGGGGGCCGCGAAGCGCGGACCCCAGCCACACTCGGGAAGTGATTGCGGCCCCGTTCCTTACGCCCAAGAATTGCGGAAGTGATCGTGTCGTTCCCAAGGGTTGCCACGACACGGAGGCTCTGTTCTGAGTCCTCTTTCGCACTCTTTCTACCACACATTTTTCTGCCGACCTCTTTGAGGAAGCGGCAGAAAAATGTGTGGTAGAAAGAGGGGAGTTCGTGCCGTCCTGCGGTTTGGGGCCTGATCGTCTGCTGCGCACTTTCGGAGAGTGATTCTGCACAGCCCCAAAGCCAGCTCTTGCCGGTCGCTTAGGAACGGGGACGCAATCACTTCCCGAACTGCCGACCTCCGTCTTGTGAGCGGCAAGGCGCTAGCCTCCGGTCGTCGCACAAGAACCGGCGGCTAGCGCCTTGCCGCTCACGGGAAGTTATTGCGCCCCCGTTCCTTAGGAAACGAAAACGGGTATCGCGATTGACTGCGATACCCGTCCCAAGCCCGTGTGTTTCACTGCGTCCGTTGTTGTGGGGCTGCGGCCTTGCGAGGAATCTCGTGGGAGGGCAGCCCAAACGTTCACGTCAGCGGAACACGCCCACCCAGTACGGGTAGCCGCCGCGAAGTTGATATCCGAAGCCGACCCGCGTGCCGCTCAGCATGTGAGCGTGATGTGCGGGCGAGGCGATCCAGCCTTGAACGGCCGCTTCCGGAGTGAGGACTCCGTGAAAGATGATCTCCAAGTACGGCAGCGAGCTGTGCTGAAAGGCTCCCGTGGAGGCCATCCAATTGGCGTGCTGCTGGGCGTCGAGGCACATCGTGGTGTCGAGTTCGAGCGGGGCCAGCCCCATCTGCACGCGGTGCTGGTTCGTCTGGGTGACGAGTCGCACGATGTTCTCGTTCTTAATGAGCCAGTCGTGCGGCCCCGGCTTTTGCTCGACGATGATCTTCTCCGCCCGAACCATTTCGATGGTGCCGTTCAGCGGCAGCAGGGCGTCGGCGGGCTGATCATCGCCCCAACAAGTGAGTCCCGCCGACAGGCAGGCCACCGCGACCAGAAATCTGGCCGTCATCGCCAGTTGCTTGGCCAAAGGTGGCCGTGTTGTTTTCAGCATTCCGTCTCTCCGTAAACAAGTCTTGAGTCTTCCGTGTTGCTCATCCCGCAGACCCACTTGCGGACGCTCAGGAATGGTTGTTGCCCGGTCACACTGACCGGACGCTGGAGAGACAGCTAAACAAAGTTGACTGTGACGATCAATCAACAGACACAGATTGGGGGGACTTTTGATGCGTCCGGGAAGACGAGACGCCCTGTCCGGAATGACATCGGAGCGGATTTCGGGTCGAGACGCGATGGCGAGACTGTGGCAGAGTGCCTGACGGAACCCGTTTACCAGCAAGGGGAACGAGCGTGATTCGAGAGAGGTCGTTTCACCGCGTGGGCATCATCGCACGTTCGATGCGGGACACGCTTACAAGAGGCAAGACGCTATCCACGCGACGAACAGCTTGTTGAAAAAACTGTGGGACGGGCACTCTTGCCCGTCTGCGTTCATTCTGAAAGACGGGCAAGAGTGCCCGTCCTACCTTTTCAGGGGCCTATCAAACGAGGCGACCTTTCGTCTGCAAACGAGGGGCGACGGGACTGTCAGGAAGAAGCCTGTCCAGCGACCGACTCAGCGGTCGAAGACGCGACAACCACTCGGGGCACCGCTCTTCTCGCTCGCGTCGTTGCTCGCTCGGTCCAGCTCCAACTGGTAGAGCTGTGTTCCGGCGGGAGTCGGGTACTTGGCGTCGAGGCACGCCTGACAGATCGACGTTCCCGGCAGGTCGATACTGCGGGCGATCGCGTCGAACGAGAGATACCGCAGGCTGTCGGCTCCGATCGCGGTGGCCATGCGGGCTTCGATTTCGGGGGTCAGTTCGTCGCCGGGCTTCAAAAATTTGGGGCCGAAGAGTTGGCCGATCGTCGTCATGTCGATGCCGTAGAAGCAGGGAGACAGGATCGGCGGGCAGGCGACTCGTACATGGACCTCTTTTGCCAGTCCGCGTTCCTTCAGTTGCGAGATCAGGACTTTCATCGTCGTCGAGCGGACGATGGTGTCTTCGACGAGGATGACTCGCTTTCCTTCAAGAACCTCGCGGAGCGGCGTGTACTTCATGCGAGCTTTGTCTTCGCGGTTGGTCCCCTCAATGAACGTGCGGCCCATGTACCGGTTGCGCATCAGACCTTCGACGGACGGCACTTTCAGGGTGAACGCCATGCTGTCGGCCGCCGCCTTCGCCGTGTCCGGAACGGGGACGACGATCGTGTTTGAGTCGATCTGCAACCGCTCTTGTTTGGCCAGTTCCTCGCCGAGTCGTTTGCGGGTGAGATAGACGCTGCGATCGTCGAGCGTGCTGGCGACGTTGGCGAAGTAGATCCACTCGAAGAAGCAGTGGGCGCGACGCGGGCTGGGCGCGAACTGGTGAACTTCGAGCTTTCCGTTTTGGATCAACACCGCGTGACCCGGCGGGACGTTGTGGATGTCTTCTTGTTTGAAGCCGAGATTGGCCAGCGCGACGCTCTCACTGGCCGCCGCGAACAAGGCACCGTCGAACGCATAGCACAGCGGGCGGATGCCGAGCGGATCGCGCGCGACCGCCATTTCGCCCTGAGCATTGAGGAACACCAGATTCCACGCACCGTCGAGTCGCTGGCTGAGAACGGAGAGGACTTCCACGAGACTCGGCAGGCGGTCTCCTGACAACTGCTGCGAGATCAAATGGAGCAGGACTTCGGTGTCGATGTCGCGTGCCAGATGGAAGTTGGGCTGCGACAGAATCTCCTGCCGCAGCTCCTTGAAATTGGCGAGTTGCCCGTTGAAGCCGAATGCGAACCACTTGTGCTTCTCGATGTGGTGTCGCTCGAACGGCTGAGCATTGCCGCGATCGTCGCCGCCACATGTGGCGTACCTCACATGGCCGATGGCCGCCACACCGGCGTACTTGTCCATCAAGGCCGTCGCTTGTTCCTGATGGTTGAGGTGGAAAACCTCGGTGACGGTGCCGACATTCTTGTAAGTGTCGATCAACTGCGGATGACACGGTCGATAGACGGACATTCCCGCCGCCAACTGTCCGCGGTTTTGAATGTCCAACAACAGCCGAGGGATAAGCCGAGAGACCTGTGACGGATCGCCCTTCGGCGCAATCCGGTGAGTCGCCCCGGGCAGATGATAAATCGCAGCAATCCCACACTCATGATGCAAATCGGCCACGGGGCGGTTCTCCGTCGGTCAGGTTCGTCGCAGAGTCAGGGAACAGTGGCCCGCATTCGTTTGTGCGAGCCAACCGCCGCGCTGGAACAAGCCGCGCGTTGGGCGAAGCGAAGCGTCGCCTCAAATTGAAAGCGAGCGGGCGGGGATCATACAGACAGAGTCCGCCACGACCAACCGACTCCATGATGTGCGCGACACAACGTTCGATGAGGACCGCTGCACGATCTTTCAGTTCTCCGACAGTTGTGTTGGATGCTTGTTGCTTCGCCATCCAGGCGGAAACGACTTCACCGAAACGGCATGACGCGACGAAAGTGCTTCGGTGGCGGCAGCGATCACAGCCAGTCCACTGAGGGCTTCACTCAAGCTGGGAATGGGAACGAGGCCACCGGCGGCGCGGCGGCAGAACTGGTCGAGGATGATCTCGAACGGAGACCTTTCGTGCGTGAGGGACTCGGAGGCGTGATCGGTCTCAGTTTGCCAGAGGACATGATTGGGGTTGTCACTCGTCGCGACACCACGTTCGCATTCGAGGCGACGGCGGTGGAGTGGCGATTCGGTTTCGGAGGGGCATGAGAAACGGAGCGAAGCCGTCGGTGCTGCCGCGTCCGAAGCGCCCGCGACCGGAGTGAAGTGCAGTCGCAATTCCGGGCGGCTTCCCTCCAAGTTCCAGTTCACTTCAGTTACCGGTCTGCCGATGAGGCACGCGCACCAATCGAGCAGGCCGAGCGAGAAAGCTCGACCAGCAGACAGCCAGCGAACGAGATCCGCCTCGCCACACGACGGGACCGGAACGTCGATTTCAATGCGCTGCACTCGACCGAGTTTGGTGGCGAGCAGCTCGCGGAGCCTAATAGTGGCAGGGGCAAAGCGGTTCGGAAACTCGGCGACCAGCGATTCACTACGGTTGATCGACTGGGTGAACAGAGACGCGAGCTGCTGTGGATCATGGGTGAAGCAGTTGGCGAAAAGAATGGGCTGGTCACAACGCACCGCCAGTTCCGCCGGGTATGTGCCGAACCAACCGGGATCGCAGATCAGCCACGCTTGAATGTCGCGTCGTTGAGCGAGTTTCCACGGACTGGAAAATGTGGCCGCGCGGAACTCATCGGCGACCGAAGCAGCTCGCACATGCACGGGATCGCAGACGGCCCGCAAAGCCAGCTTTGAACTCAGTCGTTGCACAGCCTCGCGATAATGTGTCTCCCACGCGCGGCCCACGCCGACCAGTGCGATACCAAGCAATGATCGATTCAACTTTTCTCGCATTCGTTCAGATCCAGAGATCGTCTGCGGGGGACGTGGCAGCCTGTTGAAAAACGATTGCGGGAGGGCAAGGCTCCTGCCGAGCCGCAAGTAACCAGCGGCTTTCCACACACGGACGGCTCGGCAGGAGCCTCGCC
>JAYTQJ010000443.1:0-8731 GCA_043746775.1 Schlesneria sp.
GGAGCTTCGACGTGGCCGTGCTTGGAAGTGAAGGCTGTTTCTCATTCTCACGGCCACGTCGAAGCTCCGTGACCGTGGCACCCAATCTCTCAGATTCAACAACGAGATGGCCCTGGGGCATCGACCACGGCCAATGGATTGTTTGAAATGAGTCTGTGAACAACGGCCCGCGCCTCCTTGGCGAGCATTCCAAACCGCTCTTTCGCATACGGGATCATTCTGATAACTGTTACAAGTCGTTGAGGAATTCGTGGCGGCTGGCATGATGTTTCGCCAGCCATGTGTTGCCGCGAGAAGGAAGGAGTCGATGCCAAGTTTCTCCTCGCGAGAACTGGCACAGCCAACGGAAGGCGACAGCGTGCGGTCTCGGCTGTGGTCATTGATCCTGAATGAGTTGCCGTTCCCATTCCGACAAATCGGGATGGAGATCGCTCAGCTTTTGGGTTGGCTCGACCAGACATCGGCTCGCGTTTGGGTCGGACTGCATCGTTCACCCGGTTGGTACTGTGTGACCGTCGCGGGATGTGTCACGCTGATGCTGACGGCACTGCTCTTCTTTCCATTCATTGTCAGTCACGATCCCACGTTGGGCGAGTTGGCCAACGAAGGAGCGTCGCGTGTGCGTGTCACCCGCGCGACTCTTGAAAGATCGGGTGACTGGTCGGCCCAAGATCGCTGGCGCGTCGCGCATTTGTTTGTGGATCACCGGCCACCTCGCAAGATGTCGCTCACGCAACTCGACAGCAGGCTGGTTGAAGAGCGTCCTCAGGCCGATGTCTCGCCAAGAGAGCGAGGTCAATCGGCCAGTCGTTCGTCAGATCGGAGTCGTACGCAGCGGGATGCCTCCCTACGTTTGTCCTCCGTTGCACCGAGGGCAGAGCAAGCGGTCGCCCAATCGGTTCGACGTGAGCCGGATGTTCGATTGGAATTAGATGCTCCTTCACTCGCGACTCAATCGCGGCGGCTGGTCTATGGGCCGCTCATTCGAGAACCCGGTGCGGACTTCGATGTGGCTCCGCGAACGTCCAAGTATCGACCACGGAATACACGGCTACAGGTTCAGGCGGAATGGGCAGCAGGAGCCGATTGTCGCGATGAGTACGAACCACGCCGCTCCCCGTTGGTGCGACGCGAACCGCCGTCCGTTCGCCGTGAGATTCCGGTCCCCGAGCCGCAGTGGGACGAACCGCGATCCGTTCCGATCGCGCGTGTCGAGCGTCATCCCGATCTTTCATTTGAGATCGAGTTACTGCGGGAATTCCTGCCTAGCACGAGCGAGTTTCCACCGAAGTCGCGTTCCAAGTCGGTGGCGGCTCGCAGTGAGTTCCCGGAGTCGTTTGCTCACGCCGGATCAGTCAGCCGTGCGAACCGCTCCACGTCTCATGCGGCACAACGGGATCGCTGGATTCGTTCGACTTCCCATGTCGAACATCAGCCTCGCCCAGAAGCCTATCTCTCGCGGCTGCCGTCTCAAGGCGAACGCGATTCGTCGGACGAGGTTCTCGATGCGGACGGGTTGTCCGGCTCGGATGAATCGGGAGCGGGGCTTTCTTCGTTCGCCGAAGTGGCTTTGCGAATCGAGCTGGCGGTGCCCGAGAACGTAATCGCCGGACGTGTTCATTCCTCGTCACTCCACATTCGCAACGAAGGCTCGACGCCCGTGACGCGCGTGCGGGTGCATGAGTCTCTGGCCGAATTGCAAACGGTGACGGATGCCAAACCCGACGGTCGCGTTCACGATGATTTGCTCGAGCGTGATGTCATTCGGTTGTTGGCGGGACGGGATCAGCAACTGTCCGTGCAATGGCTGCCAAACGAAGAAGGCTCGCAAGTTCACCGGGCCGTCGTGACGATGCACGCCGCAGTCGGAGCCACGAACAACGTTGTCGCGCCCGAACCTGCCGCCGAGTCGGAACAGCCTCGCATCGAACCCGAACCGTTCGATTCCGAGTTGCCTCAACCTGAGCGGTCGCTTCCTCCCGATCCGGTTCCCGCAGTCGAGTCCTCCAGAAATCCCGCGATCTCCTGCGATGTGAAGCATGTGAATCGAACCACCGTGGACGAGATTGTCGAACTGCAAATCATCGTGAAGAACACGGGTGACACGCCGCTTCACGACGTTCGCATCGTGGTGGGAATCCCGGCCGAGTTGAAGCATCGCCGTGGAGATGAGGTTGAGTACGAAGTGGGCAACTTGGCGCGACGTGGCTCACACACCTGCGTCTTGCGGTTGGTGGCTCAGTCACCGGGCGATGCGATCAGCCACATTCAAGTCGTCTCTCGTGAATTGGTCGAGGCGAAAGCTCGATCGGTGATCGCGGTCGGGGCCAAGCCCGTTGCTCACGCAACACCACCCCTCCCCGAAGTCATTCCGCGCACGACTCCGAAGCCGACACAGAAGCTGACCAAGCCAGCACCGTTTCCCACTTCGGGAGGTTGCTGCTGTCCCGGCCATCCCGTCGCCCTGCTTGAGCAGTGGTGATGAAGCGCGGCGATGCGTGAAGTGGGAAGATCTCGCGCGGCCATACGTGAGAGGTTCGAGGCGAGCCGTGTACCGTCAGGCCACGGGTTTCCACGACGCAATCAAGAACCCGCTGCCTGACGGTCGATGGGACTCGCATTGAGGTTCGCGGCTGGCAAGTGTCGTCTTTCGCTCCGCGAAAGAACGCCCTTTCGTGGAGCGAAAGGCGACAAAGTGAGTGCCATTGGCCTGACGGCATGCGGCTCGCCAAAGTCCCAGTTTTGTCGCGTCATCTGGCTCTGGTGTGACTGATCTGGACACTCTTTTAGGGATCAGTTACAGACCCGCCCGCTTCCGCCCGGGCGAGGCTCACATCTGTTGGATTCAGCTCCTCGACTCTCAACTCGCTCAACGTGATGGCTCGTAGGGTGAGTTGTTTTGCGGGTGCATGCGTTGGGCCAATCGGTTGATCGCTTGCTTAGCCGATTCAGCGACAGGAAGTCGCTCGTCCACAATCTCAGGCATGACGCCCTCAATGAGAATGGTCTTATGAAGTACACCCGGCTGCTGTTTGCTCTGCCGATTTACGTCGCCCTCTATACCGTGAGTCTCGTGGTGGCGTTTGCTCTGCGGTTCGATCTCCAGATTACAGGAGACGTACTGGTCGAATTCATGACGTGGTTGCCAATCGTGCTGGCGATCAAGCTCAGCTTGTTCGCAGTTGCACGTGAATGGCGGCGGAGACATCGTTACACGTCACTGTCTGATGTTGTTTATGTCGCGATGGTTTCGCTGGCGGCATCGTCGGCCATCTATCTTCTGAACGCGTTGAGCGTGGCTGATCCCGATCTACACCGCTCCATCATCCTGATCGACTTTGTGGCGACGGTTGTCGCGACAGCGGTGTTGCGATCGGCAATCCGGTTGGGGATCGAAAGGATCGACACCGCCGAGCAGCCGGAACAAAAGCGTGCGCTGATCTACGGAGCCGAAAAGGCGTCGATTGGCATGTTGCGTTCGATTCGTGTGTCTGTGCCGGAATTCAAGATCGTCGGACTGATCGACACAGCGGGAAAAACCGCCCGTTCTCTGATTGGCGGCGTTCCGGTAATCTCGATCCACAAAGGAGTGGCCCGTATCGCTCATCAGTACTCAGCGGGCTACCTGCTCATTCCGAGCAGTGTGCCGGGGACGACTGTTCGCGATCTGTGCCAACTCTGCGTCGATGCGGGCCTCAAAGCCTACGTCATCCCTGCGCTGAATGAGATCGTCGATGGGCGGGTCAAACTGACCGTCCGCGACGTGACCATTTCCGATCTGCTGCGTCGCGAACCGACGCAGCTCGATATGGAAGGGATCGCAGGCTACATCACGGATCGTACTGTTCTCGTGACGGGAGCGGCGGGGAGCATCGGCTCCGAGTTGTGCCGCCAAGTCATCGGATTCAAGCCGGAAAAATTGATTCTCGTCGATCACTCCGAATTCGGAATGTTTCAAATCGAGCAAGAGTTCGCATCGCTCGACACATCCGGCATCGAGCTGCATTGCGTGATCGCCGACATCAACGATCAAGTGACGATGGGCCGCGTTCTCGGTCAGCACCTGCCTGAGTTGATGTTCCATGCTGCCGCTTACAAGCATGTGCCACTGATGGAACACAACGCGCAGATCGCGATTCGCAATAACGTGCTTGGCACCAAGTCGGCGGTTGATCTGGCCGATCGCTTCGGCGTCGAGCGGTTCGTGATGATCTCCACCGACAAGGCCGTCCGCCCGACGAGTGTCATGGGATCTACGAAGTTGGTCGCCGAGAAATACCTTCAGGCAGTGGCCGCTCAATCCAAGACGCAGTTCATCACCGTGCGGTTTGGCAATGTCCTCAACTCGGCCGGAAGCGTCGTGCCGACATTCCGTCGTCAGATTCTGGAAGGTGGCCCGCTGACGGTCACTCACCCCGATATGACTCGATTTTTCATGACGATTCCCGAAGCGGTGCAGCTCGTGCTTCAAGCCGGTGCCGTGGGCGAATCGGGCCAAGTGCTGATCCTCGACATGGGCGAACCGGTCAAGATCGTCGATCTGGCGAAAGACATGATCTCGTTGTGTGGACTGCGTTATCCCGATGACATCGAGATCGCGTTCACGGGGCTGCGTCCCGGCGAGAAGATGTATGAGGAACTCTTCTACGGAAACGAGAAGCACGCGAAGAAAGTTCACGACAAGATTTTCTGCGCGGAACGAGAGCCGATCCAACCGGGCATCGTGAAGATGCACGTCGCGCAGTTAGAAAAGGCAGTTCATGCCAGTCTGGTCGAAGCGCGGCAGGCTTTGGCGGGAGTCGTTGCTCAGTACGTGTCCGCCGATGAGACCACGTTGGCCGAACCTGCCGCTAACATCCGGAAGGCGGCGTGATTGAAGGGCTTTAGGAACGGGGGCGCAATAACTTCCCGTGAGCGGCAAGGCGCTAGCCGCCGGTTCTGGTGCGACGACCGGCGGCTAGCGCTTTGTCGCTCACAAGACGGAGGTCGGCAGTTCGGGAAGTTATTGCGCCCCCGTTCCTTAAGGCGGACGACAGAAGTGGTCATACCAGCAATGGAAGCCTGACGCGCAAGCGAAGGTTTGGATGTTGAGCATCCTTCGCTTGCGCGTCAGGCTTTGATGGGTAAGCTGTATCCTGCTGATCGCCTAGCAGCACGTTGAAAAACGTAAGATGGACGCCCTCGTCCGTCCGTTTTCAACTCGAAATCACTCGGACGAGGGCGTCCAAGTTACGTTCTTCAACAGCCTGCTAACCGCTCAACCGTGCCAGTGCGAGCGCACCGTGGACCACGACGCTTTCACCCAGTTCGGCTGGGAGCAATCGGTACGAGTTCGCCAGCGGAGGAAACGCGTACTGTTTGAGAGCTGCTCGGAGCGGTACGAAAAAGATCTCTTCACCCACGAGCGACACGCCTCCACCAACGACGATGACTTCGGGCGCAACAAGCGTCAGAACTTGACTGAGTCCCCAACCGATGACCCGCGCGGCGGCAGCGTATTCGTCGCGAGCGAGTTGGTTCCCGGCGACTGCGGCCTCGCCGATCTCCTTCGTCGCCAGTTGGTCAAGCCGACCGCCGCATCGTGCCAACAGATCAAGAACGTCGGGCGAGTTCGGTTCGCGTTCGAATTGTCGCGCCGCTCGCTCGCGCGTGGCCTGCGCGATCCCCGGTCCGGCCGCCAACGATTCGACGGTTTGAGAGGACGAGACCGCATCGAGACCCGGACGGAGATGACCGATCTCAGCCGCAGCCGGCCGATCCGTGCCGTGAATCTTGCGGTCGATCACAAGGCCACCACCGATCCCTGTGCCGATCGTGGTGTAGAACAGACTCCTCGCATTTTTCCCGCCACCAAAGCACGACTCCGCGAGTGCGGCCACGTCACAGTCATTGCCCAGAAACGTGGGAACACCCAGCGCATCCTGGGTCCAAGCGACGATCGGGAAATTGTCCCAGCCGCTGACCTGATGGCTCGTCTGAACGATGCCGCGCGTTCCGAGGATCGGCCCGCCAAATCCGTAGGCGATCCGTTCGATGCGATGTGCCGCGATCAACTCGCGACCCACCGTTCGGATCTGTTCGCGAATCCCTTCCGCCCCGCGCGCGATGTCCACCGTCCGCCGCTCGAACGCCACAAACTCGGACCCATCGCCGTGACCAACCCCCAACTGCAACTTCGTCCCGCCGATTTCGATGCCGAGAAACATGGGTTGAATTTCCAATGGTGTCGCAGAGTTGTCGAGTACGCGTTTCGGTTGTTTTACAGCAGGCAGGTGAGGATGGCACATTTCACACTAACCCGAAGCGTCAGCGAGGAAGTGCGTTCCAGTCCTCGCTGACGCTTCGGGTTAGTGTCGGCGAGGCATCGCCGCGTAAGCCACGCCCCACGGGTGACACGAACAACGGACGCACCCTCACTCTTGGCTGCGGTACTCGTTGAAGTTGAGGTACTCCCAATGCCGGTAGATCGTCGAATGATTGACGAGTCGCGATTGCGGGCCGACTGCGACGACACGTCCCTCGTGCAAGACGATGACCTCGTCCGAACGCTTTACCGTTGAAAGCCGTCCCGGCAGGAAGAGTACGGTTCGGTTGGGACAGATGCGGTCGTAAGCGTCGGCCAACAGCGACTTCGTGTCCTCATCCAGATTTTCGCGAGGCTCTTCAATGATGAGGACCGCCGGATTACGCAGGACCGCGCGCGCCAAGGCCAGCCGGAATCGTTGGCCCGCGTCGAGCGAGTCACCATGTCCCGCCAGGACGGTCTCGTAACCATTGAACAGCTTGACGATGAAGTTGTGCGCGTGAGAAGTCTTCGCCGCATCGGTCGCTTGTTGCAGCGTGTACTCGCCGTTGCCGCCGCGCAGATTGTCCAGCACGGTCCCTGCGAGTGGTGGATCGTCCGCACCCACGAAAACTGTTTCCGCACGCAAAGACTCGAGTGTCGCCCACGCAATGTCTTCGCCATCGAAGAACACTCGTCCCGACTCCGGTTCGATGAACCTTGGCAGCAACGAAACCAACGCGCGGGCTTCCAGCGGATCGGCTGACACGAGCGAATACGTTCGTCCCGCCGCGAGCTTCAGGTCGAGTCCATCCAGCAGCAAGCGACCTGCGGTGGTGCGATATTTGATCGCATCGAAGTGGAGCGTAGTGCCGAGCGGCTGCACAAACTTGGCTCCGACCGCCTGACCGACGGCCGGGATTTGTTCGAGATACCGTTGGATGTTTTCCGCTGCGAGAGCCGCCACATGGCGCGGAGTCAACCGGTTGAGGATCGCCCTCACTGTGGGGATTGCAAATGCGATCGAGGCGACAAACATGCCGCCGGTCGCGGACATCAACTGCCCTTGGAAGTCGAACACTTTGCAGGCAAACAGGTAAAACAAGAAGCCGATAATCAGGCCACAGAACGCCACGACAAGCGGCTTCGGATGGCGGACAGACTCCGCTGCCACGTCCTCTTGTTCGGCCAGTTCATGGCACCGGTGCAAGTCGATTGAGAAGCGATCATGTTCGGACTGTTCGAGTCCCAATCCTCGCACCAGCCTGGCCGTGCGAAAGCCCTCCACAAGCGTTCGCATCTCACCCGCCGCACGGTCCGCTGTCAGAGATCGCTTCCCCTCGGAATTGCGGTGATCGGTCTCGAGCAGGTACCAAACCACTCCCAACAGCAACACGGTTTGAGCGGCAAGCATCGGCTGAATTGAGAAGACAATCAGCGCGAGACACGCCAATTCGAGGGGGCAGCGCGTCTCACGCTCGATCCACGTTGCCAGTCCGCGGCGGACCTCTTCCGATTCGCCCGAGAACAACTGCGAGGCGAGGCTCTGGCCGGACCCGTCCAAGTCTTCGGGGCCGAGCCTCAGGACTTGTCGATGCAGATTTTTGCGAGGCACCGCGACCGCCTCCAGCGCCGCTCGCGAACATTCTCGGCGATGGTGTGTGAGACACGCGGTACGAGCTGTCGCCAATACCGTCCCCAACAAAAGCAACGCGATGGTCGCCAGAACGTTTGAACCAAGCCAATCGAAACGACGGAAGCACCACGCCAACGCTCCGCCCCACCAATGACCTCGCGAATGCCAGATGGCGGGCAAGATGCCAGACTCTGTGTTGACGAAGTGAATGGCGGCACCTTCGCGAGCAGCCTCTTCCGGCGCCTTGGGCTGCGGTTCGCCTCCCGCACCGGTCCCCGCAGCCTGAGCTGGTACGGACACATTGGCATCGACCGCAACGGGCAGTCCCGTCACTGCGACGAACTGAGGCAACTCATCGAGAGTCAGATCGACTGCCAAGCGACCTCGTTCGATGAGGAGTCCCGCGAATAGACCGATCATCACCACGAGTGGCAACAGCAAGAGCGTCGCCAAGACGGACCAGAGCCAAGCCAGTCGGGACCGGCCTCGAAACAGATCTCGCTGTGTGAAGAACTTGTCGAGTGAACTGGGGACGCTGTTCGCCACGATGACCGCCGATGCGAAAGAGTGTGCTGGATCGGCATCCGTGCGCGAGCCGCCGAAAAACGGCAGAGGCACCGTCTGCCATCGGCATCCTAGCAACTCGTGTTCACGCAGATTGCGTCCAACGTCGCGGCTTACCCGACCGGCACGATTCGCAACTGCACGAATACCAAAGCGAGCGGCAAGAAATGATTTACCCGAAGACACCAACCCGAAGTGTGAACGAGGGCGAAGTCTATCGACGCCCTCGTTCACACTTCGGGTTGGAC
>JAYTQJ010000444.1:0-20999 GCA_043746775.1 Schlesneria sp.
CGCGAAGGCCAAAGTGAGCGGCATGGCGCTAGCCGCCGGTCGTGCGGAAATACCGGCGGCTAGCGCCGTGCCGCTCACGACCGCATCAACTCCTCGCGCGAGTATCAATCTGAGGACCAATAAACGGCGCAAGGGGACATTACAAAGCTTAGAACGTTGGCCGACCGGACATCGTGGCCTTGAATCGTGCATCCGACACGAACGACAGAAAATCTTGGAACTCGGGTTCGTACTCGGTGATGTCGTCCGTCTGGCGGGTGTTCAACCAGACGAGGAACTCGCGGTTGACGGGGTCGATTTCGGGAATCGGCTTCGGTGCGACGATTTCGGCCAGCGCCTGACATAACTCATCGGCCGACTCGAAACGGTCTTCCGGTTGCTTGGCCAATAGCCTTGAGACGATATTCTGAATGGCTTCCGGAATGTCTTGGTCGAAGTCGAAAAGCGGCTGAGCGGTGGCGCGTGCATGACGCAACATCTGGCGCACGGGGTTTCGATCCGGGAAAGGGACTTGGCCCGTCAGGCAGTGATACAGGGTGCAGCCGAGACTGTAGAGATCGCTGGCGGCATTGGCGGATTGCGGGGCCTCAACCTGCTCGGCTGACATGTAGTCGTAATGCCCGACCCTCACGCTGACGAAATCATCGTCAATCAAGCTGGCCACCGAAGCACCTGCCTCGCCGTCCATCTCGTCCACAAACGACAGGGCATCACGGGCCACTCCGAACTCCATGATCTTCAACACGCCCTGCGCCGTGATCCACAGATTCGCGGGACGAATGTCGCAGTGAACGATTCCTTCCCCATGAAGGTAGGCCAAGCCCTGCGCGGCTTGGTGGATCAATTGGCAGGCGGCGGCATACGGCAGCCGACCATTACGAGCCAACCGCTGTTCCAACGACTCGCCATAGAGTTCTTCCATCGCAATGAAGGGAACTTGCCCGACTTTGCCGACCTGGTACGTTTTCACGACGTGCAGGTGATCGGCTTCTAGGCCGACACGCGCTTCGCGACCGAATCGCGCCAGCCGCTGTTCATCGTGGCTGATTGCAGCGGGGAAGATCTTCAAGCAGACGGGCTGGGCGTGTTCCACATGTTCCGCGTGGAAGAGGTCTCCCATGCGGCCCGTGGTGAGTCGGAAGCTCAGTCGATAAGGCCCCAGCATGTACGGACCGGGAATGCCCGCCTGCAATGCGGCGGCTTGAAAGTCGGTGAGTTCGTGTTGCTCGACGAGCCATTGCGCGAACCCGAAACCATCGTCATTGGAGCCTCCGCGCGCGAGCCACATCTGCCGTCGATCCTGCATTTGGTCCGCAAGCAAGAGTTGGCCGTCCACCGCCAGTTTGCCGATCTGTTCGCTATTCATCGCCTTGGTCCCGTGAGGCCGTTGATGTTCGTATTCGATTCCGGTCACTAGGCTACTCATCAATCGCGACTCCGTCGATCATCGGCGACCGGCCCTGATCTCGCATCCGTCGTCCGCTGAGGTCTAGTGGGCAACGCCGTTAAGGATTTCGGAGCAGGGCCAATCGAACGTAGCAGAAGTCGTAAGACTTCTGGAGAGTCGTCGGTGCGTCAGAATTCTCACGAATTCTGCTACAGAAATCCTTAACGGCGTTGCCTGGCGGGGTTGTCGCTCGGCAATGAAAGGCACGGCTCAGCACGATGAACCTCGCGACTCGACGTAGTTTCCTTCAAGATTCCACGGCATTGGCTGCGAGTACCCTGATCGCGCAGGCGGAGTCCGCTTGCGGTAATGAGAGTCTCGAACCGATCCGGATCGCGATCATCGGAACGGGTGCTCGCGGATGCGATTTGATCCGCGCGTTGACGACGATTGCGGCGGTCAAAGTCGTGGCGGTGTGCGATCCCTACGGGCCGCATCTCGAACGAGGTTGGCAGTACGCAGGGCCACTCTCACGCACGTTCGACGATCATCGGAAGCTGCTTGAGGACACCCAGCCGCAGGCCGTGGTCGTGGCCGTGCCGCTGGCGTCTCACTTCGACATCTGCCGCGATGTGCTCGATGCTGGCTGCGCCGTGTTCTGTGAAAAAACGATGTGCTACTCGGTCGAACAGGCTCGAAAATTGGTGGCGCTGGTTGAGGAGAAACGCGCGGTGTTTCAAGTCGGTCTGCAACGACGAGCCAACGCGATCTACCGGCAAGCGGCAGCGATGGTTCAGACCGGAATGCTCGGTCGCATCACGGCGATTCAGTGCCAGTGGCATCGCCACAACAACTGGCGTCGACCGGTGCCGGTTCCGCGCGGTCACGCCGACTTCGCTCTGCTCGATCGCCAACTGAACTGGCGGCTGTATCGAGACACTTCGCAAGGACTGATGGCCGAGTTGGGAGCGCATCAACTCGACGTGGCCAACTGGTTCTTGGGGACTCCGCCGAAGCGTGTCTTCGCGACGGGCGGGATCGACTACTGGCGCGACGGACGCGAGGTGCTGGATAACATCAGTTGCCTCTACGAGTACGAGGTCACGCCGCGCAAACCAGCGCGCGGGCAGACGCCGGTCGCCGGAACAAATGAAGAGCCGTACACCGTGCGCGTGTCGTACTCGTCGCTTCAGAACAACGCCTTCACGGGGGCGTCTGAGTTGATTCTCGGGACGCACGGCACGCTGTTCCTTTCGCAGAAGAAGGGACTCTTCTATCGCGAGTCACTGCCCGAGACGATCGACTGGTCGAATCGGGCTGACAAGCAGGCGAACGTCGTGACATCGGGAAAGACGCTGAAACTGTCGAACGATCCGTGGGCACATCGCGGCGCGCCGTTCGAGATCGACAGTGAATCGGACGACACACGCGACGAGCTGGTGTCGTTCGTCGAACACGTCCAACAAGGTGATCGCTCAACGATCTGCTCCGCCCGAGACGGCTTGGTCAACGCGGCCACGATCCTGATGGCCAACGACTCCACCGAGAAGCGACAAACGGTGGAATGGCTTCCTCTGAACGGGTGAATTGCAGCGAACCGTTCCTGATGAAATATCGATTGGGCGCAGAGTTCAAAGCTCAGACAACACTCACGAAACAGCAAGGCTCGATGGTCTCCACCTGCGTTGCAGTTTGCCTAGGCCATTCCTAGAATCCCGCGACCTTGACCATTTCGATTTTGCGGACTGTGCGCTGGGGGTTGATTCGTCCGATAGAGGTAGTCCCCGGCGGTGGCGATCGAGGTTTTTGAGGGGTTGGCCGAGTGATCGCCAGCCTTTGCTCGAAGTTGCCGCAGCAAGTTCACCGACTATTTCTCCGAGTTGACGCCGCATGGAAAACTCACACGCCGTTCTCATGTACGCCGGTGTGATGGTGGGGTTCGTGATTGCGAACTTGATCGTCATTCATCTGGTGGGGCCGAAGAATCGGACCGCCGTCAAACAGATGCCGTATGAGTCCGGCATGGACCCCGTCGGCGATGCTCGCCAGCCGTTTGACGTGAAGTTCTATCTCGTCGCGATCCTGTTTCTGGTTTTCGATGTCGAGTTACTCTTCCTGTACCCGTGGTCTGTTGCGGCGTACTCGACCGACGGCGTGGGCGTGCCGCGCGAGCTGCGGAACACCGTCTTCGGCGTGATGCTGGTGTTCATGGGGACGCTCGCGATTGCCTACGTTTACGCTTGGCGAAAAGGGGTCTTCAAATGGCGATGAAGGACGTGCCCGACAATATCTTCATGACCCAGTTGGACGCCGCCGCCAGTTGGGCGCGGGCCAACAGCCTCTGGCCGATGCCGTTCGCCACCGCCTGCTGCGGGATCGAGTTGATGGCGACCGCGTCTTCGCGGTTTGACCTCGCTCGATTCGGGGCCGAGGTCATGCGGTTCAGCCCTCGCCAGTGCGACCTGATGATCGTCGCCGGTCGCGTCGTGATGAAGATGCTGCCCGTGCTGCAACGCATCTGGTTGCAGATGCCCGAACCGAAGTGGTGCATCAGCATGGGAGCCTGTGCCTGTACCGGCGGCGTGTTCGATACTTATGCCGTCGTGCAGGGCGTGGACCGCTTCATCCCCGTCGATCTGTACGTCCCCGGCTGTCCGCCTAGGCCCGAACAACTGATGGCCGGCATCATCGCGCTGCAAGACAAGATCAAACACGGCGGCACATTGAACGGCACCGAGTTCGCCAAGCGAACTCAACCAATGGGCCCGACACCTTATGACCTCGACGAATTGATCCGCATCCGTGAAGCGAACGAACAACTTGTTTCACTGAATTAGCTCGAACCTTGTTGTTTGCCCGTAACCCCACCGGGCTTGTCCCGGTGGAATCAGGTTTCTGCACTACTCCGTGGCTCGAACAAGCTCAAAACAAGTAGTGCAAAGACCTGTGAACCACCGGGGCAAGCCCGGTGAGGTTGCTTCGAACTCAAGCGAAATCCGAACAGCATCGCCTTCCCGCGAGTAACTTGATGTCCACCGAAGAAACCCTCCAATCGAAGTTCCCTGCTGCCGGGCTGACGTGCAGTCAGTTCCGCGACAACCGGCGCATCGTTGTTCCGACTGAGTCGCTTCAACCGCTGCTCGCCTTCATGAAGGGTGATCTTGGCTTCGACTTTCTCGCCGAGATCACGGCCGTCGATTACCTCGAATACGAAGGGGCAACGGATCGCTTTGGTGTCGTCTACGTCGTCGTCAACACGAAGACCGGCGAGCGGCTCGTCATCAAAACGTTTGTGAACGATCCCGATCCGGTCCTGCCGTCGATGTGTTCGCTCTGGAAGGCCGCCGACTGGCTCGAGCGCGAGGTCTACGACATGTTCGGCATCAAGTTCTCGGGCCATCCCGACTTGAGACGCATCCTCACTCCAGACGAATTCACCGCCTACCCGCTTCGCAAAGACTACCCACTCAAGGGACGAGGCGAACGCCACAACTTCCCGGTCATCACCCGCGCCGACAGCTAAGTAGAGACCAATGCCCTTTGACGTTTCCGACCTCGCTGAACTGGATGCTCCCGAGCAGGAGTATTTGTGGACGCTCAACTTTGGGCCGCAGCATCCCGCCACTCATACGACGCTGCGACTGATCCTCACGCTCGACGGCGAGAAGGTCGTCAACGCGGTGCCGCATATCGGCTATCTGCATTCGGGGTTCGAGAAACTCGGCGAGCATCTCGACTTCAATCAGTACGTGACCATCGTGGACCGGATGAACTACATCTCGCCGCTCCACAACGAGATCTCGTGGCATCATGCGGTTGAAAAGTTGCTCGGCATCGAACTGACTCCGCGCTGCAAGTACCTGCGGACGATTCTCGCCGAGCTGATGCGCATCCAGGACCATCTACTCAACACGGGAACGTGTGCGCTGGACCTCGGCGGCTTCACGGCGTTCCTCTACTTTTTTCAGCAGCGCGAGCTGATCTACGACATCGTCGAGACCGCGTCCGGTCAGCGGTTCCATACCAGTTACACCCGCGTCGGTGGTGTCGCCTTCGACGTGAACAATGCCTGGGTCGATAAGGTCCGCAGTTTCATCAAGGGCTTCGCGGCGGTGCATGCCGAGGTTCACCGGCTGCTGACCCGCAACCGCATCTTCATCGAGCGAGTGCAGGGGATCGGCTACCTCAGTGCCGAAGACTGCATCAACTGGGGCGTGACCGGTCCGCTGGCTCGGGCGAGCGGTGTGCTTCGCGACCTTCGCAAAGACGAGCCGTACCTCGCGTATGCCGATCTCGACTTCAAGGTCATCGCGTCCAAGGGTGGCGACTGCTATGCACGGTATCTCGTCCGGATGCAGGAGATGGTCGAAAGCATCAGGATCATCGAACAGTGCATCGAAAACATCCCGGCAGGTCCGGTGAACGTCGATGCCGGATCGAAGGCGGTCATCCCCGCGAAGCCGTCCGTCTATCGCAGCATCGAGGGTTTGATTCAGCACTTTGAAGTGATGATGCCCAATCGCGGCTTCCCCACTCCGAAGGAAGAAATTTACGCGGCGACCGAATCCCCGAATGGAGAACTCGGCTACTACATCGTGGGCGACGGCAGCCCGCGTTCATACCGGGCCAGGACTCGCCCGCCGAGCTACGTCCACTTCGCGGTCTTCCCGCAAATCATCAAGAACCACCAACTGAGCGACGTCGTGGCGGTCCTCGGCAGTCTGAACATCATCGCGGCGGAACTTGATCGGTAGACGAATTGATCTGATGAAGATTTGGAACCACGGAAAACACGGAATTGCACGGAAGAAAAGATGAGTTTGAGGCGGGTGCGAAAGTCAAAAGGGTCAGCAAACAAACATTGATTTCAATTCTCTTCTCCTTCCCTTTCCGTGACCTTCCGTGTTTTCCGTGGTTGTCCTCTTGAGAATTCAGTGAGACAAAGATGGCTGTGTTGAGTGAGGAACTGCGGAACGAGATTCGGGCGCAGTTTCCGAAGTATCCGAACAAGCGCGCGGTCGTGTTGCCCGCCCTGCATCTCGTGCAGGACGCGCAGCGGCACGTCTCGATCCAGGCCGTGCGCGAGATCGCCGAGCTGCTCGAACTGCATCCGTCGGAAGTTCACGACACGATGTCGTTCTATGAGTTCTTCAAGGACGAGAAACATCAACTCGGCAAGCACCGCGTCTGGGTCTGCCGCAGCATCAGTTGCATGTTGCGCGGCGGCGAGGAGCTCCTCCAGCACATGTGCGAGAAGCTCCACGTCCACCCCGGCCAGACCTCGGCCGACGGCAAGATCACGATGGAATTCGCCGAGTGCCTGGGAGCCTGCGAGGGCGCTCCCTGCGTCCTCGTCGATGACGAAGCCCACATGAACATCACGCCTGAGAAGGCGGATGATTTGATGAAGCAGTTAGCTGTGAGCGATTAGCCCAAGCAAACCAACCCCACCGGGCTTGTCCCGGTGGAAATGGGTTTCTGCACTACTCTGGTCCTCGGTTGAAATCAAACCGAGTAGTGCAGAAACCCGTGAACCACCGGGGTAAACCCGGTGGGGTTTCAAAATTGAGGATAGGTTGCCAGAAACAATTTAGGGTGTCGCAATGCCAGATGTGATTGTTCTCGCCGGGCCGAATGGTGCGGGGAAATCGACTGCGTCTGAAAAGTTGTTACAGGAATCGTGCCACGTGACCGAGTTTGTGAATGCCGATGTGATCGCTCGCGGGCTGTCTGCCTTCCATCCGGAATGCGTGGCGGTGGCTGCTGGTCGCATCATGCTGACTCGGCTGCGCGAATTGGCTGCGGAGCGGAAGAGCTTTGCGTTTGAAACGACTCTCGCCAGCAGGACGTTTGCTCCGTGGCTCAAAGGATTGATTGAATCGGGATACGTGTTGAAGGTCTTTTTCTTCTGGCTTCCCAGTGCGGAAATGGCCGTTCAGCGAGTGGCACAGCGTTTCAGTACTGGAGGGCATACGGTCCCCGAAGATGCAATCCGCCGTCGGTACGAGCGAGGATTAGACAACCTGTTTGAGTCGTACCTCCGAATGGCAGGGGAATGGTTCGTCTACGACAGCTCTTCTCGGCAAGGCTTGGAAATCGCACGGGGTGGGCCGGGGATGCAATGTGTCATCGCTGATCCTGCGAAATGGCAGCAAATGACTGCGGGGAGGCTTTCATGATTCAAGCAGTACCGAAATCGGATGGGGATCACCTCGCCAAAGAAAGCTCTTCGTCCCGATTGGACCCCGAGTCTGTCCGAGCATCCATCTCCGCCGGCATTCGTGAAGCCCGGCTGCGGCACAAGCTTCTTGGGCAGCCAGTTGTCGAATGGCGGGATGGAAAAGTCGTGCTGGTTCCCGCCGAAGAGATTGAAATTGTTGAACCGACTCAAACGAGCAAGACCTCGAACGAATAACGAACACCATGAGTTTTGAACCCACACTATTGGCTCGCGTCGGGAAACCGGACAGCGCGTCGCTCGAAACATATCGCCGGGATGGCGGCTATCAGGGCTTTAAGAAAGCTCTGGCGATGGCGCCCGTCGATGTCGTCATGCTTGTGAAGGACTCGGGCCTGCGCGGTCGCGGCGGCGCGGGGTTTCCGACGGGACTCAAGTGGACCTTCCTGCCGAAGGACCATCCGGGACCGATCTATCTCGCCATCAATGCTGATGAGTCCGAACCGGCGACGTTCAACAACCGCATCCTGATGGAGGACGATCCGCATCAAGTCCTCGAAGGGATCGCGATCAGTTGTTACGCGATCAAGTCGAAGACGGCCTACCTCTATCTGCGGTACGAGTACGGTCGCAGCTACCGGATGCTGAAGAAGGCGGTTGACGAGTGCTATGCCGCCGGGATTTTCGGCAAGAACATTTTCGGATCGGGCTTCGATCTCGATGTCGTCCTGCATCGCGGTGCGGCGGCGTACATCTGCGGCGAAGAGACCGGGTTGATCGAGAGCCTCGAAGGGAAGCGGGCCTGGCCGCGCATCAAGCCGCCGTTTCCGGCCATTGAGGGCCTGTTCCGCAAGCCGACCATCGTCAACAACATCGAGACGATGGCCTGCGTGAAGCAGATCCTCGACCGGGGTGTCGAGTGGTTCAAGAGCATGGGCGTTCCACCCGACCCGAACAATCCGCGCGATGCCGGCAGCTACGGTCCCAAGCTGTATTGCATCAGCGGGCACGTCAACAAGCCGGGCTGCGTTGAGTTGCCGATGGGCATCACCGCGCGGGCACTCATCGACGAACATGGCGGTGGTGTCTGGAAGGGTCGGAAGGCGAAGGCCGTCGTCCCCGGTGGCATCAGCATGGGCTTCCTCTCCGCCAGCGAACTCGACACGCCGCTCGATTTCAACGGGCCGGGCAAGGTCGGTTGTCTCGGACTGGGAACGGCGGCGATCACGGTCATTGATGACGAGACCAGCATGGTGGACGTCCTCTTCAACTGTGCCCGCTTCTTCTCGCACGAGTCCTGTGGCCAATGCACGCCGTGCCGTGAAGGGACCGCGTGGATGCACAAGATTCTGGCTCGCATCCGCATGGGTGAGGGCCAGCTTCGCGACCTCGACCTGCTGACCGAAGTGGCTGGCTCGATGGGGATCATCCCCGGAACAACCATCTGCGGCCTTTCGGATGGAGCGGCTTGGCCAATCAAGAACGCAATCAAAAAGTTCAGACCCGAATTTGAAGAGTACATCAACACCGGCCGCAAGACGGTCAAGTCGGCCGATGCGCTGATGGCAACTCATTGAGAATATGAAGAGTTTTGACCACTGATTTCACTGATGGGCACGGATAAGACAGGAAGAGTTGGGACGAAACGCCATGTATTGGCTTTTCATCCGTGACATCTGTGACATCCGTGGTCATAAGTTTTGGAACTGACATGGCGACAGTCATCGTAAACGACAAGCCGGTTGAGATCGGTCCTTCCGAGAAGCTGAACTGCATTCAGGCGGCTCAGCGAGCGGGGGTCGAGATTCCGTCTTATTGCTGGCACCCGGAGATGTCCGTGGTGGCGAGCTGCCGTATGTGTCTGGTCGAAGTCGGCGACAAGAAGCCGGACGGCACGATCGCCATGCAGGGGAAACTCTTTCCCGGCTGTCAGACTCCCGTGAAGGACGGCACGGTCATCGTGTCGAACAGTGAGAAGGTCAAGGCGGCGCAGAAGGCGACGCTGGAGTATCTGCTCCTCAACCATCCGCTCGACTGCCCCGTCTGCGATCAAGCGGGCGAGTGCGGGTTGCAGGACTACAGCTACGAGTTCGGTCGCGGGTACAGCCGCCTCCAGGAACCGAAGAACATCAAGCCGGACAAGGACTACATCGGCGACCAGATCACACTCTTCACCGACCGCTGCATCATGTGTACTCGCTGCGTGAGGTTCACGCGCGAGATCAGCGGTACGGCCGAATTGCAGGTCATCAGCCGGGGGACTCACGAAGAGATCGACATCTTCCCCGGAGACCCGTGCAACAACAAACTGGCCGGCAACGTGGTCGATCTCTGTCCGGTCGGTGCCTTGTGCAGCAAGGACTTTTTGTACGAGCAGCGCGTCTGGTGGCTGAAGACCAAAAACAGTGTGTGCCCCGGATGCAGCACCGGATGCAGCATCACCGTCGATCAGAATGAAGATGTGCTCTACCGCCTCAAGCCGCGCGTGAATGAGCAGGCTCAGGGGCACTTCATGTGCGACGAAGGCCGCTTCGGTTGGAAGTATGTTCAGAGTGAGAAGCGGCTCAAGCGACCCGAGCAGCGGGCGAACGGTCAGGTCGTGTCGCGCGAATGGGAGACGATCTTCCCCGCAATGCGCAACGCCATTCGAGACTCGCTGATTCGGTCGCCGAACAAGTTCGCGGCGGTGATCTCACCGTGGGCGACCGTTGAAGAGGCTTTTTTACTCGCCACGTATGCGAAGAAGATGTCTCCCCACGCGAAGCTGGCCATCGGGCCGGTGCGAGTTGTCGGCGAAGATGATCTGTATCCGAAAGACGTTCACGGCAAGCCGGAGCCGAAAACGAAGTTCACCATTCGAGCCGAGAAATGTCCGAACCGACGCGGTGTCGAAGCGGTGCTGCAGCAGGTGCAGGGATCGGTGATTGAGTTCTCATCAATCCTCGACGGCATCTCGCGCGGTGAGATCGAGGCGTTGTATGTCCTCGGTGGCGACCCCGAAGGCTGGATCAGTGACTCGGACGTGGCGAAGCTCGACAAGTTGAAGTTGCTCGTCGTGCAAGATCTGTTGGAATCGGCGGCGTCTGCCAAGGCTCACTTCGTCCTGCCGGGAGCGGCTTGGGCTGAGAAGGACGGAACGTTTGTGAACCACAACGGGCTGGCTCAAGCGATTCATCGCGGAGTCCGTGGTCCGGAAGAGGCTCGTCCCGACGGTCGCATCTTGATGGAGCTGGCTGAGCGAAAGGGGATGTTCCATGCCCCGACGTTGCGGAAGGAAATTGGTGGGGCCGTCCCGGCTCTGGAGGCGTTGTCGGTGGGTGAGCTTGGTGAGTTGGGTGTGACGTTGGAGCAAGCTGCTGCGGTTGGCTGAACTTGTAGCTTGGACGCCCTCGTCCGAGCGATGACTCGCGGGAAGAAGACGGACGAGGGCGTCCATCTTACAAGTAGTGCAGAGACCTGTTTCCACCGGAACAAGCCCGGTGGGGTGGCGATTGATGGTCGATGATGTGACTTGAGTTTGAATCGAACAGATAGAACGAGACATGCAGTTCATCAATGACTTTTTGAGTGGCCAGTGGAACTGGATCGTCGGCATGTTGCCCGAGGCAGCGAAGCCGTATGCGATGCCGGGGCTGGTGATATTTATCGTGCTGAACGTGACGCTGGGCGTTTGTTCGTACCTCATTCTGCTGGAGCGAAAGCTGTCGGCGTGGATGCAGGATCGACTGGGGCCGAACCGTGTTGGCCCGATGGGCTTGCTTCAGCCGGTCGCCGACATGTTGAAACTGCTCCTGAAGGAAGACGTGATTCCGGGGCATGTGAATAAGTTTCTGTTCGTCCTCGCGCCGGGCATTTCTGTATTCACCACGTTTCTCGCGTTCGCCGTCGTGCCATTTGGGCCGGTGCCGAAAGGACTGACGGCTGGAGATGGTCAGTTCCCGTTCATCATCGCGCCGGGGATCGACCTCGGGGTCGTGTTCATCTTCGCGATTGGCAGCCTGGCGGTGTACGGGATCATTCTCGGCGGCTGGGCCTCGAACAATAAGTACAGTGCGCTCGGTTGCCTGCGGGCGAGTGCTCAAGTCGTCAGCTATGAGATTCCGCTCGGGATGAGCGTCGTTGGGCTGGCGCTGCTTTGCGGGACGATGAGCATCGAAAAGATTCTGATGTTCCAAGCGGAACGCGGCATCTACGGCTGGAACATCTGGTATCAGCCGCTCGCGTGCGTGATCTTCTTCATCGCGGCGATGGCGGAAGCCCAGCGGCTTCCGTTCGACTTGGCCGAGTGCGAGCAGGAACTGATCGGCGGCTGGCACACCGAGTACAGCGCGATGAAGTGGGGCCTGTTCTTCCTCGCCGAATACACGCACGTCATCACGATCAGCTTCCTCACCAGCATCCTGTTCTTCGGCGGGTGGCATCTGCCATTCATCGCCGAAGCGACGAGCAATTACTCGGGCGTGTGGATGGTGAAAGTCGGAGTGCTGTTGGCCAAGGTGTCGGTGTTCATTGTCGTGATTCAAATGCTGCGGTGGACGATCCCTCGGTTCCGCTTCGATCAACTGATGAGTCTCGCGTGGTTGTGCCTGATCCCGTTGGCGATGGTCAACATCGTGATGGTGATGGTCGTCAAGCAGTTTGAATTGAACGAATGGTGGCTGCTGCCAGGATCGGCGGCGATTTTCTTAGCCGCTGGTTTGATGGGAACTCAATCAACGAAACCGTTCGCGCGACGAGTGGCCGGGCCGGTTGAAGCGGCGGGTCATGGGCACGCGCATGCTCATTGACGTTCGGAAGAGATTGCAAAGTGATAATTGCAAAATGAATGAGGACGAGACGGCTGACATCCGTCTCTGGCTAACAGCTAATCGCTAACAGCTCAACGCTGAATGAAGACCCCTCACCCTAACCCTCTCCCCGCAAGGCCGGGGCGAGGGGACAAGGCGTGGGAAGAGGATACGAGATGGCAATCAACGCGAATGATGTCGAGTGGGTCGAAGAGGCTCCGATGAACTTCTGGGAGGCGACGTATCTCCCGGCAGTCTTCGATGGGTTGCTCACCACGGGCGCGCACGTGGCGAACAATCGCACCGTCACCGAGCTGTATCCTGAACAACAGCCCAAGTTGCCGTCGCACTATCGCGGCGTCCATCGGCTCAATCGGGATGACAAGGGCCGCGTGAAGTGCGTCGCCTGCATGATGTGTGCGACGGCGTGCCCGGCGCATTGCATCGAGATCGTGGCGCAAGACGCCCCCAAGGACGATCCTCATTGGGCTGATCGCGACAAGTTCCCGAAGAGCTTCGTGATCGACGAGCTGAAGTGCATCTACTGCGGTATGTGCGAGGAAGCCTGTCCGGTCGATTCGATCGAACTGACGCACCTCTATGACTTGGTGGGGATGACTCGCCAAGAAATGATGTTCGACAAGGAGAAGCTGCTGAGCGTGTTCGATCAGACGAAGGACTCGGGGATCGACCCGATCCGGACTCATAAAGGAAAGCTCGGTCACGCGAGTGACTTCACCGATTTGCATACGCTCGGCCCGGCGACGACCGTGCGCGGTGATGATCGTTCGGCGAAAGCGGTGTCGTCGGGCGTGATTTCGAATTAGTTGAGGCAGCAGCGACCCTACCGGGCTTGCCCCGGTGGCTCGCGGGTTTCTGCACTACTCACATCCGACAACTGTCGCACCCCACAATTGATAAGCTGCGACAGCAAGAAGGATGAGTAGTGCAAAGACCTGATTCCGCCGGGACAAGCCCGGTGGGGTTTGGTTGGTTCGGTGGATGACTTGATGATGGATGGCAACTCACGCGAGCCGGTGTCTCGCGGACAAACTGTGGAAGACGAATGAACTGGTCTCCGGAAAATGGAATGTTGCTGCTGCCGCTGGCTTTGGGCTGGTTGGCGGTGTGGTGGCTGTTGCCGCGCGAGAAGCCTCGTGGGCGCATCTTGGGCGGATTGATCGGCGTGGCGGCGCTGTTGGTGCTGCAAGCGACCGTGCTGCCGCCAGCGGGTGAACTCGTCCATGACGTGCTGTTTTACGTGTTCGCTGGCGCGGCGATTCTGTGTGCCGGGCTGATGATCACTGACAAGAACCCGGTCTATGCAGCGCTGTGGTTCGCGCTGACGACGCTTTCCGTGTGCGGGCTGTTCCTATTGAACTCGGCCCCGTTTCTCGCGGCAGCGACGATCATCGTTTATGCCGGAGCGATCGTCGTCACGTTCCTGTTCGTCATCATGTTGGCTCAACAAGGTGGCATCGGCGGCTACGACCGTGAGGCGTTTCAACCGGGGATGGCGAGCCTGCTGTCGTTCGCGCTGCTCGCCACTCTGCTGTTCTCATTGCAGGAGTGGGGCGGGATCGACGGCAAGGCTGCGGATGAAGCTCGGCATGGTCAGTTCGTCTCGGTCCCGTCGGGCGTGCGGGCCAACCTGTTGAGCCAAGCTCCCGAGAGCAACCCGCGCGAGATCGGTTCGCTGCGAGTCCTTGGCCGGTCACTGTTCACCGATTATCTGTATGCCGTCGAGTTGGCCGGAACCGTGCTGCTCGTCGCGACCATCGGCGCGATCGCCATCGCACCGAGGAGGTCTCAAGGACACCTATGACTTCCACTGCTCTTGAAAACCAATTGATTGTCGGCGCGATCCTGTTTGTCCTCGGGATGATCGGGTTTCTCACACGCCGCAATCTGATCCTGATCATGCTGTCAGCCGAACTGATGCTGCACGGAGTGTCAGTCAACTTGACCGCGTTTGGTCGCTACCACGGCAACCCACAGGGACAGGTCTTCACGATCTTCGTATTGACCGTCGCCGCGTGTGAAGCCGGGTTGGCACTGTCGCTGATCCTGACTCTGTACCAGCGCCGCAAGTCGCTGGATGTCTTCCTGTGGGGGAACCTTGGTGAGGATGATTTGCCGGTGCTGTCGGGCGGTTCGTCGCCGACTCAACCGACCGGGAAAGTGGTCGATCCGAACGCCGACTTCCCGCATCTGACTCCGGCCGGTCGGGCACCGAAGACGCCAGTGACGAAGCTGTGACGAGGGCGAAGAGTTCGTGACCACAGATTGCACGGATGGGCACGGATCAGACAAGAAAACGATACGAGAACATCAGAGATAAGAGCGGATAGGAGACGAGGGAACTAGGCCGGAGAATGATTGGTTCAGATTCTGATCTGTGGCCTTCTGTGTGATCGGTGGTTGAGTTCCTTCCTGTTTCAAACTGACTGAAGAAAGAGATTGATCCCGTGTTCGACTGGTTCCAACCGAATGACGTTCTGTGGGTGATCCCGGCTGCGCCGTTGTTGGCGTGTCTGTGGATTGTGCTCGTGGGCCATGTGGTTCGTCGGCAGTATGCTCACCGGCCCGTAGTGCTGGCATTGGCTGTATCGCTTGCGGCGGCAATCTGTCTGTTGATTCATGTCGTGCCGAGCGGGTTCGGTCACGCGGGCGAGCATGGTGAACACGGATCGCCTTCGCACGCGATCATCAAGCACATCTATCAGTGGATCAGTGTCGGGCAACTCGATGTATCCGTGACATTGCGAGCCGATGCCATGACGGCGCTGATGCTCGTCATGGTGACATCAGTCAGTCTGTTGGTCGTGATCTTCGCCAGTGGCTACATGCACGGCGATCCCGGCTATCCCCGGTTCTTTGCGTCGATCGCACTGTTCGTGTTTTCGATGTGCATGTTGGTGCTGGCCGGCAACTTCTTGTTGATGTTCGTGTTTTGGGAGGCGGTCGGGCTGTGCAGCTACTTGCTGATTGGTTTCTGGTTTCAGAAGCCGAGTGCAGCGGCGGCGGCCAAGAAGGCGTTCGTGGTCAACCGCATCGGCGACTTCGGATTCATCCTCGGTGTGTTCATGATCTGGACCACATTTGGAACCGTCGATTTTGAAGCCCTGTTCGGTAGCCCGGACCTGATCCGTGAGATCGCAGCCCAAGATCCGGCGATCTTCACGACGATCTGTTTCCTGCTGTTTGTGGGAGCGATCGGCAAGTCGGCTCAGTTTCCGCTGCACGTTTGGTTGCCGGACGCGATGGAAGGTCCGACGCCGGTGTCCGCGCTCATTCACGCGGCGACGATGGTTACGGCGGGCGTGTATCTTGTGGCGCGCTGCACTCCATTTTTTGTGCTGGCTCCGACGGCGCAGATGTTCGTGGCGGGAATCGGTGCGGCGACGGCGCTGATTGCGGCGATCACGGCTCTGACGCAGTACGACCTCAAACGTGTCTTGGCGTATTCAACAGTCAGTCAGCTTGGATACATGTTCATGTCGTTGGGGGCAGCCGGAGCGGATGTGAGTCTTGCAACGCACGCCGTGACGTTTGCGATGTTCCACATGTTCACGCACGCCTTCTTCAAGGCGGTGCTGTTCCTGTCGGCCGGGTCGGTGATGCACTCGATGGGAAACGTGATCGACATGCGGCGATTCGGCGGCTTGCGGAAAGCGCTGCCGATCACACACATCACGTTCTTAGCGGGGTCACTCGCGCTGGCGGGCTTTCCATTGCTGTCGGGCTTCTGGTCGAAGGACGAGATTCTGGCGGTCCTCTTCTCGGCGAGTCAGGACGCGAAGCATGGCGACTTCTACAAGGTGATCCTCGGCGTCGCGTTGCTCACGTCGTTGATGACGGCGTTCTATACGTTCCGCGCATACTTCATGACGTTCTGGGGCAAGGAACGCTTCCCCGAAGAAGCCGGTCATCATCCCCACGACGCTCCGCCCGCGATGGCCGGACCGCTGCTGGTCCTCGGCGTGGCCGCGTTGTTCGTGGGACTGATCGCCGGGCCGACACATCTGTACGGACACTATCTGGAACACACTCCGGGTTTGCCCGAGGCACATGCTCACGAACCGAACCTGCTGATGATGGGAATCAGCGTCGTGCTGGCCCTCGTCGGAATCGGTGCCGCCTACTTCGCGTATGTCGTCTCGCCTTCGGTGTCACAAGGTTTGAAGAAAGCCTCCGGTCCGCTGCACAGGTTCTCATCCGATGGGCTTTGTCTCGACCAGTTCTACCTAAGCAACGTCGTGAAGCCGTTGAGGCTGCTCGCTCGGATCGCGGAAGTGTTCGACAAGTGGGTGTTGGATGTGATTGTCGATTGTGTTGGCTTCGTGCCGAGTCTGTTCGGCGCGGTCCTCAAGCCGATTCATAACGGGTTCGTGCAAAACTATGCGATGGTAATGGTGGTCGGTTTGGTGGTCTGCTTGGTGTCGGTGCTCAGGGCGTTGGCGAGTGGAATGTAGGTTTCAGAACCGGTCGTCGGGCTGGATTTTGGCTTGGGGATGGAGAGTGAGTGATGACGGCTGTGGAGACCATAGAACGAGCAGTTGAGCAACTACCAACGAACGAACTGGCCAGATTTCGCGACTGGTTTGTGAAGTTCGATGAAGCCGCATGGGATGCGAAAATTGAAGCGGACGCAGCGGCAGGCAAGCTGGATGCGCTGGCGGCGGAAGCACTCCAAGAATACAGCGAAGGCAAGGCTCGGGAACTGTGAGGCACTTCACTTCCAAGCGGTTTTGGAATTGCTTCAACTCGCTCCCGGCGCAAGTGCAAACCTTGGCACTCGAAAACTACAAGTTGCTGAAAGTTCATGCCGGACATCCCTCACTTCAGTTCAAACACGTTCGTAATGGCCGCTTTCGGAGCGTGCGAGTTGGTGTTCACTATCGAGCGTTAGGTCTGCCCGTCCCGGAAGGTGTGCAATGGTTTTGGATCGGTAGTCATGCCGAATACGACGCGTTGATTGGTTGAGCGTATTCAGAAGACTAAGAAGACCCCTCACCCTAACCCTCTCCCGACCACCGAAGCGGCGGTGCCCGGGCCGGGGCGAGGGGACAAGGCGAAGACAAGACAACGAAGACAAGACAGCGAATCGAAAGCAGGTAGGCGGTTTCCATGCCCAGTTTGTTTGTGGTGATGATCTTTATGCCGGCGGCGGCAGCGGCGTTGTTGCTGTTGCTGGATGCGAATGCACCGCCGGTGCGGGCGCGCTGGACGGCGCTGATCGCGACGTTGGCGACGTGTGTTGTGTCGTTCGGTGTCGCGGCACAGTTTCTCGCGCTGCCGGAAACTCATCCGAGTGAGCGCGGTCCCGTACACCCACGCATGGAAGTTCGGCAGGTCTGGCTCGACGTTGTGCCTGGGGCGACCAGTGCTGGTGGAGGAGTGGCTAGCAGTTCGGCGGTGAAGCTGGAGTTCTATCTCGGCCTCGACGGCATCAGTCTCGCGATGATCCTGCTGACGACGGTTCTGACGATCTCGGCCGTGCTGGTTTCGTGGACCGCGATTCAGGAGCGGTCGGCCGAGTTCTACGCGAGCCTGCTCATTCTCGAAACGGGGCTGATCGGGGTCTTCTGTGCCTTCGATTTGCTGCTGTTCTATGTCTTCTTCGAGTTCACGCTGATCCCGCTGTTCTTCATGGTCGGCATCTGGGGCGGGCCGCTCCGTCGCTATGCGGCGGGCAAATTCTTCATCTACACGTTGGCTGGAAGCGTCATCACGTTGCTCGGACTGATCTGGCTCGTCACCGAGTCCTACAAGCTCAGCTTGGCTCTGGCTCATCCGCTGACGACGCCGTTCTCGATTCCGGATCTCTCGCGCCTTCTGGCTGAACACCCGCTGCCGCCCGAGTTGCAGGCGACGCTGTTCCTGATGATCGCGGCCGGGTTCATGGTGAAGGTGCCGCTGTTCCCATTCCACACTTGGTTGCCACTCGCACACGTCGAGGCACCGACGGCCGGTTCGGTGATGCTGGCGGGTGTCCTGCTGAAGCTGGGTTCATACGGGTTGTTGCGACTCTGTCTGCCGATGCTGCCGGATGCGTGTCTCAACGTGGGGACGCCGCTCATCGGGGCGCTGTCCGTCGTGGGGATCATCTACGGTTCGATGTGTGCCTTGGCTCAGAACGACATCAAGAAGTTGGTGGCCTACAGCTCGGTGGCTCACCTTGGCTTCTGCATGTTGGGGATCTTCGCGTTGAACTCGGAGGGGATCAGCGGAGGTGTGCTGCAGATGATCAATCACGGTCTCTCGACGGGGGCGCTGTTCTGTATCGTCGGGATGTTTTACGAGCGGTATCACACGCGACAGCTTTCGGAACTGGGTGGCCTCGCCAGCAAGTTGCCGCTGCTCGGCGTGGCGATGGTCTTCACGTCGTTCGCCAGTATTGGGTTGCCGGGGCTGAATGGCTTCGTGGGTGAAGTGCTGTGTTTGATGGGCATGTTCAAACGCGATCCGATCCTCGCGATCCTCGGTGCGGCGGGAGTCGTTCTCGGTGCGTGGTATCTGCTCGGCGTGTTGCAGAAGGCGTTCTTCGGGACGCTGCTCGAACCACATCACGCGAGTCACGGATCACATGGCGAGGCTCACGAGCCGATCGCCGACTTGAATGCCCGCGAAGTGCTGACGCTCGCGCCGTTGCTGGTGCTGTGTGTGTACCTCGGTCTGTTCCCGCAACCGGCGCTCGATCTGATTCGGCCCGATGTCGAAGCCGTGACGAAATTGTATGACGAAGTCAAAGCGGTCAAACTGTCGAAGACCGCCAGCACCGCTCACAATGCGAAAGTAACGGGAGTGCCTGTTGTGAAAACTGTGGAGACCGGCGACGCTCAGCCGGTGGCCAATCCTCAACTCAACGTCAAAGCGAACGAGCCTGCGGCGGCAGATGCCAGCCAGCCAGTCGTGCCGGGGGAGGGCCGTCCGTGAACGAAGCCATGCTGCATCTGAATGGTGCCGTGAATTTGATTTTGCCCGAGCTGGTCCTGCTGGCGACGGTCTGTTTGATGTTCCTTGCCGCTCCGTTTTTGGTGAGCGAGCGGGGCGAGGCACCGGCGGGTCTGAGACACCGTTGGGGGTGGCTGTCGCTGGTGGCGCTCGCTCTGGCGGGATGGCTCTGGTGGCACGGAGGTCTGGTGCCACGATCGACCGGGCCGTTCGTGATGGACGGTCTGACTTGGTACGTGCGCGGATTGACGCTCGCCTCGGGCTTTATCCTCGTGCTGCTCCAATGGAATCAGGCCGATGACTCGCGGTCGGCCGAATGCCATGCGTCGCTGCTGGCGATCTTGGCGGGAGTCAACTTCGTCGCGGCCGCCAACGATCTCGTCGGCCTGTTCGTGGCGCTGGAACTCGTCAGCATCCCGACGTACCTGTTCCTGCTGCTGCCTCGGCGAGACGCACCTGCTCAAGAGGCGACGCTCAAATACTTCCTGCTCAGCATCTTCTCGTCGGCCATCGTGCTGTTCGGTCTCAGCTATTTGTACGGCGCGACGGGGACGACAAATCTGATGGCCATTCATCAGGCGTTTGCAGCGGGACGCGAGTTGCCGCACAGCCCGTTGGTGGCAGTCGCGACGGTGATGCTTATCGCGGGACTCGGCTTCCGACTGACGGCCGTGCCGTTTCACTTCTATGCTCCGGATGTCTTTCAAGGTGCGCCGACTTCGGCCGCCGCGATGCTGTCGTTCGTTCCGAAGGTGGTGGGGTTCGTCGCCCTGCTGCGGCTGATCGTTCCGGCGACGGGAGGCGATGCCACCGTTCACGCTTGGATGATGACTCCCGCCGCGACTCCGCTGTTGTGGTGGCTCGCGGTGGCGACGATGTTCGTCGGAAACCTGATGGCGCTGATGCAAACCGATGTGCGGCGGTTGCTCGCGTTTTCGAGCGTCTCGCACGCGGGTTATATGCTGATCGGTTTGGTCGTGGGGATGCAGTCCACGGGCCAAGTGAGCGGCATCGGGGCGTTGCTCTTCTATCTGCCAATCTACGGAGCGATGACGCTGGGTGCGTTCGCGGTGTTGATCGCGGCCGCTCGATCCGACAAGCGGATCGAATCGCTCGACGACCTTGCGGGACTGAGCCGCACGAAGCCCGCTCTCGCGTTGATGCTGGTCGTGTTCCTGTTCAGTCTGACTGGGCTACCACCGACGGCCGGGTTCTTGGGCAAGTTCAACTTGTTCCTCGCCGCATGGTCGCAGGGATATGAATCGAGTCGGATGTTGGCGTGCCTGCTGGGCGTCAACGCGGCGCTGGGCGCGTGGTACTACCTCAAGCTGATCGGCGTGATGTACCTCCGCGACCCGGTCGATCGCAGCGAAGACAACCGCCCGGCCGATGTTCCCGCGCTGGTGGCGGCGCTGCTCTGTTTGGCTGTCACCGTTGGACTGTTCTTCGCCCCCGGCACCATTTGGACTCACGTTCAATCGCTGGTGAAGTAGGAGCGGATTGCGGGTCGTGCCAGAGGATGCTGCCCGCGTGTTTTCGCGTCTATCAGGCTGTTGAAAAACAGCCGTAGGGTGGGACCAGCGGCGCTTCGTCGCGCCGGCCCACCATGATTTCAAACGATTGCACGATGGTGGGCCGGCGCTCGAACTGAGCTTGTCCCACCCTCCTGAGGAACAGACCTCTGCTTGTC
>JAYTQJ010000445.1:0-3854 GCA_043746775.1 Schlesneria sp.
TTTTCGCCGCGAAAAATGAACTTTGAACCACCTGACCCCGGCTTCCACAAAGCCAATGCAATACGCCTGACTGCGATCTCGCTTCCTGTCGTGGAGCGCAGGGCTACCACCAATGAACGATTGCACTCCGGCGATTCCCTGAAAGAACGGCACTTCCCATGAGCACGACTCTCTCTCGACGACTGGCTTGCGTTGCACTGTTCGTGGTCGTGTTGGGGGCAACTCGGTTCTCGTTCGCGGACCCGCCATCGGCCCACTACTCGTTTCCAGCGGGAGGCCAGCGTGGAACGGCGGTCACGACGCGGATTGGCGGGTGCAATCTGAATGACTCGCCCCGGTTGTTGTGTTTGGATGCGAGGCTCACGCCTCCTGAAAAGCTGGCCCCGATCAGCGTGCGGTGGTTTGAAGGACCTGTCATCCCTCAGCCCGCATCACAACAGAAGGAAGACTATCCGCGCGACTTTTCGGCAGGGCTGGTAATGCCGGCGACGATGCCGTTGGGAATGCAGACGTGGCGCTTGGCCACCTCGCAAGGAGTGACCTCGCCGCTCGGGTTTATCGTGGGTGAGTTTGCGGAGATCACCGAAGACGAAGTGGACGGAACGGCTCCGGCGATTCCTGTCGATCTGCCCGTCACCATTAACGGTCGCATCTTTCCGCGCGAGGATATCGATGCGTGGAGCTTCACTGTGAAAGCGGGCGAGACCGTGACGTGTGCGGTCGCCACGTCGGCTTTTGGTTCGCCCTTGGATGCTCGTATCGAAGTGCGCGATCCCACCGGACGCGTGCTGGGAGAACAGCTTCCCGAGGGGGCGTCCACGCCGTCGTTGCGGTTCATCACACGCACCGACGGTGAGCATCAAGTTCGCATCCATGACACGGCGTTCGGCGGATTGCAGGATCATGTTTATCGGCTGACGATCACCACCGGGCCGTGCCTAGATGCGGTCTATCCGTTGGGTGGTCGCCGTGGCACGAAGACTCGTTTTCAATTGAGCGGCGTCAAGCTGCCGCAACCCGAGATCGAACTTGAGCTGCCTGCGGAGGACACTGAATTTGTCTGGCGGTTGGACGACGTGAAGTCATCGTGGGGCGACGTTCGACTGGAACTCGATGACTTCGAGGAATGGCTGGAAGTCGAACCGAACGACGTGCTGGCGCAGACGTGTTCCGTGCCGAGCGTATTCAACGGCCGCATCCAACAGCCCGGTGATGTCGATGTCTGGCAGTTCGCCGCATCCAAGGGAATCGAATACCAATTTGAGACTCGCGCCGCTCGACTTGGCTCACCACTCGACGCGGTGCTGGAAGTACACGATGCGGATGGCAAGCGACTCGCCGAGGCGGATGATCTCGGCAATGGACGGACGGACGCGCGGTTGCGATTCGTCGCGCCGAGTGATGGTGAGTACCGCTTGACCGTGCGCGATCGGTTGGCCTCGCGCGGAGACGCTCGGTTTGCCTACCGCGTCCGGGCGACGAGTACCGGGCAGCCCGAGTTCACGCTGTCGGTGAGTGTCGATGCGACAAACCTCGAACGTGGAAAGACCGGCAACGTGAAGGTCTTGCTGGAACGCGGGCCGGGCTTCAAGGAAGCGGTCGCATTAGAAGTGCAGGGGCTACCGCCGGGAGTCTCAATCGCCGCGCCCGTGGTGATCGCCGCGAATCAGAACGACGTGCAGCTTCCGTTCAAAGTGGAGGCCGACGCTCGCGTCACCGCAGTCCCGATCAAGATCATCGGGCGTGCTAAAGTCGGCGATCGTGAACTTGTTCAAACGGTGAAACTCAATGAGCTGGCACCTCCCGCCGGAGTCGCGTCGCCTACCGTTGAAAGTGATTCGTTCTGGCTGGCGGTGGTCCCGTCCACGCCATTCAAGTTCGTCGGTATCTTCGAGACGAAGTTCATTCCGCGTGGAGCGGTCTTCGTCCGCAAATATCGGGTGGAACGAAACGGCTTCGAGGGACCGCTCGAAGTGAAGCTGGCCGACCGACAGGGACGGCACTTGCAGGGCGTCACGGCGTCGCCTGTCACGGTCCCCGCCGGGCAGAGCGACTTTGATTTTGCCGTGGTGTTGCCGCCGTGGATGGAGATTGGGCGGACCTGTCGTTCGACGCTCAGCGTGTCGGGTATCGTGACCGATTCCGACGGCAGCCAGCACACGGTCAGCTACAGCTCCAACGACCAGCACAACCAGATGATCGCCCTTGTCGATCCGGGACGACTCGCCGTCCAGCTTGCTCGCACCACGTTTGCCGCCGCGCCGGGGCAACGTTTGGAAGTGCCGTTGCGACTGCAACGCGACCGGGGGCTGTCCAACTCCGTGACCATCGAGCTGGTCGCTCCCAAGGGTTGTCACGGAGTCACCGCCATCCCGGTGGAAATCGCAGGCCATCACAATTCCGGCACACTGATCGTGGAACTCACGAGCGCCGCGAGCGGCATCGATCTTCGTCCGCTGACAGTCCGAGCCACCACACGTGATGAACGCGGCCTCGTTGTCACCGCTGAAACGCCGCTCACCCTCGTGCCATCGCGATGAAGTATTGGCGGTGGCCATCATCTTTCCCGCTCTCTTGTCTGTCTACTTCTTCCTGCTGCAAGGCTGAAGAGGTGAGACAGACAAGAGAGCGGCAGAAAGATGAGTACAGTGAAGCCCGAGCGAACTCTCGAACGTAGTCAATGCACCGCCCCTGCCTTACACGTACTTCGGGATCTTCGGTTCGGGGACTTCATCGAGGAGACGGGCGATGATGGTCTCGGAGGACATTCCTTCGGCCTGAGCTTGGAAGTTGGTGGCGATGCGGTGTCGGAGGACGGGAACGGCGACGCGGCGGATGTCTTGCAGAGAAACGCTCGGGCGACCGTCCATCGCGGCCATCGCTTTGCCTCCCGCGATCAGGAACATGCCAGCACGCGGGCCAGCACCCCAGTCCACGAGGTCGCGGACGAACTTGGGGGACGCAGGGTCGGCCGGTCGCGTGGCTCGCACCAGCCTCGCGACGTAGTTGATCGTGAGCGGTCCCGCTTCGATCGTGTTGATCTGCTTCTGCAAGTAGAGAATCGCCTTCGCCGACAGAACCTTGCGGACCTCTTGTCGCTCACCCGACGTGGCGGAAGTCAGAATCTGTTCCTCTTCGGCGAGGCTCGGGTAATCGACCTTCACGTTGAACATGAAGCGATCGAGCTGAGCTTCGGGAAGCGGATACGTCCCCTCTTGCTCGATCGGGTTTTGGGTGGCGATGACGAAGAACGGCTCCGGAAGTTTGTAGGTCGTCTGACCGACGGTCACTTCGCGTTCCTGCATCGCTTGCAGCAATGCGGCTTGAGTCTTGGGGGGCGTGCGGTTGATTTCGTCTGCAAGCAAAATATTCGTGAAGACGGGGCCTTCGACAAAGCGGAACTCGCGCCGCCCGGCGTCGTTCTCATCCAGCACGTTCGTGCCGGTGATGTCCGACGGCATCAAGTCGGGTGTGAACTGGATTCGTTTGAACTGCACGTCCAAGATTTGAGCGATCGTGGAAACCAGCAGCGTCTTCGCCAAGCCGGGCACGCCAACCAACAGACAATGTCCACCAGTGAAGATCGCCGCGAGGATCTGCTCGATGACCTCAGACTGTCCCACGATGACTTTGTGCAGTTCCTCGATCATCACTTCGCGGTGCTTGCGGAACTTGTCGAGGAACTCGTCGAAATCGGGCTTCTTGTCGGACAAGGGAGAGTCCTTTACGGGAGTGGATAGTCGGCGAGAATCATCGGCGCGAGAGCTGCCGAACGTTGCGGAGGCAACCTAAGACCTTAGCGCGGTCAGTGATGAGACATCTGAGCGGGGCGGCATAAGCCCCCCGGTTCTTGG
>JAYTQJ010000446.1:0-20914 GCA_043746775.1 Schlesneria sp.
GGGAGGGCGAGGCTCCCGCCGAGCCGCAAGAAACAAGTGATATTCCACACACATCCGGCTCGGCAGGAGCCTCGCCCTCCCTTTTTCAACAGGCTGTTAGCCGGGGGTTGAGCGTCTGCGACACCCCCGGTGCAAAGCCAACGACAGGGGATTGGCATCCTGAAGGGATGCTGGCCAGCTCAGAATGTCTCCCCGTTCCACGAGGCTGGCATCCCTTCAGGATGCAACCGTCATTTGTCCAACCTCTTCCGGGGGTGTCGCTTCGCTCAACCCCCGGCGAATCGCTGGCATCCCTTCAGGATGAAGACTTGGAACATCTTCACTTGCTCTCCTATGAGGACTCTCCAAAAACATCGGATGAACCCAAAACAACTTTCCGGTTTCCCTTCTGGTTCCCTTCCCCTCGGCTGAGAGGGGAGCTGCTTGAGAATCGCGGCCTCACACTTGATGCTCCCCCCTCCCCGGCCCTCCCCGCCGAGGGGAGGGAGGAACGCGGGAGGTTGTTTCGCTCCGAACCCTCAGTCACGTGTCACGGGCCTGCGTATGTAGTGGTGACGTGACCGCCCAAAGTAGCCTTCATCGCTCCGCGTGAAGTCAGCCGAGTCACCAGCGACCCGGATACGTGGGAAACAGCGTCATTCCGCGTTCGGCTCTCTTCACGCGGAGCGATGAAGGCTACTTTGGGCGGACGCATCAGTGGTGCCTGGCTGAAGTGGCGCGACTGAGTACTTCCTTCGATCAACGGATGCGACATGACTCGCGGCGATTCTCCTCCGGATCTCGGGGCGCGGTTGAAGGACGGGGATGAAGGTGTGTTGGAGGTGATCCTGCGCACACACGGCCCGCCGATTCTGGTGCTACTCCGGCAGAAGTTTGTCGGGCCACTGACGGCCACCGATTTTGAAGATGTCTTGGCGGCCGCGCTGTTTCGAGTCTGGCAGCATCGGGCGCGGTTTGACCCGGCGCTGTCGTCGCTGCGCGTCTGGTTCTTTCGCATTGCCGAGAACATAGCTCGGGATGTGTTGAGGCATGGTTGGCACAAGGCGCGGCGGTTGGAGTTGAGTCTCGAACCGATGTTGTTGGCCGAGGCGGTGGATCGCCGTCAATTGGACACCGCCACGAGACGGGATGAAAACAACGGCCACGAGCGCGACGACACAGAGCGCGATGGCGGTGAGAGAGCTGGTACTTCGCCGACGCTGCGTGTCGCACCCGAACAACTGCGCGAGTTACTCGCGCTGCTCCCCGAGAAGCAGCGACGGATCGTGCTGGCCGATGCCGAGTCTCGCGATGGCATCGTCGCGAGTCACGACTTGGCGAAAGAACTGGGCATCCCGCAATCGACGGTGCGGGTCTATCGCCGTCGGGCGCTGGAGCGGCTACGGCGCGAGATCGAGCAGCTTGAAACGAACCCGTAGCTCGGGCGGCTCGCCTGAGCCTCGGCGCGACGACGGTTCCACAGTCAGTTGCAGAAACCGTAGGGCGGGCACTCTTGCCCGTCCGTGTTCCAATGGGAACGACGGGCAGAACGACGGGCAAGAGTGCCCGTCCTACGAGTAGCAATAGACGCGAAGCAGGCGAGCCGCCTGCTCTACGAACTCGCGACGTTTTTTGAGGACTCACGTGATGAGCAATCCATCGAACCACGAACCGTTGTCAGACGATCTGTTTCGGAATCGCATCGCACTGGCGCTGCGGGAACTCGATCTGCCGGAGTCGGATGCCGACATCGCTGCGGCATTGGACGCGGTGGTTGCCGAGCCGCTGAGCGACGAGGTTGTGAAACGCATCTTGGAGCGGGTGCGAACCTCAATGGTGCAGGCGGTGGAAGGCGGTTCGGCGACGACTGCCGGGCGGGTCACGAGCGTCGAACAACACGCGGGCCGCGTGTGGCTTCGCGAGGGCCAGGTTCATCAGCCGACTCGGCCCACGATGCAACTCGGGATCGTCGCGGCCTGCGCGGTGGCACTGCTGGCGTTGGGAGTGGTGTTTCAACGAGCGGATGACGACGATCCAATACCGCTCGCCGGGCGAGACCGTTCCACATCAAAGCTGTTGCCGGGTGAGTTGATCTCGTCCCACGATCGAGCAGCGCTGGGCACGTCTGCTTCCGGAGGGAGTCGCCCCGAAGCTCAAGCCGGTTCCTCAAGTCCGTCCGCACTGTTGGAATCGCCCTCGCGAGTAAAGCAGGGTGACACGCTGACAACCGGGCCGCGCGAGAAGCGGCGCGTGACGTTGCCTGACGGTTCGGTGTTGTCGATCAACGAACAGTCGCGAGTCACTGTCGTCAGCGATCGCCGCGTGAAACTGCTGGCGGGCGAAGTCTTCGTCGAAGTGGTGCCGTCCGTGAGTTCCGAGCGATTCGTGGTGGAGACGCCTCAGCGCACCGTCACGGCGCTCGGGACGAAGTTCGTTGTGAAGGCTCGCGATCGGGCGACCAACGTCGTCGTCACACAAGGGACCGTCCGCGTGAGTGGCGTCGAGAGTGTGGTCACAGCCGGGCAGGAGTTGATTGCCGATCTGATCGAGTCGAAGTTGGCCGAGCTGAGACCGGCGAAGCGGTCGGCGTATGTCGTCGAGTGGGTGAAGGACTTGATGGCGGCGGCGGGTTCGGTCGTGGTGCCGATCAGCCAACATGCAGGCGGGACCGTCACCGTCGTCGATCCGCAGGGGCAGGAGATGAAACTGTCGCTCCGAAAGTTTCACGTCGATGTTCACATTGAGGACGGCTTCGCTCGCACGACGATCGACCAGACGTACTTCAATCACACATGGCAACAGCTTGAGGGAACGTTTCGCTTTCCTCTTCCCGCCGATGCGTCACTGTCGCGGCTGGCGATGTACGTGAACGGCAAGCTGATGGAAGGAGGCATGGTTGAGCGGGACTACGGCCGCAACGTCTTCGAGCAAATCCGGCACACGAAGCGCGATCCGGCACTGCTCGAATGGGTCGATGGGAGCACGTTTCAGATGCGTGTGTTTCCACTGGAAGCTCGGCAAGAGAAGCGGATTCTGTTGAGCTACACACAACGGTTGGCGAACGATTACGGTCGCAACGTCTACCGTTTTCCAGCGGGACATTCGCTCGACGGCGTTCGCGAATGGTCGGCTCATGTGCGAGTGAAGGGAGCGGCGGGGACGAAGTGGTACTCGCCCTCGCACCTGCTGAACGGACACGAGGAAGCGGGTGACTTGCTGCTCGATGGTCGCGAAGAATTCGCGGCGTTGGATCGCGACCTCGTTGTTGAGTTGGGGGATGCGACTGTAGGACGGGCACTCCTGCCCGTCGTCGCACCGGGGACGGGCAAGAGTGCCCATCCTACGACCGGCGCATTGAGCCGAGAGAGCAACATCGCTGGCACGCCGGAGACAATATGGTCGGTTTGCGAGCAGGACGGCTTTCAATACGTGATGCTGCGGCAGCGGCCCGAGTTGAAGGCGAACGGGGAACGATCGCAGCGGCAGTGGGTCTTTCTGGTTGAGAACTCGGCCGATCGCAACGAAGTCCTGGCCGAGACGCAGCGGCAGATCGCGAAAGTGCTGCTCGAAAACGCCGAGCATTCGGATACGTTCTCGCTGATCCGCGCGGGGACGCAGGCCGAGTCGTTCCGCCGCAAGCCGGTCGCCTGTTCGCTGGAGAACATCGCGGCAGCGGACCAGTTTCTGAGCGGCGTCGCGCCGATCGGTGCCCTCGATCTGGAGCAGGCTCTGCACGCGGTGCGACAACAGGCGCGAGGTCCGCACGAGGTCTGGGTCGTGCATCTCGGAACCGGCATCCCGGTGCTGGGCGAACGAGACGACGCTGTGCTGCAACGGCTGTTGCCCACCGACGCACGGTACGTCGGCGTGGCTGTTGGTAAGCGTTGGTCGAAGTCGTTCATGGAGACCGCCGCACGTCGGACGGGAGGCCACGTCACGCAGATCAACCCGGATGAAGCGGTCGCGTGGCGCGCGTTCGATCTGCTCAGCACGCTCAACGCTCCGCGACTGTCCGAGATCGCCGTTCGGTCGTCAGTAACCCGCAGCGTCAGCGAGGGCGATCGCCCCGTCATCGCCGTTTCCGATCCAGTGTTCCTCCTCCTCACCACGTCACTCGCCCACGGACAAGAACTCGCCGCCATCGCCCGTTTCCCGAAAGGCCAAGCGTTGCCGCCGTCCCTCACGATCACGGGCAAGCTGAACGGCAAGCTGTATTCAACGAACGTGATCCTGCCAAATGCGTATGCGGCTCGTAGCCGAAGTCGTGAGACTTCGGCCGACGCGCCCTCGGTCGCACAAGACGCAGAACTCTCACGAGTTCGGCTACAGAGTCACCTGCCGCGCACGTGGGCACGCTTGGAGATTGATCGCCTCGTCGCCGCCGGTGCCGCCGAACACAAGCCGCAGATCATCGAGCTGAGCAAGTCGATGTATGTTATGTCGCCGTTCACGTCGCTGCTCGTGCTGGAGACCGAGGCGATGTACGAGCAATTCAAAGTCGATCGCGGTCGCAAGGACCACTGGGCGATGTATCCCGCTCCGGCCGAAATCCCGGTCGTCGCCGATCACAATGTCGCACAGCTCAGTCCGCTCGAAGCGGCCAAGGAACGCTTGAAGCACTCTCAAGCCCGAGCCACGTCGGCGCAGAGCAACTACGAACGGAGCGTCACCGAGAAGCGTCCGGCCACGGACCTGCAACGCCTCGACCGTTTGCACCGCGCCGAGCAAGCCGATGTCCGGCTGATCGAGCGCGAGATCAAGCGGATCGAACAAGCGACGGAAGCTGCCGCCGACCCGGTGCGACTCGCGTGGGAGTCGGTAGTGCTGCGACGAACTGGATGGCAAGTGAATGTCGCTGCCAACGCACGTCACCTTCAAAGATGGCACCGAAATGCGGCCAACTTTCGTTGGGCCGGCAGAGTATTGAATTGGGAAGCGGAAGACGATTTTTCCGGAGTGCAGTTCGCGCCGTCCGACATGGACGGCCTCATCGAGATCAACAACGGCGATCAACAGTTCGGAGGACTCTCGTCGCTTAGTTACATCGCCAATACCAATGGATATTGGGCGAGTGCCGATGACGGCTTGTGGGACAAGCGGCTGTTTCGTTCGTCCATGCGCGACGAAAGGAATGGCCGGTTTGACTTCCCCTCCCACTGGAAGTTCTTGCCAGCGGTGGATCGCTTCGATCGTTCATCAATGAGCAATTCAACCGACGATTATGGCTTGCGCGGAGTGAATGCTGGCACCAAAGACTTGTTTCTGTCCTATGAGAACTTGGGACTGAGCCAAGCCCAGGGGACAGGGACTGTTGGCCTCAATTTCAACACGCTCGGCAATCTGAATGTCCGACCAAATCTCTACCTGAACGAGAACATTCCCACTGACAGTTTGGACGACGTGGTCCAATTCACGACCTCCGAGTCGATTCGCATGAGATACATCCGGTCCTCACAAACTCGTGACTTGCTGCTCACGAACCTACAGCCATCTGAATTCGACAAGCTCTTCGGGGACTTCGACAGCAGCGGTGATGGAGTTCGTGACGGACTCATGCTCGATTTGGAGCCGAATCTTTCCAACAGTTTTTATTTCCTTCCAGCTCAGCCTCGGCAGGTCATTCCTCTGTACCGCTTCGCAACCGGTGGCGCTGTTCAACCTCTGAACTTCGGGAATCGCCGCAACTTCGGTACTCAGACGACGCTTCGACCGGGGGTGAGGATGGCTGGCTCGAAACCCAGTCTCATGCTGATGGCAACACCCAGGATCATCATCAGTGAAGAGGAGGAGGGCCTCGTGGGTGCGGAATACACATACCCGATGCTCGTTGGCGCGGAGTGGCGTGGCTTGGGAACGAGCCTGTCCGATGGCTATGACACCTCGGTCGGCGGCTTCCAATTTCCCGCCGCGCATCCCCTCGCGGGCGTGTTACAGGACTTGCCGAGCTATGCACCCGGCCTGCAAACATGGCCTGCGGATCGGTTGGCCATCGTCGAGCAAGCGGCGGCGACGAAGCCCGTTCGCGGTGAGGTCGATGCAGAAGCGCGGCGGTTGATTGAGAAGGCGCGGTCGCTCGGTTGGGAGAGCTGTAGGATGGCCGCCCCCGGCCGTCCGTCTTCGATTGACGCCCAAAGGGAGACGGCCGAGGGCGGCCATCCTACGGGCGGCCATCCTACGGGCGTTGTGTTGGCTGACGGTTCCGGCCGGTTCGTCTTCGATCGCGAAGTCAGCGAGGGACTGAAGGAGCAGGTGATCCACGACGGCTCGACGTTGTGGCACCTTTATCCCGAGATCGCTCTCGGAGCGAAGCGGCCGATGAGCCGGTTCCATCAGTCAGCGATTCAGGCACTCATCCCGTGGTACGTCCCGTCGGTGGATGACCTCAGCGTCGAGGCCGATGTGAAGTCGGTCGGCGAACGAACGGTGAGGATCACACGCATGAAACGCGATGAGCCTGTAGCCGAACTCGTGAGAGTTCGGACGGGTGATGATCCAAACCGAATTCTTACGAATTCGGCTACGCCAGCACCTCGTCAGATCGCGGTCGAACTGGTCTTCGCGGAGGACGGGCGGCTGAGTGCGTTGCGAGTGATCAACGTCACCGCCCACAAGGTGCTGGCGAACCAAACGTTCTTGGCCGACGGAACGGTTCGTCTGTTCGATGCCGAGAACAAGCGGATCGCCGAAGCGAAGTACGAACGGCAGCCGGTCGAGGCTCCCCATCTGGTGCCACTGACCGAGGGACTCGTCGTCCTGCCGCTGCCGTATCGCTCGACGGCGGGCGTGCCGGTCAGTGTCCCTGTCAATTTGCAGACCAATGCGCCCGACTTCGCGAAGCTGTCGGATGACGACGCGCTGAAGCTGCTCGCCACGTACTTCGCTGAAGCCCGGCAGTCGGAACTCGCCACGTTCATCGAGCAGCGCTACACGTCGAAGGGAGACCATCGCCTCGGGCTGGCCGTGTTGTTGTCGTCGGTGCTGCCGCTGAATCCGCTCGTGGCCAACGCGACGAAACAGCATCCCAATGAGCCGCTCGCCAAAATTTTGGAACAGTTCTCGGTGATCGCCTCGTCGGGCAGTTCGAGTGGAACATTGGTGGTGAGTGATTCCGCCAGTCCATTCCTCAAACGAGTTTGCTCGGCCTACAACCACTTCGCCGATTGGAGTACCGACCGAGCGGTCACGCGCGAACTGCCGTATGCCGACATGTCCAACGAGCCTGCCGCCACGTTGCTCTTCCTGCGCGAGTGCCGTTCGATCGACCTCGCCGCGAAACTGCTCTCGACCGTGCATCTCAGCTTGAAGCGAACCGAGCGGATGAATGCCGCGTTCGCCCGCCAGTTGAATGAGGCCACGGCCGCACTGGCTGAAGAGCGCGGCTTGCCCGCGTTCGGTCGGACGACTCGAATCGAGTGGCTGCTGACGGTCGGCGATGAGGCAAGTGTCGCGCAAGCTAAAGCACTGTTTCGTCAACAACTTGAGGACGGGCAGGAGTACACGTCCTACGAATCGCTCAGCGAGACGCGCCGCGCATTCGCCAAGCACTTCAAGTCGCCAGACGGTCAGCCGTGTGGTCCGTGGGGCGAGCTGGTCAAAGAGGCTGCGAAGAAGTTCGCAACCAAAACATTCACGGGGAACACACCCGCCATGAACAAGTGGACCGAGGCATTGCGATCTCATTCTCTGATCGCCTTGGCCCGAACCTGCGTCTCGCTGACTGAGCCGACTCTCGCCGCCGAAGTCTTCCAACTGGCGATCCAAGGTCAGGACTTGGCCGCTCAGCCGCGACTCAATCTCGCCGCACTGGTCTACTTGAAAGAGGCCAACAATTGGGAGCAGGCCGAGGCGTGCGTCCGCCGTGCGCTGGCTGATGAAAAACTCAAACAGGTCGCGTCGCTCTGGCGCATGGCCGCCGAGATCGCTCATCACAGGAAGAAGTTCAGCGACTGGATCGAGTCCCTCGACAAGGCTTCTGAGCTGGAGTTCGCCGCGCTGCCGAAGACGTTGAACCTCGACACCTTCCGCCAGGATTACGACCGCCTCTTCGGACAGTTCGATCAGCGTGCGGATCAACTCACCGACGGCCAGCGTGCCGAAAAGCTGGCCTTCGCCCGAGTCGTTCAACGCGCCGCATCACGCTGGCGCGACATCGACTCCAACGACACGACCGCCTGTCACCGCACGGCCGCGATCCTGACCAAGCTGGGTCTCACGACAGCGGCTTGGAACTACTGGACGACGCCACTTGCTGAGACCCCCGATCAATCGCCCGTCTGGCAAACGTTCGCCAGCGCGATGCAATCGCAGCAGCGACCGATCATCGCCGATCACGCGTGGTCCACCGCGTTCGCCTGCGAACCAACCAACCCCGACATCTTGGTTCAGCACGCTCAGTTCCTCCGCTCGACCCGCCAAGAGGGACGAGCGCGCGAGCTGCTCGACAAAGTGATCAACAGCCAATGGCAACCTCGCTTTGAACCGACGAAGCAACAGGCCCGCACGCTGTTGAATGGCGGTGCCGCACCCAAGTGAGCCTATACCTCGCGCGGTCAGTGATGATGCCTCTGATCGGGGCGTCGTAAGCCTACTGGCACTCACTTTGGAATGTAGCTGAAGTCGTCAGACTTCAGACGATCGTCAAAGCCAGCTGAATTCTTACGAATTCAGCTACGTCACACAGAGCGATGATGGCGACTTTGACTTGAGGCGGACCCTCACCGTCAGGCTTCGACGATCAGCTTCATGTCGGCCAGCCCCTTTTCAAAACTGTCGCCGCACATCTTGTCCATGCTCATGAATAGACCCATGGCTTTGGCGATGAAGTTGAGCTTGCCCGTCATGCCCCACGTGACCGTGGTTTGATTGCCAGCCGGGACGAACGTGAACGTGACCTCGTTGATCCCGGCGAAGGGGCGAAAGAATTCGAGCCTCATCCGCACGAGTTCGCTCGGGCGGCTCTCGATGATCGTCTGCTGCCCCGCGCCGACATTGCTGTTGCCGTCCCATGAATAGATCGCGCCGACTCCGGAGCCGGCCCCTTCGTAGGTTTGCTTGAGATTCGGGTCGAGCTTCAGCCACGGGTTCCACACATTCATCAAGTGCGTGTCGTTGACTTGCTCGAACGCCTTCGACGCCGGAGCGTTGACTTGGATCGAACGGCTGACCTCAAAGTCACTCGGCCTGAGCGTGATCACGATCACGAACAACAACACGACAACAGCAACGGTGATGAGGATGGGGATCAGCATAAAATCAGTCTCTCGTTGGAGTGGGTTACGTTGTTGGTCCGTTCGTAGTCACCTTCGTCAGAACGTGGCTCCCGGTGAAATCACAGGCGAGCCGCCTGTGCGACGCATCGTGGCGGATGCTGCCAGCATCCGAACCGACGCTGGCAGCGTCGGCCACGACAGTGATTGCAGCGCCGGTCCCTACTGGCCGTCATACGCTCGTTGCAGAGCGGCCATGTCGATCCTCGTCATCTGCATCATCGCCTGCATGACTCGACCAACTTTGACGGGATCGGGATCGGACATCAACTTCGGCAGCAGGCTGGGGACGACCTGCCATGAGAGACCGTATTTGTCCTTGAGCCACGCGCATTGGCCCTTCGATCCGCCTTCAGAGAGCCGTTCCCACAACTCATCGACTTCGGCCTGAGACTCGCAATTGACCGACAGCGAAAAGGCTTCCGTGAGTTGGAAGTGCGGCCCGCCGTTCAACGCGATGTATTCGACTCCCGCGAGTTGGAACTCGACGATCATCGCCAAGCCGCCCGGTCCCGGAACAACGCGATTGATTCCGGAGTCCTTGAAGAGCGACACATAGAACTTCGCGGCCTCTTCGGCTTGATTGTTGAACCAGAGAAACGGTGTGATTTTCTGTCGTGGCATGTGAGTGTCCATTGAGTTGAGGGGAAGAAACGATTGTTGTCATAGCCCCTGAGTGGAATTGGGGGCGCTGTTGAGTTGTCGGTCGAGCGCCTCGAACTGCGGTTGCAACGCCGGACCGCCCAGCTTGGGGTGGAGTGCCTTGGTGGTTTCGAGCAGCTTGCGCGCGAGCAGTTGTTCGCCGAGTTTGCTGCTCGTGGTGATGAGGCCGAGCCGGGCGAGCAGCCACTCGGGCGAACCCGGTTTTGTTGAGACCTCGATGCGCCGCCAGCACTGACGGGCGAGCGCCTGACACGAGCGGTCCTCGAACGGGTCCAACTGCTGCGCGATGTCACGTTGTCGAGCGGCATCTTTCGGAGTCTCGCTGGCCAAGCGACCGTACAACTCGACCCCCTTCGCGAGTTGTCCGCTCGCCAAGTACGCGCGGCCGAGGCACTGATCGAGCGACTCCTGTTCCGGCTTCGTCAATGCGGCTCGTTGTTCGTTCAACCGACTTGCCGCTCGCAGTTGAAGCTCGACAAATTGCAGCCGCTGCTCGCGATCAGTGGAAGCGACGAACGGAGCGAGTCGTTCGACAATCGCCAGCAGTTCTTTCGGTGATGCGGCGGCGAGTGACTGCACCATTCGCTCGGCCTCCAACGGGCGGCCACTTCCCGCGAGAGCAATCACAGACAACGCGGTCGCTCGTACACGCAGTCGTGGCCAGCGTTCGTCCTTCACGGCCTGCGTGTCGTTTCGCTCCGCTTCCGCGACACGCTCCGCTTGCGCGAGGACTTTGCCCAGCCAAGACTCGGCCCGATCAAATCGCGGCGGCTCGGACAACATCAGCAGCGATGACAAATGCAGCGCGACCTCAGCCTGCGGGACGGACCACTCCGCGATCGTCTCACTGAAAGCCTCGACGTGGCGCGAGAGCGATTTCACGGCCTCACGTTCCAATTCTGCGGTGTCCAGTTTTCGCTCACGCATCCGCAGCAGAATCGCCTCGTAGCAGCGAGCCGCTCCCGCGTGAGCTTCCGCCGCGCGCGAGGACTCGTCGCGCACCTGCAAGTACAGCGGCAGTGCGGCTGTCGCCTGCAATCGACTCTCTTCAAGCTGCCCCTTCAGAAACCATGCGTCATCCACCGTCGGATCGTTGGCGAAGAGTTCCGCATGGCGGTCGAGTGCGGCGGTGTACGCCTCGCGGTGCGCCTGAGTTTTCTTCCCGTCATAGAGCCGCCCCAAACAGTAGGCGGCGTTGAGGTGCGCGGACGCAGCGCGCGCGTGTTCGGGAAACTCGCGAGCCAACTTCAGGAAGTCGGCTGCGGCCGATTCAAACTGACGCTCGTTGAGCAGGATCGAAGCCCGCGTGTAACCGAGATCAATCGCGACCTCCGTCTGCCCCGCCGCTCGCGCCGCCTGCTCGGCCGTGGCATAGCCCTTCAAGGCCGCGTCGATCCGTCCCGCCAAGAAGTCGGCTCGCGCCTGTTGCATCGCCCCATCGAGCGTTGGGCCGTACTTCTCCGCCGTGCGCACCGACTCCCATGCTTGGTGACTTCGCCGACTCCAATAGCCCCCGGCTTGTTCGTCGCTCCGTTCGAGCGTGATCTCGGCCTGCTCGCGCAGTTGCTCGGCCAGTTTGTCGTCCTGCTTCTGCAACGCCGCATCGCGCATCGAGGCCAAAGCACGGACCTGCAAGTACCACAGTTCACCGGTCAATCGCTTCTGCTTCGCGCGTGTCTGCACGATCAACTCGGCGGCATCCGCGCCCCGTTGTCGTGCCAGCATCAGCCGCGCCCGCTCGGCAACCGATTCTTCCAACAGCGCGTCCGTGAGACGCGGCTCACTCTTTTCGAGGGCCTGCAACAACGTGTCTGCCCGCTCCCAATCCCCCTTCAGCCGCGAGCAACTCGCCAATCTCAATTTGGATTGAGTTGAGATTGGTTCGTCCGCGACGCCGATCAATTTGCGAAGCACTTGCTCGGCATCGAGCAGATCGACGCTGACTTTCCGCGCGTCGGCGGGAGACAACTCGGCGCGATTCTTCAGGCACAACGCCAGTTGAAATCGGACGCGATGCAACTCGCCCCGCAGTTCGTGTGACGCAGGGCCGCGCCCCAGATTCCCATGCTCGGACGAAGGCGTTTTCCCCGATTCCACCAGTTGCCGTTCAACTTCTTTCAGCAGAGTGATGCCGGTCGAACAGGCCGTCCGGCAACGTGCGAGCAGCGGTTCGTCGAGCGGTCGCAACTCGCATTCGACCGTCAGCCACGCCCCTTCCATTGCCGTCGCCATTGCCGCCTGAGACACCAACAAGACCGCGCGCGAGTTGTTCGGTTCACGAGTCCGTTCCTCGTTGATGACGGTCGCGGCCCGCTTCCAAAGCTCGGCCTGCTGTTCCTGCGATGCGAACTCGGCGTGTTCCGCCAGCGTGCGAGACAGCTCGATCACCAGTTCCGTGCGCCGCGCGAGTGGCGTCGGGGACTCGGCCAACCGCGCGAGCGCGTAGCCTTCGGCCAGTGAGAACAACCCGCGCCGACGAAGCTGATCGAAGTACCGCGATTGCGATTCGTCGGCACTCGTGGCGTGAATTCCCACCACGAAGCCACACATCACAAGCGCGACCACGCAGCCGCGTCCTCCAAACGGACGCAATGGCCGCGTCAATCGTTCGAGTGGCGGGAAATCGACCATGACTCAAGTACTCCTCCTGCGAGACTCTTCCGAGCGGGGCGGCGTCAGCCCTTCGGTTGTTTGCAAACCGGCTGGCGCCAAGAACCAGGGGGCTGACGCCGCCCCGCTCGGAAATCCAGAATGAATTGCGTGCAAGATAACGACGAGACGTTTTTCCGTCTTTGTGAGTTATCGCTCACTCCCCCGCGACTGCGTTCCAGTTCACTTCGCGCAGCCGTGCCGCTTCGGCCGCCGTCTTGAGCTTGCCGACGACGAAGCTCTTGTGATTCGCCACCGCCTGCTCGCTGAGCTGCATCCGCGCGGCGACATCCTTGTTGGACCAGCCCAGCACAAACAGCAACTCGACGCACTGCAATCGCTCGAACTCGCCACGGCTGAACCACGATTGAATGAGTCCGCGCAAACAGTCGCCGAGAACCCGCTCCTCGATCGCACGCCGCTCGCCACTACGGGCGAGGCTCGATGCGGGACGCTCGCGCCCCGCCGGTTCGCGTTGCGCCGCACCCGTTGCGTGGGCAGTGCCGCCGCTGGTCGAATCGTCTCGCAGCACGAGTGACAATGCCGGACGACGCCCTTTTCGACGGAGTGCATCGGTCAGCTTGTGAGCCGCGATCGCGAACAGGAACGATTCGAGCGGCGTCTGGTCGTCGTAGTTTGGCAGCGACGTGAGGAACCCGAGGAACGTCTCCTGCACCACATCCTCTGCGGCGGCCCGGTCGCCCAGTCTGGCTTCGACGAACGCCGTGAGCCGCCCTTCGTACCGCGCAATGAGCCGTTCCCAAGCCGCTGCCTCACCGTGTCGTACACCAATCAATAGCGTCGAATCATCGTCAGGCAGAGCGTTCATTTCGAGGTCACGTTTGCAGCAAGGGACGGAAAGGAATGTCGAATCAGGGATGTTTTGATCCTCAGCCCGGAGGGCGACAGGTGATAGCCCACGGCGTGAGCCGTGGGTTGCCGCCGCCGCCGCGCTTTCAGCCCGGAGGGCGACACTCGCGCGACGTGGAAGTGTCGCCCTCCGGGCTAGGATGACATTGATGTCACTCAACCCACGGCTCACGCCGTGGGCTACCATCTGCCGCCCTCCGGGCTAAAACACGCTCGTCAACTTTGAGACGTGACTTTCAGCCGCGCGACCACTGAGTTGGCACACTCTGCCAATCGCGACCTGTGATTCAAAACGATCAGGAACGTGCCATTCGCGTTTCGCGCGAGGTATAGTCCCCGCCCGCTGGCGTGTCGATCCGACGGTGATTCACCAACGGGGGCCGCCGACTTTGACCATCCTGTCTGTCGGATGAACCGCTCACAACTCCCTCGCACTCAAAAGGACTCCTCATGCTGACTCGGTCTCGATGGATGGCATTGTTCGTTGGCCTCGCCACGGCTGGTTCGACTCTGGTGTCTCATCACCAGCGACTGCTCGCACAAGAACCGATCGTCCCGGCGGGAGCCGTGCCGGAGAAATTGTTTGAGACCAACGTGCTGACCGAGGGCGTCTGTGTCGCTCCCGACGGGCTGGTCTACTTCAGTGAGATCACGTTCTCACACAAGTCGCGTGATAAGAACGGGGCCATCGAGGCCGGGCACATTTGGAAGTTTGATCCCGCCACGAAGAAGACCACGATCTTTCGTTCGCCCAGCGGCATGTCGAACGGCATCAAGTTCGATGCGGCGGGAAACATGCTGATCGCCGAGGGAGCCGATTACGGTGGGCGACGGATCGTGCGGACCGACATGACGACCGGCAAGAGCTACATCGTGGCGGGGCTGTTTGAAGGTCGCCCCTTCAACTCGTGCAACGACATCACGATCGACGAGCAGGGCCGCATTTACTTCAGCGACCCGCGCTATCTTGGGTACGAGTCCCTCGATCAGCCCGTCATGGCGGTCTATCGCATCGACACGAATGGGACCGTTCACCGGATCATCACCGACGCGGGCAAGCCAAACGGCGTCGCGATCTCACCCGACCAGAAGACGCTGTACGTCGTCAGCAACGACAACGGCGCGAGTGGGTTTGAACGGCTGGGCACGGGCGACGCCAATGCGCCGAAGCAGGCCGACAAAGTGGATGTTCCGCTGCGCAAAGGCTTCATGGCGCTGATGGCTTACGACCTCGCCGCCGATGGAACAGCCAAGTTCCGCAAGACGCTCGTCGATTACGCGCCGTTCGATGGCCCCGACGGACTGGTCGTCGATCAGGACGGCAATCTGTACGTGGCCGTCCGCGCCGAGAACCGTCCCGGCATCTGCGTTTATTCCCCCGAAGGGAAAGAACTGGCCTACATCAAAACCGAAGTCCCGACCAACGTCGGCTTCGGTCGCGGAGCCAATGCCAAGACGCTCTACATCACCGCCGGGGCGAGCCTCTACCGCATCCAACTCAACCGCGCGGGCTATCAGTTGCCGCCGAAGCGGTGATGTCGGCTGGTTTCCCCGCGTAGGGTAAGCGTCTCGCTTGCCCGTGAATCTGGTTGAACAACGGCCAAGCCAGAGGCTGCGAGGCGGTGAGTTTTTCGTGGAACAGGCGGCTCGCCTGTTTGTTTTCTCAGAGAAAAGGTAGGCGAGCCGCCTGCCCTACGAAAAACTCACACGCTTTGCGCGAAAGCCACGCAACTGCGGAGCGAGCATCGAATCACCGCTGTGGTCTGACATTCCAGAAACGGCACCGCTCGCTCACGATTTTTGGTGTTGCGACTTTGGGTTTTCAGCCCCAAAGGGGCGACGTTATGCCAGCCCAGGGCAACGCCCTGGGTTGGCGGTTTACCGTGAATCTCAAGCCCTGAAGGGGCGACACTATTCCTGCAAGCGAGATAGTGCCGCCCCTTCAGGGCTTGAGATTCTGTGACGACCGAGACCTAGGGCGGCGCTCCCGTTGGTCGCTTGCCTTGGGCTGACTTACGGCTGCCCCGTTGGGGCGAAAAACCAAAACAGCCCAACTTCAAAACTCACGCTTCGGGTTGGTGTTGTCGGTGCAACAGTCTCGCCTCCCCGCCCTTTTCAGGAAGTCATGTCCTCGCCATGCGCAGTCTGTTCCTCGTTCGAGTCGGTCGCCGGGAGTGGCACGTGTTGCCGGGAGTGGCCATGCGCGGTGCCCTCGTATCGCTGGCCATTGTCATCGTCGCGTTGGGCGCTCTCGACCGCCTTGCGCTGCCGATGCTCGAACGGCGCGGAATGACTGCCGGGGCCGATTGGCAGCGTCACAACGCGCTGGTCGTGGCCGAGCATCGCGCGAAGGACACCTCTGCGCCGGTCGATCCAGCGCTGCCGATTGCGACTCGCTTTGGCGTGCGCAGTTGGGAGGGTCATCCAGCGGAACGACGGATTGAGCCGCGAGCAGAGACCGATCCCGTGCGCATCCTCGTCATGGGGGACTCGTATGTTTGGGGGAGTCCGTACCTGACGCTGAACCACATGTGGTGGCGACAGCTCGAAATGGAACTCGTCAGACGCGGGTACTACGTCGAGGTGATTGCGGCGGGACAGTCGGGAGCCTCGACGCGCAATCAACTGGCCGTGGCGAAGCGCGTCATTCCCGAGTACCGACCGGACCTCATCATTTGGGGCTACGTCACCAACGACGCGGATGAAGGACTGGTCCGACAGATATCGCAGTCGCAGCAGTCGCTTCCCGGTTTCAATCGGATCAAAGACGCCGCCGCGCGCGTTTGGCCGCGACTCGTCGCCAAGTTCGATGCCCTCCGTGCGCACAAGCTGGCGAAGTCGTTCACGGGACCGAGGTACGGCTACGAGTACGGCGAGTGGGAACTGAAGCTCGTCGAAGCCGAGAACCTCGCGGTCTATCGCGAGACTGTTCAGGGTGTGAATGACCTCATGGCGCAGCACCAACTGCCTGGCTTCATGCTGACGCTGCCAAGCTATCCCTCAACCAAACACTTCGCCCCGCGACTCGATCCGATCATCCCCGTCTGGCGCGACGCGGGCGTTCCTGCTTTCAATGCCCTTCCCGATTTCGTCGCTCGCTACGGCGAAGTCGCCGACTCAGGAACCGACTCCATCGCGTGGGGCATCAACCCCGCCGATGGACACCCCGGCCCACGCGCCTGCCGGTTCCTTGCGCGTCAAGCGACGACGATTCTGGAACAACATTTTGCGGAGCCGCTCGGCCCACGAGACTCCGTTCGTTCGTTCCCGTTGAAGCTGAACGATGTCCTTCCCAGCGACCTTCTGTTGCGAGTCTCAACGGGCGACGCTCAGGCAGCGATCACACATGAAGAGCACACGGCAGAGGGGTGCGAACTGCCTGATGGTTCGTTCACATGGAAGCTGATCTACCCCGGCGACGACGCACGTCTGCCATTCATGCCCGCCGGAGTCCCCTCAGTTTTGTTGGCACTCCGTCAACCGGCATCACTTAGTTCGATCCGGCTCGATGGAAGCCTCACTTTGCATTCAGCCCAACTCTGGATTGAAACGCGACCGCAGCCCGGCATCGATGTCAGCGCGAGTCAGGATCGTTCGGCAAACGACGATCAGTTCGAGTGGCTCGATCTCGGAGTCGTCACGGGAAAGAGGTCACTCGGTTGGACAATCCCCGAATTGGGTTCAACTCGTGTCGTCTCCGCGCTCCGTTTTCAAGCCGACTTCAGCGGTAGTGATCGCAGCATGACGATCACCCTCGCGCCGAAAGCGACCGTCGCAGGAGCCGCGCCATGACGACGCGCATCCTTGGTATCTCAGCCTACTACCACGACTCGGCGGCGGCGTTGATTGAAGACGGGCGGATCGTCGGCGCGGCTCAAGAGGAGCGGTTCACGCGTGTGAAGGGAGACTCGTCGTTCCCGCATCAGGCGATCGGCTGGTGCCTTGATGAAGCGGGCGTCTCGATTGATGAAGTCGATCACGTCGTCTTCTACGAACAGCCGTTGGTGAAGTTTGAGCGGCTGCTCGTCACGGCGCTGACGACCGCGCCGCGCGGGCTGCGCGGGTTTCTCGCCGCGATGCCCGATTGGCTCACGCGGAAGCTGTGGCTGGAGCGCGAGATCGCTCGCGAACTGGGGCTGCGTCGCCGCGTCTGGTTCGTCGATCACCATCGGTCTCACGCGGCGAGTGCCTTCTATCCGTCGCCGTTTGAGACAGCGGCGATCCTCACGATTGATGGCGTGGGCGAGTGGTCCACGGCAACGTGGGGTGTCGGTCGCGCGAACCAGATTGAACTGCGCGAAGAGCTGCGGTTCCCGAACTCACTCGGGCTGTTGTACTCGGCGTTCACGTACTACTGCGGGTTCAAGATCAACAGCGGCGAGTACAAGCTGATGGGACTGGCTCCGTATGGCAGGCCGATCTACGCGAGCCGCATCTTGGAACAAGTCGTTCAGCTGCGCGACGACGGCGCGATGCTGCTCAATCAAAAGTTTTTTAACTACGCTACGGGACTGACGACGACGAGCGACGCTTTTCACGCACTGTTTGAGGGGCCGCCGCGTCAGCCCGAATCACCGGTGACGCAGCGCGACATGGACCTCGCCGCCAGCATTCAACACGTCACGAATGAGTCACTGCTGCGCATGGGTCGCCACGTCCAACAACAGACGGGTGAGAGGCACCTCGTGCTCGCGGGGGGTGTCGCACTGAACTGCGTCGCGACGGGATTGCTCGCGTCGTCGAGGACGTTCGAGCAGGTGTGGACGCAACCGGCTGCGGGTGATGCGGGAGGAGCACTCGGCGCGGCCCTCTCGTTCTGGCATCACGAACTCGGACAACCGCGAGTCGTCGAGCAGCCCGATGCGATGCGCGGTGCGTTCCTCGGCCCGAGTATTCTTCCAGCCGCCGATTCTGACGACACGCTGTTACGACGACTGAATGCCGTGTGGGAGTCACTCGACGACGAGCCGCTGCAACAACGGATCGCGACCGAGATCGCAACGGGCCGCATTGTCGCGGTCGCTCGCGGCCCGATGGAGTTCGGCCCGCGCGCACTCGGCGGCCGCTCGATTCTCGGCGACGCCCGCGATCCCGAGATGCAGACTCGCATGAATTTGAAGATCAAGTTCCGCGAGAGCTTCCGCCCGTTCGCTCCGATGGTCCTTGTTGACGATGCCGCGCAGTACTTCGACGTGACTCAGGAGAGTCCGTACATGCTGCTCGTCTATCCGGTAACGGCGGGGCGTCGGAAGAAACCTGACACGGACTTCAACGAGGTGTTTCTCAACGAGAGTCTTGGTGAGCCGGACGGCGTAAGCCCCCGGACTCCTGTCGCTGAATTTTCCGGGGGCTTACGCCGCCCGGCTCACCAAGAGACTTTGAGCGACAAGAGCGTGAGTGATCGGTTGCAAACTCCGGTCTCGGACCAGCCGTTCGGCATCGATCTACTCAAGGTTCCGCGGTCGGACATCCCCGCCGTGACGCACGTTGATTACTCGGCCCGTGTGCAGTCGATCGACCCCGTGCGGAACCCGTTCATTCACGGAGTCCTCACGCGGTTCAAGTCGCTCACCGGATGCAGCGTAATCGTGAACACCAGCTTCAACGTGCGCGGCGAACCGATCGTGAACACCGCCGAGGACGCCTATCGCTGCTTCATGGCCACCGAGATCGACTGCCTCGTCGTCGGCAACCGCTTCCTCACGCGAGCCGATCAACCGCACCCGCCGCTGGATGATGCGGCTCGGGAACAGTGGCTGAAACGGTTCGAGTTGGATTGAGCAGGAACTGTGGTCAGTGTTGGTTTTGAATCGCCCTCTCGCGCGGGGCTGACGCCCAATGGCATTTACCTTGGGGTGTCGCTGAAGTCGTGAGACTTCAGAAGATCGTCAAAGCCGGCTGAATTCTCACGAATTCAGCTACGTCGCACAGAACGTCAATTATGCGTTGTCAGCCAGCAGTTTTGATGTCGCTGAAGTCGTGAGACTTCAGTTCAGAACACGAGTTCCGCTACACCAAACTTGGGACCGCTCTAGGTTGCGGGAGATCAAAAAAAGAACCCGGCCGAGTGGGCCGGGTTCTCTTTTGATGAGGCGGCGGCGAGCGGCTGTGTGCCCCCCGGCCACAACCACTCGCGCCACACACGCTCACCGTCCCCCCGCACCGAGAAAGCTGAACAGCCCTTTTTTGCTAGCTCCCACCTTACGGTCATCGCCCTTCACTTCCACGACCGGCGGCGCGTCGATGCTGAGTGCGAGCTGGTTGATGCTCTTGGTCAGCCGTGATTTCGGCGACTGCGTGATGAGCGGCACGCCGTTGTTGCGGGCCTCGACCATCGTGCTGTATTCGTTCGGAATTTCGGCATAGATCGCATGACCCAACGTGTCGAGAGCCTTGCTCAGGCTGATCGCGTTGTCGTCCAAGCCCATGCGATTGATGACGACTTTCACCTTCTCATACAGCCCCGTGCGGCGTTTGAAATACTGCAACAGGCGCACGGCGTTTCGCAGCGACGGCAGGTCCAATTGCGTGACGACGAGGATCACGTCCGAGACTTCCATCGCCGCCTGATCGAGTTGGTTGAAGGACTTACTGAGGTCGATCACGAGGTGCGAGAAGGTCGCCTTCAGCAGCGAGATCACGCGCCGCATTTCGTCCGGACCGATTGGCGGCAGGTCTTCCATTTCGACCGGACGCGGCAACAGGAACGCGCCGCAGTCGTGCTTCGTCAGTGACCGCTTGAGCAACGAGTAATCCAATCGCGTGATGTTGTCGGCCACGTCTTGAATCGTGTAGTCGGGGATGATGTCGAGCCAGACATCGGCGTCGCCGAGAGCCAGATCGAGATCAATGATGGCCACGCTGCGACCGGGATGTTGCGCGAAGCAACAGCCCAAGTTGATGGCCAATGATGTGCAGCCAATCCCCCCCGAGACGCCCGCCACGCTGATGACTTGGCTGGTGCGAACGGGTCCGTCCGCACCACCCGATTTGTTGACGAGTTGCCGGATGCGTTCCAAGGCCCCGAGGAATTCTTCGAGCTTCAGGGGACTCGGCAAAAATTCTTTCGCGCCCAAACGAACGGCCTGCAGGATCAGACTTCCTTCTTGCGAACTGCTCAGCACGAGAATCTGGCACGCGGGAAGTTCCTGATGAATGGCTCCCACCAGTTCGAGCGCCCGCTGCGGATTGGCGTCGAGCGTCACCAGCGCGATGTCGGGCTGAGACTGCTGCAACACATCCTTGAACACCTCGTAGCGCGAACACTCCGCTTCCAACCAAACCGAGTCGATGCCGAGCAACAGCGTCTTGAGCGCGTTGCGCGAAACGTCGCTCGGATCGACCAGCGCGAGCCGGATGACGCTTTTCATAATGCAAGTCCTCTTTCCAACAGCCATTCGGACGTATTCGTTTGATCGCGTGGGCAACGCTCCGCAACCCAATGTCGTCTTTCGCTCCGCGAAAGAACGTGCTTTCGCGGAGCGAAA
>JAYTQJ010000447.1:0-3839 GCA_043746775.1 Schlesneria sp.
GAGTGTTCAATATGCTCGCGGCATCGCACGATCGGATCTATTCAAAACCGTAGGGTAAGCGTCTCGCTTGCCCGTCATGGATGTCATCGCAGTGATTACCCGTCATGGCTGCTAGAAGTCGGGAGACGGGCAAGCGAGACGCTTACCCTACGACCGGCGAACTCGCTTCACACTGCTCCAGCGCCTGACGAGCCGTTCCGATTTGATTGGGACCGAAATCCGCATCGTCGGGCAGGTAGCGAGCCTGCTCGTACAAGTCGGCCAGAGTTTGAATGGCCGGTTGCAACGCGGGCGTTTCCTGCGCGACCTGCTGCTCGACCGCGCGGTGTGTCCACCATTCCGCCGCCATTGTGGTCGGTCTCAACGCGAACTGATGAAACGCACGGATGACATCGCCGCGCGAGCGAACATCAGCGGGATGAATCACATCGCCCACCAAGCTCGTCTGGCGTGGCGACTCACTCATCGCGGCGATCAACTTGGGCGCGAAGTACCACGCCAAGCCCAACACGGCGAGCAACATCAACAAACCGAACATCGACCGCGAGTCGGCTCCTGGCGGCACCGCCATCCCACGGGACGCGGTCGAGCTTGTCGATCGAACCGGCGCGGGGCGAGGAGCGGGTGCCGTTGCAATGTCCGACAGCAGGGTGTTCGCCGCCTTGGTCACGCTGTTGAGCGTCGAAGGACGTTCGATTGCGGATGAAACAGGTGGAGTCATTCGCGCGCTGTCCGGTCGCCCCGTTGGCACAGCGGGATTGGATCGACTCTCCGTCGCAGCGTCGTTCAGCCCCTTGCTGAGACCGTCCACAATGCGGCTCATGGAACCTTGCAGCCCCGCTGACGAACCGCTTCCCCCCGTTGGCCCATTCGGCCCGGATCGAGTCCCTTCGAGGGATGGCCCCGAACGACCAGAGGCTCCCGCCGCGCCGTTCGGGGCGGCCAGGCTTTCTTGACGCGCTTGCTCGACCAGCTTCTGCAACGTTCTGGCAAAACCTTGCTGCTCCAACTCCGATCGAACATCCATCGACGGCCGCTGTGTTCCCGAGGGTGATGCGGTTCCCGAACGAGATTCAAGCGGAGTCGGCTCCGGGTTGAGCGGCATCATCGAGCCGCGCGGCGAACGCTCACGGCTCGCAACTCGATCGTCCGGCTGCGTGGCGTCACCATTCGGGAACCGGCGTCCCGTGGGATCGCGCTGCATGGAGTTGCGGTTCATGGAGTCGCGGTTGAGCGAATCATTAACAGCGGTGCCGGGCCTCCGCGTGTCGCTCGATGCCGCGTCTCTCGGCGTTGTGCCGCTCGGTGCTGTGCCGCTGGTGGCATCGTTCGTTGACGGCCGTGGATCGGGCGTTCGACTCATGGAAGGACGCGACGAGTTCGAGTCGCGCGAGTTCCCTCGCGGAGACAAGCCCGCTGGCGGAGTGGCTCCCGGCGGCTGAGTCATTCCGCGCGGCGATCCGTCAGCGGAAGGTTGATCGCTTTCGGGCAATCGCGGCTCACGTTGGGGGCTGATCTGTGGCTCAGTCGGACTCGGCTGCTCGCCCCTACGTCGATCATCGAGCGAGTTCGGCTCGGTGCTTCGAGACTGTGAACGAGGCTCAGGCCGAGCCACAGGACTCGGACGATCAGAGTTTGATGGATCTGTGTTCGGGCGACTCGTGTTTGTGCGACCAGAGTTCGATGGCTCCGACGCGGATCGTTCCATCGCCGGGCGAGCGTCCCCCGACGGTCGCGGTCCGCTCGCGGAAGCCCGACCGTTCGCTGGCGAGCCACTCGGTGTCATCGCCGAGCTGTCGGGGCTGGCGGAGTTTCGTTGGGCAGGCTGTGGCGAATTCGCTCCGGCAGCGTCTCCCGTCGGTCCGCCCTCGGGTGAAGCACCGTTCGAGGAACGATCCGTGGAAGGTGACAGTCGCTTCAACAACTGTTGCAACGCCTGCGGCATCGTCGAGGAATCTTCGGCCGCTCCCGTTGCAGGACGACCAGAATCCGCTTGAGTCCTCGCGCCCATCTTGCCTTGCCCGGGCTGACGCGACGGGAGCGGAACGCCCGATGAATTGGGAGCCGCGTCATCGCGAGGCATCTGCCCCTCGCGCTGAAACTGTTCGAGAGCCTTCCGCACCTGCTCGCGCATCGCGGGATCAGCCAGCGCCTTCGACACTTGTTCGAGCGAGTTGCCATCCAAACCAGGAGGCTGCGTTCCATCGGGACGACCACCGCCAAACTGCTTCATCGCCTCCCGCAACAACATCATTTGCTCGGCATCAATCGGAGGCAACTTCGGCAACTCACCCCCCGCCCCCAACAAGCCCTTCAACTGCCGCAGCCACTCCACCTGCTGCCGCAAGTCCGTCGCCCCCCCTTCCGGCAACGTAAGCAACCGCTGCGAAGGAGTCTCAGCTTGATTACTCACCGGCCCCCGCCGCTGCGCGAACGCGACCTCTTCACCAACGATCCCATGCCACCCGATGAAGCACAGCACCGACAACAACAGCGGCCTGAGTTTGCGTGTGCCGGTTTGAAGCAAGTCCTGTTGGCTGGCGTCGAGGTGGTTCATGTCGTGTAGTCCGCGTTGAGTTCGACGTACTCTTTGGTGAGATCGCACGTCCAGAAGCGAACGGATGACGTTCCGTGTTTCAGCGTGAGGTCGATCGCCGTGTTGCGATTGTCGCGTAGGTTGGCTGAGACCTGTTTCGGATCGAACGCGACCGGGGCACCGTCTTTGTAGAGGAGGAATCCGTTCACGACGAGAGACATGTCCTCCTCCTTCAGCGGGACACCAGCGTATCCCGCCGCCGAGACGATGCGACCCCAGTTCGGATCGGCCCCGCAGATCGCCGTCTTGACGAGCGGGCTGTCGGCGATGGTCTTGGCGATGCGGAAAGCTTCGTCGCGCGTGCGGCAGCCCGTGACGTTGATTTCGACAAAGTGAGACGCCCCTTCCCCGTCGCGGATGATGTCGGTGGCCAGCTTCATCGCGACTTCATCGAGCGCCCGCTGGAACGCGGCACGATCGGCGGCGGTACGAGGGGCAACTCCCGACGCTCCGTTGGCCAACAGGATCACCGAGTCGCTGGTGCTTTCATGACCATCGACGCTGATGCAGTTGAACGAGTCAGCAACCGCATGCTTGAGCATCGTGGCCGCGTCATCCGGTTTCAAAGCCGCGTCCGTCATGATGACGCACAGCATCGTCGCCATGTTCGGCGCGATCATGGCGGCTCCCTTGCAGACGCCGCTGATCCGCACCGACTTCCCGCTCAGCGTCACCGTCGCCGTCGCCTGCTTCGGAAACGTGTCGGTCGTCATCATGGCTCGGGCCGCGTTGTGAAAGGCTTCGGGCGACGAGGCCAATTGTTTCGCGGCAGTCGGGATGCCCGCTTGCAGCTTTTCCATCGGGAGGAACCGCCCGATAACTCCCGTCGAACAGACGAGCACATCGTCCGCCGAGGCCCCGATCTGCTGAGCGACCAGTGCCGTCATGGCCTGCGCGTCCTCAATCCCCTTCAGCCCGGTGGCTGCATTCGAGTTCCCCGAGTTCACCACCACCCCCCGCGCCGTCGCCCGAGGCAACCGCTCGCGAGACACCTTCACCGGCGCACCGCACACCAGATTGGTCGTAAACACCCCCGCCGCCGCACACGCCCGGTCGGAAACATACAACGCCAAATCCAACTTCTGCGGATCGGTCTTGATACCGCACAGAATGCCAACGGCGGAGAAGCCTTGAGGGAGAGGAAACAGGTCAGTCATCGAGTTTAGTCTTTCAGTATTTCTGGCAGTTTCTTCGTTCCTGAATTCCTACTTGAGAGCGAGCGTTCTGATTCGGTAACACCGAA
>JAYTQJ010000448.1:0-8659 GCA_043746775.1 Schlesneria sp.
TCGAAGCTCCGTGACCGTGGCACCCGAAATTGAAAACGCGATGGCCCCGGCTTGTGATCTGGCCGAGTTGACTTCCCCAAAAGTTGTGGCAATTATCTCGCCCCTCTCGTTCCGCGAATTTTGCGTGAATTACCGACGAACCTTTCGTGTTCGCTCGGGGTGATTGGCGGACTTCACCTGTTGAGTGAGGCCTGCTTGAATGCCCGTTCTCCGCAGAGGTCGTTTCCACTCTGAGGCCATCCCAGCTCCGAGATCATCCCAACAAGGTTCACTTGATGACTGGCTCGTTTAATTTCGTGAAGTGTCTCGCCTGCGTCCTGTTGTTTGTGTTGGTGACGAGCATGGTGGACGCCCCGTGGCTGACTCCCGCATCGGCTCAAGCCCAAGATGAGGCCGAGGCCAAGCCCGCCAAAAAAGCGGCCGAGGAACATTCCGAGGTTCATCAAACCAGCTTTATCTGGTGGGTGATCGAAACGTCCGGCCCCATCGGGGTGCTGATCTTCGGCCTGTCGGTCTACTTCGTGGCGATGACCAGCCGCCTGTTTCTGGAGCTTCGTCCAGATGTGGCCATGCCTCCCGACTTGATGCAAGACATCCAGCAAAAGATGGAGAAGCGCGACTACAAGGGAATCTACGCGAGCATCAAAGAGCGGGATTGCCTGTTCACCAAAGTCACAGCGGCGGGCATGGGTGAGTTGTCCGGCGGACTGGACGAGGCTCGTGATGCGATGGACCGCGTGGCCGAAGTGCAGGTCGTCGAAATGGAAAAGAAGATCAGCATGTTGGCGGTCCTCGGGACGCTCGGCCCGATGATCGGACTGCTGGGAACGCTGACCGGGATGATCAAGAGCTTCAGCGTTATCGCCCGCTCGGACACACAGTTGAAAGCCAGCGAAGTGGCCGGTGGTATTTCGGAAGCGTTGCTGCTGACGTTTGAAGGGGTCGCGCTGTCGCTGCCTGCAATCTATTTTTTCGCGGTGTTTAAGAACCGCGTGATGTCGATCACGGCGAATACGACACTACAAGCCGACGATTTCATCAAGAAGTTGGCTCAAGCCGCCAAGTCCGCCACGAAAGCTCCCGCACCGGCAGCAGCGGCCGCGACGACTTCTGCGGTGAAAGAACCGCCCAAGGCGTAGGAGTGGCAAACGAATGCTTAAGGCTTGGTGAGCCGGGTGCCGTCAGGCCCCGGATTTATCGCGGTCGAGTCTGGGGCCTGACGGCACCCGGCTCACCAAATCCGATAGCCAGAAGTTTGCGTGACAACGTGACCAGTTCCCGTCGAGGTAGTCCATGTCCGGCTCGATGAATTCCGCCGCCAGTGCTGAGCCGAATCTGACGCCCATGCTCGACATGGTGTTCCAGTTGATCACGTTCTTCATGCTGGTCAGCAACTTCCAGTCAGCGTCTTTGGACCTGAGCCTGAAGTTGCCTGTCGTCGGCTCCGCCCGCCCAGTTGATACCGAAGGGACCGAGGATTTGTTGATTCTGAACATCGACAGTGAAGGGCGGCTCCAACTTTACGGCTATCCGCAGGATCTCGATCCCTACATTGCCGCTGAAGCCAAAGCCAGCCGAAGCAAGGCCAAGCAAGACAACCCCAAGTTCAAGCCGGACGACGATCTGCCCGCCACAGTGGTCTTGAGAGTCGATAAGCAAGCATCATTCAAGCTGGTCAACAAAGTCATTACGACCTGTCAGGCCAAGGGCTTTCGCAAGTTCGCCCTCAAGGCAATGAACAAAGAATGAGTTTTTGGGTGTAGCGGTTAAGCCGCCTGTTGAAAAACGTAGGGTCAGCGTTTTAGAACGGGCTGTTAGGCGTGTTCTTTCGAGAACCTCGCTCACGTTGCGGGTTTCTTTTCCGCCAAGTTGAATCCCTGAGAATTGAGTTCGGGCACCATGCGACGCAGAAGGAAAAAAAAGGGAGGCCATGAGTCGGTCGAACTCAATCTGGCTGCCATGCTCGACATGGCATTCCAGTTGTTGACGTTCTTCATTCTCACCTTCAAGCCCGCTCCGATCGAAGGGCAGATCAATCTGAAGTTGCCGCCGCCGCAACCGGTCACCAACGTGAACTCAGGTCAGCAGGCAGGAAGTGATCAGCAGAACAACAGCGCCGTCAAAGGTCTCAATTCTCTGGTCATTTCGATCTTCTCGAATCCGGGTGGCAAGATCGCGACGATGGCCATCGGTGAAGGGACCGTCTTGGGTCTGACCGCATTGGAGAACCGCTTGAAGGCCGTCCTTGGCCCCGATTCGGGTGCGTCGTTCGATCAGGTCATCATTCAAGTCGGCTCGAGACTCAAGTACGACGAACTCATGAAGGTCGTCGATGTCTGCACCAGACAGACGCTGGCCAATGGAGACAAGCTGTCGAAGCTCAGTTTTGTGGAGCTTCCGGAAGACGGGTAGCAATGCCAGCCCGGACACCACACCTCACGCTGCTGGTCCGTAAAACGTCCTGTCGTGATTGGTCCTGTCGAACCTTTTGTGATCGTCAGTTTTCAATGTCGTTCAGATATCAAGCTCCCGCCCCGCCGCTGTTTTCCCGCCGTGACCTTTTGCGGTTGGTGAGCATGGTGACGTTGTTGACCTTGATCGGCCTGACGATCTATCAGACTCGACAAGAGCAACGGGATGACGACGCTCCGCTGGCGATCAAGTCCGAGGAAGCGTTCGTTGAGACGTTGGTCACCGGACCCAATGACACGCAGGCGTTTCAAGAGACGGAGGCGACCGGACAATTTGAGGCGGTGTCCGACAAGACCCCGTTGGCTGCGGAAGAGATGCCCGCTTACTGGCGGTTGATGCGCTGGAGCATGACGCAGACTTTCGATGAGCTGTGGGAGCGTGCTCACAAGGACCGCTATCTCACACATCTAGCTCAGGCACCTGAGAAGCACCGTGGCGAGCTGATTGCGTTGAAGCTCAGCCTGCGTCGTTCCGCCTCGTTCGAGGCTCCGAAGAATTCGGCGGGAGCCAAAACGGTCTACGAGGCGTGGGGCGTGACCGACGAGTCGCGAGGCAATTTCTATTGCCTCGTCTTCTATGACAAGCCACCCGAGTTGCCGATTCACCCCGACGTTCACGAGGAAGCCCTGTTCGTGGGTTACTTCCACAAGCTGCTGTCGTATCAAGACCCGCTGGACAAGACTCGCTGGGCACCATTGTTGATCGGGCGGATTCGCTGGCGAGAGAACGCGGCGCGAGTGGCTTTGGTGCAAACACGGCATGTGTGGTCGTACTGGCTGTGGGGTTCTCTCGCGGTGACGGTGATGGTTGCCGTTTGGACGAATCGCTACCTTGAGCGAGGACGTGCTTTGCTGACTCGATCGACAGAGGTGGACCATGCCTCGATCGAAGAGTGGCTAGATACGGGCCTGGCCGAGGACGAGACACACACGCATGATGCGGTCTGGCCACCCGAAGACGATTTTCAGGCAGGCTCAGAAGATGTCTCAAAGGCGTGATCAGATTTGTTGGCGATACGGTTCGTCTTTTGCGACGCGGTCCAGTGTGGCTGCATTTTTTCCCGAATGGGGTCTGCTATGAATTTCATGGAATTGTTGCGGTCGGTCATTCCCACACCCGCTGAATTCAAGGCGAGCTTTGCCAAATGGGTGCAGGCCAACGCCAAGTTCTGGGGGGCCAGCCTCGGCGCGCATGTAGTGATCTTGGCCATTCTCGGTGTAGCGATTGGCGCGCCTGCCGCCGGAAAGCTCCTCGAAGAGATCATCTTCATCGACTCCGAAGTGGACACGGCCGACGAGGTGGCACCGGTCGAACACTTTGAAATTGGTGAGACTCCCGTCGAGCCGTCGGTCCTCAATACGGAAGCTCTGACCGAACCACCGGCCACGATGGAACAGGACGCCCAGTACAACGATGCCTCCGCCGAGTTCGTCGAAGCGGGCGGCGGCGTGTCGAGTGGTACGACGACTGTGGGTGGACTCGGAGTGAGTCTCGCCGCGCTGGGCGACGGCCCCGCCTTGATGGGAGCGTCCGGCTTGGAGGTCGGCAAGGGCGATGGTTCCAAGGGCGGATCGGGCGGCGCAGGCGAAGGCTTTGGCGGTCGCGGAACAGGCAGCCGCGAAAAGATGCTCGCCAGCGGCGGCGGCACGGCCGACACCGAGCGAGCCGTCCACGGTGCAATGAATTGGTTGGCACGACACCAGAATCCCGATGGCAGTTGGGGCTGTGGTCCCAAAGGTTTTGCCCATCAATGCAAAGACAAGAGCTGCACGAAGAACCTGTGGAAAGAGGCCAAAGAGTCGAAAGAGCCTGTCGCGGCTCCCCCCGAATATCCGATGGCCGCGACCGCCTTCGGATTGCTCCCTTACTTTGCCGCCGGGCAGACTCACGAAACGGCGGGGACTCACAAGGGAGTCGTCAGTCGCGGGCTGAATTGGATGATGCGCAATCAGAACACCAAGACCGGTCAATTGGGGACCGGCACCATGTACGAACATGGACTGGCCACGATCGCACTGTGTGAAGCCTATGGCTTGAGCAAGGACCGACGGCTACAGCTTCCCGCTCAGGCAGCGATCGCGTTCATTGAAGACGCTCAAAATGACACGTCGGGAGGCTGGCACTACTCCCCCAATCCTTCGACGGTCGGCGATACATCCGTCGTGGGATGGCAGTTGATGGCGCTGAAGAGCGGAGACATGGCCGGGCTGAAGGTCAATCCGCAGACACTGGTGAAAGCCAAGCTCTTTCTCAAATCCGTGGCCAAAGGAAAATCGGGTGGGCTGTTTTCGTATTCACCCGAGTCGGGGGCGACGCCCACCATGTCGGCCGTCGGTTTGCTCTGCAACCAATACGGCGGCATGAAGCGCACCGAGCCAGCCATGATCGAAGGCCAAGCCTACGTGATGGCCAACCTCCCCGGAGCAGAAGGCAACCCGTACTTTTTCTATTACGCAACACAGGTGATGCACAACCTGCCCGGTACCGAGTGGGATACGTGGAATCGCCACGCCCGGCGGTTCCTCATCAAGTCCCAGATCAAGTCCAATGACTGCGACAACGGAAGCTGGAATTCCGTGGGGAAGGGGCACGTCGCGGGGCCAGTCATGATGACCAGTATTTGCTCGCTGACATTGGAGGTTTACTACCGTTACTTGCCGCTCTATCAGATCGACTCCAAGAAGATGGACAAGAGCGAATAGTGCCAAGTGCTGACAGAACAATCCAAGCCTGACGCGCAAGCGAAGCACGCGCGACCCGGAACCTTCGCTTGCGCTTCAGGCTTCGGTTTCCAGATAAGCCCTGTCACTCCCGAGTTGATCGCCCCTTGCCCAGCCCGCCCGGTTTCGGGTGGGCTGTTTTTGTTTCGCGACTTGCAGTTTTGATGAGGGCTTGATGAACTTCCCTGATCGCTTCGGCCACATCGTCGTCGTCCTTTCTCGGCGACTCACTTGCTCAAGGGCTGTCAGAATGTTTGGGCGTCTCTCGCGACTCGGTTGGTGTTCAGCGTGCCTAGTTTTGGGACTGCTCGCGGGGAGCGGTCGGGCCGACGAACCGTACTTCGATTTCCTGCGTGGACTGCACGACGAAGGCTACGGCGAGATGTCGATGCTCTACCTCGAGCAGATCAAGGCGAGGCCAAATCTCCCCGAGGAACTGAAGACGACGTTCGACTTGGAGATGGCAACCAGTCTGCGGATCGCGGCCGAAGAAACGCCCAACGCCGACTTGAAGCAGAAGTATCTGGTCGATGCCCAAGTGTTGCTCGACAAGTTCCTGAAGGAGTTTGCGCGACACAGTTCGGCGGCGAAAGCTCAACTCACGTCGGGAGACATCTCGCTCTATCGCGCTCAGAACACACTGACACTCGCGCTGCGAGACAAGACGAAGCGCGATGCCCTGCTGGTGGACTGCCGCAAGCTTTTGGCCGATGCCCGGCCGAAGTACGACCAGGCCGTGGCCTTGTTCAAGGCGCAGATCGACGCTCCGCCGGCGGAAGGCAAGAAGTCCACCGGGAAAGTGGCGGAGCGCGAAGCGGCGGCGTTGAGCAGCCAGTGGCTCACGGCGCGACTCAAGATCGCGACCGTGGACTTCAATCTCGGACTGACCTATGCCGACAAGGACCCCAAGCGCAAGGAGGCGTTCACGGCTGCGGCCAAGGGTTTCGATGCGCTCTTTCAAGAGAATCGGTACGGTCGTGTCGGCGTTTACGCCCACATGTGGGAAGGCAAGTCGCGCGAGGAGATGGGCGATTTCGTCACCGCCCTCGACATCTACGACGAAGTGATGTCGGCTCAACCCGAGAAGGCGGCCGCGAACATGGCGCAGTGGATGGCGATGTTCCACGAGGTCAATCGCTACCGCCTGATGTTGCTCGGTCGCACGAAGAACATCGAGAAGCTCATCGACGACGCCACGATCTGGATGGCCGAGAACCAAAACCAGAAACGATCAAACGGCTATCAGGGAATCGCGTTGGAATTGGCGAAGGCTCACCTCGAATATGCCAAGACGGCGGAAAAGGCCGCTGCGGCCAAGTCCACTGCGGAAGCGAAGCGACTGCTCGCGGCAATCGTGGAAATTCGGAGTGAGTTTCAGAAAGAGGCGATCCTCATCAAACGTTTGAGCAGCGGGGGTGAGGAAGCTCCGCTGAACACGTTTGACGAAGCGATCGCCATCGGTGACGCCGCGACCAAGGCAGCCGCTGATTCCCAGACGCCCGCCGACGCGAAGACCAACTGGTTGCAGGCCGAAGCCGCGTTCACACGCGCGATCGAACTGAGTGCCGATGTCAAAGACAAGAACCGAATCCTCGCCGCGCGATTCACACTCGCCTACACCCAATTGATGACGGCCAAGTCTGCCGCCAGTTACGACACCGCGATCGCTCTCGCCAAAGAGCCGGGCTATGCAAAGGCACCGGCTGCGGCGGCACTCGCGGTGAATGCGTCGATGTCGCTGTACGGTCAAACGAAAGAGAAGGCGGCACTCGACAAGATCAACGACGCGACCGAACTGCTTCTCAAACAGTTCCCTCAGCACGCCGAGGCCGACGATGCCCGCATCGCGCGCGGCAAGTTGAAGCTCATTCAAGGCGATGCCAACGGCGCGATCGAGATCTTTAAAAGCGTCAACCCGATTTCGGATCGGTATCCCGTCGCACTGCAACTCGCCGGTGCCACACACTGGTCGCTGTATGTGGATGGCAAGCGGCGCGGCGACAAGACCACAGCCCCGCAACGCGCGACGGCGGTCGATCTGCTGCAAAAGAGTCTCGAAGGTTTTAAGAAGAACACGGGAGCGGCCAACGTTGCCGCGTTTCAAGAAACGCAGTTGCTGCTGGCCGAGATGCACTTGGAACAGAACGACGCCGCTGCCGCGCTGCCGTTGCTGCAACCTTTGGTGGACAATCTCAAAAGCAAATCGTTGGCCACACTGGACCGCTCGTCGCTACGCATTCTGGTCTCCGCGCTGCGAACGTATGCCGAGCTGAACCAGTCGCCGCAGGCGATCGAAGTCGGCCAACTGCTCATGACTGCGGGGGACGACGTACCAGTGGTCAATGGTGTGTTGATCGAGTTCGGCAAGATCGTCCGCGCCAACTGGAAGAAGGCCCACAACGAACTGCTCACGGCGGAGCAGAGCAAGGAAGAGGGCCGCATCAACAACGCGAAGCTGGCCGAAACAGCAGCCCGCGAATCGGCGACCAAAGTCTTGGAACAACTCGCCGCCCGCAAGCAGATCGACCTCAGCGGACTCGTGTTTCAGGCGGAGTCCAGCCAAGACCTCGGTCTGAACGACAAGGCGCGCGAACAGTTCCAAGCCATTCTTGATCGAGCCGCAGCGGACCCGGCCTTCGCCAAAGTGGCAGCCAAAGCGACGACCCGCATTCGCTCGCAACTCATCGCGCTGCTTCGCTCGGACGGCAAGTTTGAAGAGGCACTCGCACTGGTGGAAGCCTTGCTGAAGGATCAGCCCAACGCCCTCGAACCGCTCTTGGAAAAGGGGAACATCCTCCAAACGCTGGCCGAGAAAAATCCCACTCGCTACGACGAAGCCGTGCAGTGGTGGACGCGCATCCGCCTGAAGCTGGCCAGCGCACCGGGCAAGAAGCCGGCGGAGTATTACGAAGTGATCTACAACTGCGCGGTCTGCCTGCACGCTCAGAAGAAGCCCGACCTCAGCCTGCAAGCGGCGCAGTTGCTCAACAGCACACTGGCCCTCAGCCCCGACTTGGACAACCCGGATCGCGTCGAGGAGTACAAGGCTCTGATCAAGCAACTCCCCACGCCACCCAAGCCCGCTCCAGCCCCAGCGGCGGCACCCAAATCCAAGCCGAAGGGAAAGAAGTAAAGACGAGCGGCAAGAGTTCTCGTACCCGCAATATAGGATGGACGCCTCGTCCGTCCGGGGCCTGCTTGGACGGACGAGGCGTCCATCCTACGGGTAGATCATTTCCTGCCGATCGCCGATGCAGCCACGGCCATCAGTAGGATGATCGAAGTGGGCCGTGGGCCGTCTGGTCACGGGTTTCTGCGACGATCAAGAACCCGCAGCCTGACGGCATACGGCTCGCCAACTCACACCTTAGACCACGCGGTTATTGATCCTCAGATTGCCATTCGCGCGAAGGCCAAAGTGAGCGGCATGGCGCTAGCCGCCGGTCGTGCGGAAATACCGGCGGCTA
>JAYTQJ010000449.1:0-8659 GCA_043746775.1 Schlesneria sp.
CCGTGCAAGGACGTGAAGGCCGATTCCCAATCTCACGGCCAAGTCGAAGCTCCGTGACCGCGGCACCCAATATCCCGGCCCAACAAGGTGATGGCCCTGCGGAGGAATACCGCATCTCTCACCGCGGCCACGTCGCCTGCTCGTGAAGGCGGCTCAACAACTGTTTGACCGTGTCACCGGGGGCGGCTGGAGCCAGCACAACGCTGCGCAGCGGTTGTCGCTCGATCTTCAGGTGGTTCCATCGCAAGAGCGTTCTACGAACGGACGACCGTCGCACGAACAAGCCGCCGGGGGCCTCGAACAGCCACTGTGATGCGGTGGACACGGAATGGTGTTCTTGGGTTTGGCCAGTGATCGGCGTGGCGGAGACCGCAGGCAGGCGGGGCGATTGCCACCACTGAGTCAATCGCGCGAACCAGCTCGCCCTACGAAGCGGTTCGTCATGGCGAGGTTCAAGTGCGCCGTTTTGGCGCGGAGCGTGATCGGGCAGGAAGAGAATCCCCTCGCTGGTCGCAACCAGACGACCAAGGCTTGGCCAGCCTCGTCGCTCCAAACGGACGGGGCCGAGTTCCGCGAGCGGCTCTCCCAGTCGCGCGGCCAGCGTTTCTTCATCGAGATCGGGCGCATCGACATCCACGATCACACCGCACTCGGTGCAACGATCCGCGTGAGGCTCGACCCACGTCAGGCAGTGAGTACACACGACGATCAGAGACATGCGAGACGGTTCCTTGCCGGAGTTCACGCCGCCAATGTAGCCTCCCTTCAGACAGAGTGACACTCGCCCCAAGGATCGTGGAAAGATGGTTGAAGACGGTGAATTGCCCGGAGACACCCCTGCCACGGCGCGGCCACTCGTGACACCGGCTTCCGCCAGAATTGTGCCGCCGCCCACCGTGGTTGTTGTTCATCCGCGCGAGCGTCGTCGTAAATGCACCGTCCGCACGCTCAGACAACGCGACGGCTTCGCCTTCTGCAACTTTCCTCGAATGCCTTACGAGTTGACCGGCTACGTGAGACTCGGCATCGGCGGGCCGCTCTTGAGCGAGGCCGATGCGAATCTCGGGCTGCTCATTCTCGACGGAACGTGGAGGCATGTGCAGCCGATGGAACGGATGTTCGCCGACATTCCGCTTCGGAGCCTGCCGCCCGTCGTCACGGCCTACCCGCGCACCTCAAAAGTGAGTGTCGATCCCGACGGGGGCCTCGCCACAATCGAGGCGATCTACGCGGCCTTTCGACTCCTCGGTCGAGACACCTCCGGACTGCTCGACCACTACCACTGGGCTGCTGAGTTCGTCGAGTCGAATCAGTCGTTCTGGCCCTGACCCGTCTTCGAGTGTCTGCTCGTTCCTCCGCCTTTCGGAGCGGGGCGGCGTCAGCCCCCTGGTTCTTGGGCGTCAGCCCCTTCCTCGATCAACACGGAATCAGGGGGCTGACGCCACCCCGCTCCGAAAGGCCAGGGAGGGCTGACGCCCAAGAGTCACGTTGCGGTTACACGCGGCTTGGTTTCACTGCGACTTGCTGATGCCGATACTGACGGCGTAGAGCGGCACCCCGAGCAGGAACGGCACGGCGATCAGAGGCAGCAGTGGCCAAGCGTAGAGCGTGGCCGAGTACAGCCCGAAGCCGGACATCGCGCAGAACAGTAGCGGGCAAAGTGGAAACAGAGGCGCGCGGAAGGGACGCTCGATGTCGCGGTCCTTCCAGCGAAGAACGAAGTACGCGACGCCGGTCGCCAAGAAGAACGACCAGAAGATTGGAGCTGACGCCGCGTAGAGCGTCTCGAACCCACCGAAGTATTTGCCCCACGGAACCGGCGCGGCTCCGACTGCAACGAGGCTCGCGTCCAACGCATTTCGTCCCGCATCCGTTCCCAACGCGAGGATCATTGCGGCGGTGATGCCACCCTGAACAAGCAAGGACCGGGCAGGAGCGTTCGCGCGGGGAGACCACTTTGCCAACAGCGCTAACAAGCGATGATCGGCCCCGACGGTCGCGTGCAATCGCGCGGCCGAAAAGATCACACCATTGACGCTCCCCAGCGCCGAGATCATCACGAGGACACTCATCGCCCGCCCGCCACTCACGCCGGCCACTTTCGCGAACGCATCGGCCGCCGGTTGATGCGAAGCGCGCAGGCCCTCGAAACCTAACGCGCCGAGATATGCCGCGTTGAGCAGGACGTACCACACGGTGATGATTCCGATGCCGAGTAACAGTGCGCGCGGGATGTTGCGCGAGCGATCTTTCATTTCCGCCGCGACGAATGCCGCGTCATTCCAACCGCCGTAGGCGTACAGCACGAGGATCAGCGCGAACGGCCAGCCCGCATCGGACATCGGTTTTTCAACAGCGAGCGAACTGCTTCCGGCAACGCTCAGCCCCGCGATGACGAGCAGTCCCATGCCGACAAGCTTTGCGATGGTTAGGACATTTTGAGTTCGCTTCCCCGCCTGAACGCCCAGCATGTTGAGCGCCGTCAGCACGAAGACCGCAGCCAGCGCGAGCCAGATCATGGCGCTGTCTTGCAAAGTGAAGACCTTCACCGCGTACTCGGCGAAGACATACGACAACGCGCCGATGCTGCCTGTTTGGATCAGCGACAGCTCAGCCCACCCGAACAGAAACCCGGCCCACGGCCCGAACGCTCGCGTCAGGTAGTTGTATTCGCCGCCGAGTCGCGGATAGGCCGTCGCCAGTTCCGCGTAACAGAGTGCGCTGGCAAACGACAATCCGCCGCAGACGACCCACAGGCCAAGCCCCCACCACGGGCCGGGGACGTTGGCGAAGATCAGCCCGGAAGTCTTGAAGACCGTGCTGCCGATCACGATGCCGATGATCAGACTCACCGCATCCCACGTCGTCAGCGTCGAGGAACCCGGCTCGGAGGAACGAGCATTTTCAATGGGCGCGTCTTGCGAAGCGGAACTGGAAGTCACTTGGCCGAATCCTTTTTCGCTTCCGTCGAGGCTGCTTTGTCTTTGTCGCCGCCGTCTGTCTTGGCCTTGTCGTCCGCTTCCTTCTGTTCGCGGACGGCCTTCATGTAAGCCGATCGAAACTTGCCAAAGAAGCTGGCCAGCTTCTCGTCGGCCTGTTTGGGAAACTTCCCTTCGACCAAGGCACCGAGTGCGATCGTGCCGATGGTTTCCTCTTCCTTCCAGACCATCACATACGGGGACTCGGACTTCTTGGCGTGAGGCTCGGCGCAGATCAGTTGTGCAGTGATCTTCAGTTCCTGTGTTCCCGCCGTTCCTTTGCGCGAGTTCTTCAGTTCGAGGATCACAAACATCACCGCCGCGTCGGCGGCTGGCTCGCCGAACGACAACTGAATTTTCGACTTCTCGATCGCTCCCTGAGATTTGACGATCACTCGCGTCCAGATGCGTCCGGATGCGTCGAGTGCCACTGTTTTTCGGTCGGTTGCGTTGAGCAGAAAAATCTCCTCGACAGCGGCGAAGAGTTTGCGACCTCGTTCGGTGCCAAGCTCTTCGCTGGCCAACTTGCGCGAGATGGACTTCGTGTATTCTTTGAGGTCTTCCGGCTTGAACTCCTTGACCTCCGGAGGAGCTTTCTTCAGTTCCTCCTGAATGTCCTGGGCCGACACCGCGAAGTTCAGATTCTGGCCGCTGGTCAACTGCATCGTGTTCATGCCGACCACGCGACCGTAGCGGTCCACGAGCGGCCCACCGCTGTTGCCCGGCGAGATCGGAGTGTCGGTCTGCAGCCAGTTGCCGAGGACATCGGCTCCCAACTGGTCTCGCATTTCCTCTTCCTTCCGCAGCGCGCTGATGATTCCCTTTGATGATGTGAACGACAGACCAAGCGGTGCGCCGAACGCCATCACCTCGGCACCTTCGCCGGGGAGTGCTTCCGCGAGCGGCACGACCGTCTGCGCACTGGCGGGCATTTCGATCTTGATGATCGCGATGTCCTTCTTCGTGTTGACCGCGCGATAGCCCAGCCCCTTGGCCTTCGTCCCATTCGCGAACTCGACCTCAACCTTCTTCGCGCCGGTGATGACGTGGTAGTTCGTGATGACCGTCCCATCGATGTTCACGACGAAGCCGCTGCCGACGCTCGGCCCTTCCTGGCCGATCACGTTGATCCGCACGACGGACGGTTTCACGAGCGCGATGAGCTGCTCATAGTCGAGTTTTTCGAGGGCCTTCTTGGGGGCGGTCGCTCCGTCCACGGAAGCCGCCGTACCGGAGGGAGCCGCTGCGACAGTCGTTGCCGTGGGGACCGTTCCCGTTGCGGGAGCCGTGCCGATCGGTTGAGCGGCTGCGGGCGAAGTGAGTGCCGTCGATGTGGGAGTCGCGGGCGGGACTGTTCCGGTGGTTGTTGGATTGAGCGCTGCAGGATTCGCGTTGGCGACCGGCTGCGCGGGGACGTTTGTTGGGGTCGGTTGAGCCACCGGCGACGGAGCAACGACCGGTGCCGACTGTGCCACAGCAGCGAGGACATTGGGTGGCGGCGGCAACTGCTGCGCACCGGGCTTGAGTGCGATGAACAACAACAGCCCGACAATCACCACGCCACCGGCCGTCGCCGCGCCGATCAGCACCGAGTTGTTGCCACCCGCGGAATTGCTTCCCGATTTGCGTTTGCCACCGGAAGACCGGCGTGGTGCGGGTTCGTCGTCACCGTCGTCCATCGGCACGCGAACGGCTTCACCACACTCGGGGCATTTCACCCGTTTGCCCGCCGCCGTCGAGGCGACCGCAAAATCATGGAAGCACGATTCGCAACTGGCTTGGATCCGCATCAGATAGCCCGCCTGCAGAGGACCGCGCTTGGAACATCGCTCCCACCCTGAAGCAATTGAGACTGCGGAGTCCGATGGAAATGGAAGTAACCGCCCCATGCGGTCCTCGAAGCATCGCCTGTCGAATCCCCCGACGACTGCAGGACAGAGAATGGAACGGACAACCGCAGCGCTTGCGGCCTCGACTTCCAGCGACGGTCGGATGCTAGCCATGCCACAAACGGAACGCCAGCGCGCATGGTCGCGTTGAGGAGCGGGAACTACACTGACAACCGTAGCCACGAGTGAGCAGATATCTTCAATTGAACACGACGCATTGAGAGGCTATCCGAGAAGTCGTGTCGCCATTAGCAGCGAGCAGGCCCTGAGTTGGGTGCCACGGTCACGGCTTTGCGTGGCCGTGCTTTCGCTACGATCAAAGCACGGCCACGCAAAGCCGTGACCGTAGCCCCCAACTCGCGGCCTGCTCGCTCACGACTTCTCGGATAGCCTCTCAGCGGCATTCTCGCCAAACTGCGAGGTCGCACGATTCGCCGAATCGGTAGAGGCCGCACAATCGAACCGGCGAGTCCTCGTGCTGCTGCTCGCGAAAGAATCGCCTGTAACCTCAATGCCTCTTCAGCCGATCTTGCTAACGATCTCCCGGCGGAGCCATGATCGGCGTTCGTTCTTGCGCCGAAATGGTCCGCTCTCTTTCAGGAAATGACTCGTGGGACGCATACAACGAGCTTTGACATCTCTGGTCGCCGCGATCCCGGCGAGCGTCTTGGTCTACTTGCTGGTCATGGTCTTCCTCAACCAGGCAGAGAGTCTCTCTACGAACATGAAAGCGGTGGTTGGGGCGGCGTTACTGGCCGCCGCTCTGGTCGCCCTCATGCCTTTCATTTTGTTGATCCCCGGACGCAAAGCGGCTCCCGCTACCAGCTCGTCTGCCGACGACGATGCCGCTATCGAAGTGATGGACGATGCCGAGTCGGGAGACGTTGAAATGGATGATTCGTCTGCGATTTCGGATTCCGAACTCGGTGACTCCAACGCGGATGTCCTTTCTGACAGCAGTGACGAGTTGGATTCGCAGAACAATTCGTCGCTGGACGACATCGATGCGTTCGACATGGACGACGACGAGGAAGAGCCACCAGCGAAGAAACGCAAGAAGTAGGCCGTCCCGATCGCCCAAGCTGGCTTGAGCGGACTCGCGTCGTCCATTAGCAGGCAGTTGAAAAACAACAGGCGGTTGAAGAATGTAGAGTAGGCGGCTCGCCTGCTCACATTTCGAGTTGGAAAACACAGGCGAGCCGCCTGTGCTACGTTTTTCAACAGGCGGTTAACTGCTGGCACTGCGGTAGTGTCGCAATGACCCGAGAAACACGGCTCGTGCTGCGACGAATGTCGTCCCCGCCGCGAGCAGCGTGATCGCGACCAACCAGCTCGGTTCGAGAGTCTTGCCCAGCAGCACTCGCGCGGGAACTGTCACGACGAGCAGGATCGGCAACACGTAGGAGAACACGAATCGCACGACCTCACCCGTCGGCGATCCGCTGTAGATGCTGCTCGGGTAGCGGGCAAAGATCGTGACGTAGAACCAGAAGTCGAGCAGCCCCTGATTGCGCCCGAAGAAGATACTCAGCGACGCCAAGCCGATCATGAGGCTGTAAAAGAACGTCACTGCTGCCGCGACTAAGAGCAAATACAAGATCACCGCAACTACCTCGATCGGGCGACCGGCTTGCACCAACGAGTAGCCGAGCAACCCGAGGGCGAATGCCATCTGCGAGACCATCGACAGTTCCAGCTTCTCCAGCGACACAAGAAACTGCGTGTCGATCGGCTTGAGCAGCACGAAGTCGAGATCGCCCGTGCGAATCAACTCGCTGAACCGGGCACAGTTCGGCATGAAGCAGGCTTCGACGATGGAGTTGACAAGCATCCCCGTCGCCATGAATCCGAAGTACTCGGCCCGCGACCAATCGTTGATCTGCGGCACTCGTCGGTAGATCAGGTCAAACAACATGATCTGCACGGCGAACCAAAAGCCGCGCGTGATCAGCGTGATGAAGAAGTTACCGCGAAACGACATCTCGCGCACGAGGGCGTTGCGAAAGAACGCCGCCAACACGCGGCGATACCGAACCACGGACATACGCTTACTTCCTTGATCGCTGCCGACTACCGAGTCACTTCAATTGAGGTAATCGACCCCGCGCGAACCGGCTCGAATCTCTCCCACCACCCAGTTTGGACTCCCCGCGCGCGTCAGTTCGCCTCGCACCGCATCCACACTTTCGGGACGCACGATCAGCGTGAAGCCGATCCCCATGTTGAAGACGTGGAACATCTCATCGCGATCAATGCCGCCGAGTTTTTGAAGCCATGTGAACGCGGGTGGGATCGGCCAAGCGAGTCGATCAATTGCGAGGCGACACGATTCCGGAAGCAGCCGCTCGATGTTGTCCTTCAGTCCGCCACCGGTGATGTGAGCCAAACCGGAGATGACAGAGTTCGGTCGCTGAGTCTTCAACACTTCGAGAATCAGCTTCGGGTAGAGTCGCGTCGGTTCGATGAGGACTTCACCGACGGTGCGACCGAGTTCGGGGACGTGTTGATCGACTGTTAGTCCGGCAATTTGAAAGACCACCTTGCGGATCAGGCTGTAGCCGTTCGAGTGAAACCCGCTCGAAGGGACGCCGATTACCACGTCACCAGGACGAATGCTTTGGCCGTCGATGAGTTGCGTTCGCTCGGCCACGCCGACACAGAACCCGGCCATGTCGAAGTCTTCGCCGGAATAGATGTCGGGCATAATCGCCGTCTCACCTCCGAGCAGTGCCGCTCCGCACTCGACGCATCCGTCGCTGACCCCCTTCACCAGCGACGCAATCAGGTCCGGGTTGTCCTTCCCCAGCGCAAGGTAGTCGAGAAACAGCAGCGGCTCCGCCCCGAGGCACAGCACGTCGTTGACCGACATGGCTACGAGGTCGATTCCCACGGTGTCGAACCGCCGGACCTGCTGCGCCACCTTGAGCTTCGTTCCAACGCCATCCGTTCCCGAAACCAACACGGGATCGTCATAGGTCGATTGGCCGGGACGACTGGCCTTGTTGAGTCTCATCAGCCCGGCAAAGGCATCCGCCAGCGGCAGGACTCGCGGCGTGTGGGTGCGCTGCATCAAAGCGGGCAACCGACGCATGGCTTCGTCGTACAGTTCCAGATCAACACCAGCAGACTTGTATGTAACGTTCGACATGTGCGGGGGAACTCGCGGAGGGTTCGTAAGGATCGAAAAGGAGTGACGTTGCGGGCGGGATCATAACGCTCGATCCGACGAGTTTCATTCAATGTGACCGAGTTGCGTCGAGTTCGCGTCAGACATACGCTCCAAATCCAACCCCATTTCAACGGAGCAAGTCGATGAGTGAACAGCCTTGGTATAAGGATGGCCTTCCCTTTACGTGTACTCAGTGCGGCGATTGCTGCACCGGCGAGCCGGGTTACGTCTGGGTCAGCGACGAAGAGATGCAACAGATCGCCGATCACCGAGGCATCAGCATCGGGGAATTCCGCATCCATCACACAAAGCTTGTGAGCGGAAGAGTCTCGCTGCGTGAGTTTGCAAACGGCGACTGCACCTTCTTCGACGGGGCCACTCGAAAGTGCTCGGTCTACTCGGTGCGACCCGCTCAGTGTCGGACATGGCCGTTTTGGAACTCGAACCTCGAAAGCAAAGAGACTTGGGACGCGGTCACCTCTGTTTGTCCCGGTGCGGGCTGCGGCCAGATTGTGCCGCTGGTGCAAATCCAGACTCAGGCGGCTGTTGTAGATATCTGAGAGGCTATCCGAAAAGAAAAGGCATGCTTTCAGGGTGCCACGGTCACGGCTTTGCGTGGCTGT
>JAYTQJ010000450.1:0-1696 GCA_043746775.1 Schlesneria sp.
CTGCGAGGCGATCCCATCCTGACTTGGCAGGATGGAAAAAACAGGCTCCACCAGGATCATCTGACCGTTGGCGTTTTCCCAGTAGCGTGCGAGTCGACGAGCCAAATCGTCGGGCAACGTGAGGTGATCCTCGGGGTAGAGAAACCGCTCACCTCGCGGCAAGACGGCGGCCACGATCTGCTCCAGCAGTGAAGCCTGCCTCGACCTAGGAGGCTGCCCCGGCTGGCCGCTCGCGGCAATCAGGCGAAACCGCCGTCCGCGTCGTTTCAGAAAGCTGACTCGCTCGCAACGCAGAATCGGTCGCAGCTCTTGAACGGCGACCGTCGCGACTTCCGAGGGATTGAGAGACTGATGCACCCGGACGGCGAACGCTTCAATTCCAGACGTGTCGGCCGTTTCCCCGGAATGACACTCCGGGTCCGATGTCGCGTCTGCGGCGGGAATTTCATCCGCGAACGTGACTCCCCTCGTGTCGTCACGCTCGTGGCCATGTCGCTGAAAAACGGGTGACACCCCGCGACGATCCGACATGCTCACCCCAGAGATTTGGCCTTCGATGGATCACTGCCGCACGGCACATTTTGGCGGAGGCTCATCGAAACCAACACTTCGGTCAAGTGCGGAATTGATCTAGGTCAATCGGACGGACCGCGTTAGCCTCCGCCGACAATGGCAACCCAAAGTGGAGGGACTTCGCTCATGAACACGCGCCGCATGATGACCTGGCTCGGGGCCGTTCTGATGGTCGCGGGTCGCGTTGACGCGGAGCCGCCGGATCAACCGATTGTCGTGTCGAACTGCCGGGTGGCTCTCATTCGTCGCGCGTCGCTGGCGGGTGCGCGTCTGGGAATCTTGCAGACCGTGTCGGTGTCCGAAGGGGACGAGGTCGAGCGCGGGCAAGTTGTCGCCTTGCTTCGCGATGACATGGCGCGGCAGGCATTGGCCGTCGCTCAAAAGGAGATGACCAACACGATCGAGCTGCGCCTGAACAAAAAGATCAGTGAATTGGCGACGCTGGAATACTCCAAAGCAATGGAACTGAACCGGTCGATCCCGGGCGGCATCTCGGAGATCGATGTCAAGAAACTGCGAATGGCGGCGGAGAAGTCAGTGCTGCAATTGGAGCAGGCCGATTTTCTGCTGAGCATGGCGGCGCTCAAGACACGGGAAGCCGAAGTGACGCTCGACTCGTATCGCATCGTCGCACCGTTTTCCGGCGTCGTCCTGCAGGTCAACAAGCAACCGGGGGAAGCCTTGGGTGCCGGTGAAGTCGTCGTGGAAATCGCCAACTTTGACACGATGCGCGTCGAGGGATTTGTTCCGGTGGCGTCCAGTGCGCGTGTTCAACGGGGCGCGGCGGTCGTCGTTGAAGTGTCGGGTGCAGAACCGAATCGGACCAGCCGCTTTGAAGGCCGGGTCAAACACATCGCGCCGATCGTCAACGAAGTCAGCCAGGAAGTTCGCGTCTGGGCCGAGATCGAAAATCGGCGTGGCCTGCTCAAGGACGGTTTGCCAGCGACGATGCGCATCAGCATTACCCGGATCAAAAACGACGACGTTGCGATCGAGCGATTTCCGCGCAGCACGGATGAGAATTGAAAGTCCGTCACCGCTGATCCAGCGGCCATCGCCTTGTTGAATTTGGGAGATGGGGTGCCACGGTCACGGAGCTTCGACGTGGCCGTGTGATTGAGAA
>JAYTQJ010000451.1:0-3815 GCA_043746775.1 Schlesneria sp.
ACTGCTGCCGTTCGATTCCATGATGTCGGAGATCACGCGAATCGTGTACGGGAACTTTTCTCCCACAGGAATGACCGACTGGACCGACCGTTCGGCCAATGCTCCGTGGCCGATCTCGCGACGGCCCGGCCCGCGAATCGGACGGCATTCGCCGACCGAATAAGACGGGAAGTAGTAGTCGAGCATGAACGTCTTCTGAACTTCCTCGAACAGCCCGTCCACGCGCTGTGCGTCGCGGGTGGTGCCGAGCGTGATCGTGGCGAGCGATTGCGTTTCACCTCTGGTGAACACGGCCGAACCGTGGACTCGCGGCAGCATGCCGACATCGCACGAGACCGCTCGCAGATCGCCGAGCGTTCGGCCGTCTAGGCGCAGCTTCTTCTCGAGGATCAGATCGCGCACCACGCGCGATTCGAGATTGCCGAACGCGGCGGAGAACTGTTCCTTGCTGCAACCGCAAGAAGTTTTGTCGGCTCCGTTCGGAAAGAACTCTTCGATGAGCGCGGTCTTCAATTCCTTGGCCGCTCCCCGACGTTCCTTCTTCGCGCCGGCGACTTTCGCTTCTTGCAGTCGCGCATAAGCCTTTTCGCGGAGCGGAGCATCGAGCGGATTCTTGACTGGTTCGGCTGCAACGAACTTCGGCTTGCCCACTTTTTGGACGAGCTCTTCCTGCAACGCACACAGTTCGACGATCGCGCGGTGAGCGAACATGATGGCGTCGCCCATTTGCTCTTCGGGCAATTGGTGTCCAAAGCCTTCGATCATCAGGACCGAGGTCGTGCTGCCCGCGACGACCAGATCGAGCTTGCTGGTTTCCATCTCAGCCCGAGTCGGCATCAGAATGAATTTTTCGTCGATCATGCCGACGCGAACCGCAGCAATCGGACCTTGAAATGGAACCGGAGCTAGGCAGAGCGCGGCACTCGCTCCGATGATCGACAGGACATCGGGATCATTCACGCCATCTGAGGCGAGAACATTCGACATGATCTGGACTTCTTCGACGTACCCTTCCGGGAAGAGCGGGCGAATGGGTCGGTCGGTCAATCGGCTGGTCAGAATCTCCTTCATCGTCGGCCGGCCCTCACGCTTGAGGAACCCACCGGGGAACTTGCCCGCAGCCGCCACACGCTCTCGGTAGTCGCATGTCAGGGGAAAGAAGTCGATCCCCGGCCGCGACGGTCCGTTTTGAGCGGCCACAAATACCACGGTGTCTCCAAACCGGACCAGCACCGCTCCAGCAGCCTGCTTTGCCATTTCGCCTGTGGTGAGGCTGAGTGTTCTTCCTGCAAATTCGCGTTCGACAGTAACTTTCATGTGTGATTTCCTGCAAAGAATGGGGGAGGGCCGCACGCAACAATGACGGCAGCCGCCAACCGAAGTCGGCCTCAACGGGCCAAGACCTTCGGTACGGGAGAGTGAAAACAGTGAGATCGCGACAACGGCGGAGTTCGCGACGATGGCGATAAGCTCGTCGCCGCAGACGAGCCGCCGACCGTAGGCCAGCGGCTGCGAACCGCTGGCCGCAGATTACTTCCGCAATCCCAAGCGGGAGATGATTTCCGTGTACCGCGAACGTTCGGTCGCTTCGAGGTACTTCAGCAGGCGACGACGCCGACTGACCAGCATGAGCAGTCCACGGCGACCGGCATGATCCTTGACGTGACCTTTCAGGTGCTCCGTCAGTTCCGCGATCCGCGACGAATAGACTGCAATTTGAACTTCAGGCGACCCCGTATCGTTCTCAGCACGACGATACTCCTGAATGACTTGGGTCTTTTTCTCTTTCGTAATCGACATCTTGGCTTTCCTACCTGCGACTTCGGTTGGCAGGCGGTCTGCGGCCAGTGCAGCCAATCTGCAACCGACCAACAAGGAGTTGCCGCTCAGCCAATACTCGGCTCCGCAAACAACTCAGACCGCCACCCACACCTTGCGTGACACATTCTACGACGGGCGAGAGTGTAGCGTTCGAGGGCAAAGTTTCAACGGAAGCTGAGTCGCTGTCGAATGGCCTCGAAGACGCCCGCCACACGATTTACAGCACGCTCGCGCGCAGGCACACTACGCGCTTGTTGACCGCCCGAGTTTCCTGCCTCCCCTCAAAACAAGGTTTCCCGATGAAGCACCGTTTGACTTGGTTGATGTTGGTTTCACTCGCGTTTGCTGGATTGGCCCGCGCCGCCGAGCCAGACAAGGAGGTATTCATCCTTCTGTTTGACGGCAAGACGCTGGAAGGCTGGGAAAAGATTGGGAATGAGGCGAGTGTGTGGGAAGTCAAAGACGGCGCCATTTGTGGATCGGGGCCAGCTTCGATGCTGGTTTGCACGAAAGGGCCGTACAAAAACTTTCGCTATCGAGCCGAAGTGAAGATCAACGACAAGGGAAACTCGGGCTTGTACTTCCGGACAACTCGCAAGCCCGGTTTTAGCGACGGTTACGAAGCCCAGATCGACAGTACGCACACCGACCCGATCCGAACAGGCTCGTTGTATGGAATGTGCCACGTCTACAAGCGTCTCGTCGAACCCGATGTTTGGTTCACTTATGACCTTGAAGTCCGCGACGACGTGTGGCGCAACAAGGCTGTCACGCGGATCAAGATCACCGTCGATGGCAACGAGTTGTACGAGTACCTCGACTTCGCTCAAACGTTCAAAGAAGGCCACTTCGCGTTCCAGCAACACGACCCCGGTAGCAAAGTCTGCATTCGCAAGGTCGAGGTGATGGAAATCCAACCGCCCGCCGCCAAGAAGTAGTCGCAGCCTGCGCGATCGCGAACCCGCCTGAAGTCCGGCTTAGCTTTGTTAGCCGGACTTCCTTTCGAGGCGATGCACTCCGAACAGAAGTCCGGCTTTAAGAAAAGCCGGACTTCGCGAGTGCCCGCCCGTCTGACCTCCGCCCTGTTCCGATGTCCCACCCTGTTTCCTGTTCCACCTGATGAAGAAAGAGTCCCGATGAAACGTCTGTTGAGTTGTTTGATGTTTGCCGCACTCGCCTGTGCCGGTTCGATCCAAGCCGCCGAGCCTGACAAGGAGGGCTTTGTGCAGCTCTTCGACGGCAAGTCGTTCGAGGGATGGAAGATCAACGAAGCCAAAGAGAGTTGGAAAATCGCCGACGGAGCCATAGTGGCCAACGGGCAACGCAGCCACCTCTTCTACGTCGGCGACGACAAGCCGTTCGTGAACTTTGAACTGCGCGTCGATGTGAAAACCGAAACCGAAGCCAACGGCGGCATCTACTTCCACACGCAGTTTCAGGACGAAGGCTGGCCGAAGTACGGCTTTGAAGCGCAGGTCAACAACAGCCCCGTCGGCAAGAAGGATCCCAAGAAGACCGGAAGCCTGTACGCGGTGAAAGATGTGCTCGAACTGCACGTCAAAGACAACGAGTGGTACACCGAGACCGTGACCGTGAAAGGGAAGCACGTCACGATCAAGATCAACGACAAAGTCGTCACCGACTACACCGAGCCGGACGACAAGCAGGCGGGCGGGGACTTCACCCGCAAAATCGACAAGGGGACGTTCGCTCTCCAGGCTCACGACCCGGGCAGCACCGTTCACTTCAAGAACATCCGCGTGAAGCGGCTCGACTGAGTGCGATTGGAACGCGGTGCCGCTGGGTGTCTTGAAGTCCGGCTTTTCCGAAAGCCGGACTTCTGTTTTCGAGGCGTATCGTCCAGAAGCGAAGTCCGGCCAACAAAGCCAAGGGGCTGTGCAGAATCAATCTTCGATTGAGTCTGTGGATCATGTCCTGCCCCTTGTGGAAGCCGGGGTCAGGTGGTTCTAAGTTCATATTTCGCCGCGAAAAAT
>JAYTQJ010000452.1:0-3811 GCA_043746775.1 Schlesneria sp.
GAGCGCCGGCCCACCGTGATGTCCAGTGATTGCACGATGGTGGGCCGGCGCTCGAAGCGAGCTGGTCCCACCCTACAGGTTTCTCAGGACCAACTGGACGATGGCCCTTCAAACGCGGGAGATGCGACGAGGCTGAGCGTGGCTCATCCAGGTGGCTCGGCCGCGCGGAGCCTTACCGTGAACGTGCTTCCTTTTCCGAGTTGGCTGGTCACTCGAACCTGTCCACCGAACACCTGACAGTGGTGCTTGACGATCGACAGTCCCAGTCCGGTCCCGCCGACTTCGCGCGAGCGAGCTTTATCGACGCGGAAAAACCGCTCGAAGATGCGGGCTTGGTTTTCCTTTGCGATGCCGACGCCGTTGTCCTCGATCTCGATCACGATCCCATCCGCGTCGCGCTTCCAACGCACGACGATCCGTCCGCCAGAAGGGGTGTAATTGATGGCGTTGTCGAGCAAGTTGTCGGCCACCGTCCGCAAGCTTTCTTCGTCGGCCAGTCCCCAAAGTGGATCGGAAGGAGCCTGCGTTTCCAACAACAGGCTCTTCGACTTCGCCACGTTCTGATGCTCGTCGATGCACTCAATCAAGATCTCGCTGACATCGATCGCGGTCAGATCGAAGGCGGGTTCATCCGACTCCATCCGCGCCAGTTCGAGCAACTCCAAAATCAGGGTGTGGAGGCGATCCGCCTGTTCACCGATGCGAGTGACAAAACTGCGATTGTTGTCGGGGTCTTCGAGTGCTCCGTCGAGCAGGATTTCGGAGTAGGCCGAGATTGCGGCGAGTGGTGTCTTCAATTCGTGCGACACGTTCGAGACAAAGTCGTGACGCAAGCTTTCGAGTCGCCTCAAGTCCGTCACGTCATGCAGGACGAGGACCGCGCCAGAATTCCGTTCGCTCGGCAGTCGCGACATGACGGCGGCCAGCACCGATTGCGTTCTCGGCACGTCGATCTCGATCCGCTGCTGCTCTCCACTCTCCAACGCCTGACTGAGCAACTCTTGGAATTTCGGCAGACGAACGGCCTCCCACAATCGACGGCCCGTCAGGCCGGTCGGCTTCAGGTCGAGCATTCTGATCGCGGCACCGTTCGCGAGCAGGATGCGTTCCTGAGCATCCACCGCGATGACCCCTTCGACCATCGCTTCCAGAACGATGGCCAGTTGCTGGTTGTTCTGGTCGAGCGAGTCTCGCCAACGCTCCAGTTCGATAATGCGAGCGGTCGCGCGACGGGACATGGCCTCATACGCGTTCACGAGCCGCCGTGGAAATGCCTCGGCGCTGTTGGGACTCAGACTGGCCAGTTCCGTCGCATTGAGATCACGCGCGAGGAAGCGGTCCACAGCAACGGTGACTTCGTTGACCGGAACCACGACCCGCTGGACGTATCGCCGTGCCAGCCACGCCGCCATCGCCACAATTGCCGCCAGAACTCCCGTCACACGCCAGCACCAGCCCAGCCATTCGCTCGGTCCCGCCGCAAGCGGAGGCGAACCACAAACCCAAACTCCCGCCACCGCCGCACACGCCCCACCCACGACAAGAATCGCGAACGCACGCCAGAACTCTCGCGACGACAACATCAGAAAGGCACTCTCGGCAATGGACGGTTCTTGAAAAGCGGGCCTATGCTAGCGACCGCCTTGAGGGAGACAACCAACGTGGCAACCACTGCTGTCGTTGGGTGTGAGGTCGCCGCACACCAATCGGTCACGCGTCTTGAAATGGCTGCTCGATGAGCGACTGGCCGAATGCGAAAGTGAAGCGGAGGAGTCGGATGCTGGAGGCTTGGGCCGCGTCCTGTTTAAACGCCGGCCGGGAAGGGCGCAGGTTGTGACTTGGGTTCTCGTCGGTCCCCTCGCGCTGATGACGGGCATCGGTTGGGGCAGGCGGCCGCCTACTCTACGACGATCAACTCGAGTGGCGGAGAGACCCCATTCTTCAACTGCAATCACGGGCAAGCGAGACGCTTACCCTACGGCTGCTAAGCCGCGGCTTCGATCACTTGGATCGATTGCGTCAACGATTCCTTTTGGAAGCGTTCGCCGCGTGCGTCATAGAAGTAAAGCTGATTCTGTTGCGACGCCCAGACCGCTCCGAGCCTGACGCTGCGCGGTCCTCGCAAGATGAACTGCAAGCCGCAGTTTTTGCCAGCCTGTGTGAGCGGGATGACCTGCAACACAAACTGATCCGCCACGAGATTCTCGTGACGGCACAGCGTGTCGTGTACGTAACGGCGCAGATCGTCCATGGTGTGGACGTGAGCGGACCCATCAGTCATCGAGTGGCCTCAACGAAATTCGGTGTTGTCGATCTCGGTCTGTCGCGTCGTGTGTGGGCGACGGATGTGATCGGCTGCGAACCGCCAAGGCTTCTCACGCACGTTGGCCCGCCGTTCGACTGGCAGACTTCGCAACGTCGCGCGAATTGACCCAATCGGACTCCCGAAGGCTTGAGTGAAGTTTTGGGGATGTTTTTTTGAACACTTGGCAACGCGTTCTGTTCGCTCGCGCGGATTGAGTGGCTAATGAGACTCGCGGTAGAACGATTCAAGTTCGTCCTGAGCTGGCGCGATGAGCGACATCCCCTTTGTGATCGAACGAGTCATTCCGCCGAACGGGTGTCGAGCTTCAACAACGTGGGTCGATTCCGACGCCAACGGGTGGCGGCTACAATCCCGCCCGCGTGGGTGGCCGCTTGTTCCTCAAGGCCGTGCTGTCCGCGATCACACCGCATCGGGAGTCTTGTTCATGAAAGCCGCTTTTATCCGCCACACCGGCGCACCGTCCGTGATTGAATTCGGCGAGCTTCCTACGCCGAAGCCTCGCCCCAACGAAGTCCTCGTCAAAGTGGGAGCCGTCGCGGTCAACCCGATCGACACCTACATCCGCGCCGGTGCGGTCTCGATGATTAACCACTTCCCGTACATTCTGGGGTGCGACTTGGCAGGGACGGTTGAGCAAGTCGGGACCGAGGTCAAACGGTTCAAAGTGGGCGACCGTGTGTGGGGCAGCAATCAGGGGTTGTTCGGGCGTCAGGGAACGTTCGCCGAATACGCCTCGGTCGATGAGCGGTGGCTCTATGCCACTCCCTCCAAGATGACGGATGCGGCGGCGGCGGCGGGAGCACTCGTGGGGCTGACGGCGCACTTGGGACTGTTTCTCCACGCGAACTTGAAGCCGGGCGAAGTGGTCTTCGTGAACGGGGGAGCGGGTGGAGTTGGTTCGGCCGTCGTGCAGCTCGCCAAATCGGCGGGAGCGTTCGTGGCGACAACCGGCGGCAACGATGAGAGCCTCGCGATCTGCAAGGAACTCGGTGCCGACATGGCGGTGAACTACCGCGATGCCAACCTCGACGATCAGTTGCGTGCATTCAGCATCCCACACGGCGGAGTCCATCTGTGGTTCGAGACCCTGCGTGAACCGACGATGGATCGCACGATCAGTCTGATGGCTCCCCGTGGCCGACTCGTACTCATGGCCGGTCGCGCCGCGCGGCCTGAGTTCCCCGTCGGCCCGTTCTACGTGAAGGACCTCCGGCTGATCGGTTTCGCCATGTTCAACGGCACCCCCGAAGAACAACGTGCCGCAGCGGACAAGCTCAACACGCTCCACGAATTCGGCCGCTGGAACCCACTGATCGGCAAGACGCTGCCGCTCAGTGAAGCCATCGCCGCGCATCAACTTCAAGAAGACAACACGATCGGCAAGCAGGGAACGCTGCGCGGCAAGATCGTGTTGGAGCCGTAGCGGGACTAACCCTAAAACAAGTGAACCCCACCGGGCTTGCCCCGGTGGATTTAGGTTTTTGC
>JAYTQJ010000453.1:0-20799 GCA_043746775.1 Schlesneria sp.
CGTGACCGTGGCACCCCAACTTGAAAAAGCCGATTGCCCTGAGTGAGTGCCCCGTAGGATGGACGCCTCGTCCGCCCGAGGTTGCAGACGCAGACGGACGAGGCATCCATCCTACGGGGCGATTTATCAGCGGGAGTTGCACCAAGGCTTCGGCGGAACCAAGGTCCGGGACAGAGGAATGCCCTTAAAAAGATTTCAGGATCCGCTCGTGGTGATTGGAGCTATGGAGGGATAGAACCCGCTCCCCAGCCAGCCCTCCCGCCCCATGCCAGACCTCCCCCAAGCTGCCGCTTGCAGATAGCCCTCCTCATGCAGATCACAAAGCTGCGCGAAGCTCTTCTCTCATCACGCCTGTCACCAGCGCATTTTGCGGTGTCGCTCGCCTTCACGCTGGGCATCGCTCTGTTCGCGGGAGTCGCCTCGGCCGACGAAGTGCTGACTGGCGAGTTGGTCTACAAGCAGAAATGCGCCGCGTGTCACGGAGCTAACGGGGAGGGAGCGACCGACAAGTATCCTCAGCCTTTGGTGGGTGACCGTTCCGTTGGCGAGTTGACCGAGTACGTCAGCAAGACCATGCCCGAGGACAAGCCGGGGACGTGCGTTGGTGAGGAAGCGCGTCTCGTTTCGCAGTTCATTCATGACAGCTTCTATTCCCCGACGGCGCAGGCTCGCAACAAACCAGCCCGCATCGAGCTGTCGCGTTTGACGGTCAGGCAGTACCGCAACGTCGTGGCCGATCTGATTGGAACGTTTCGCGGGACGGGGAAGCTCGACAAGCAGTCGGGGTTGCGCGGCGAGTACTTCAAGTCGCGGCGAGCCAACGGAAAAGATCGAGTCCTCGAACGGATCGACTCTGTTGTTGCGTTCGATTTTCAAGACAAAAGCCCCGACGCCGAAAAACTTGAACCGCACGAGTTCTCGATCAAATGGGAAGGGGCCGTCTTTGCGCCGGACACGGGCGAGTACGAGTTCCAAGTCCGCACGAACCAGGCGACGCGGCTCTGGATCAACGACCTCAACCAGCCGCTCGTCGATGCCTACGTGAAGTCGGGCAGTGATACTGAGCATCGCGGTTCGATCTTCTTGATTGGCGGCCGAACGTACGCGTTGCGGCTGGAGTTCTCGAAGGCCAAGCAGGGAGTCGATGACAAGAAGGCGAAGGAGAAGCCGCCCGCTCCCGCGTCGATCTTTCTCGAATGGAAGCGGCCGCATCGCGTGACGGAGGTCATCCCCGCGCGAAACCTTTCCACGAGTAAGCCGTCGCAGTGGTGCGTGGTCTCGACGCCGTTTCCTCCTGATGATCGGAGCCTCGGTTGGGAGAAGGCTACTTCGATCTCGAAGGAATGGGACCAAGCGACAACCGACGCGGCGATCGAAGTCGCCACGTATGTTGCCTCCCACCTTGATGAACTATCCGGCACGAAGCGCGACGCGGCGGATCGAGTCGGTCGGTTGCAGGACTTCTGCCGCCGCTTTGCCGAACGCGCGTTTCGACGGCCGCTCGATGACGACACGAAGCAGCTTATCATCGACGGTCAGTTTGAAGGGGCGACCGATCCCGAAGCCGCTGTGAAACGAGTCGTGTTGCTGGTCCTCAAGTCTCCTCGCTTTCTTTACCGCGAAGTCGGCGGTTCGGTTGAGAGCAGCAACAACCCGTACGACGTGGCCTCGCGCATGGCGTTCGGATTGTGGGACTCGATGCCGGACCAGCCGCTTTTCAACGCAGCCGCCAAAGGGGAGTTGGCGACTCGTTCACAAGTCGTCTCGCACGCCGAGCGGATGCTCGCCGATCCGCGCACGCAATCGAAGCTGTCCGATTTTCTGCTCCGTTGGCTGAAGGTCGATCACGTTCCCGATGTGACCAAGGACACCGAGCGGTTTCCCGAATTCAACGCAGTCCTCGCCAACGACCTGCGCACGTCGCTCGAACTGTTTCTCGATGAAGTCCTGTCGAGCGAGTCGGCCGATTTTCGGCAGTTACTCCTCGCCGATTCACTCTCGTTGAACGGGCGATTGGCGAAGTTCTACGGGGTCGATCTTCCCGAGGACGCGCCGTTTCAGTTGGTGCCGCTCGACTCGAAGGAGCGGGCCGGAGTCCTCTCGCACCCGTACTTGATGGCGGGCTTCGCGTACACGGCGACCAGTTCGCCCATTCATCGCGGCGTCTTCATCGCACGCAGCGTGCTCGGCCGAACACTGCGTCCGCCACCGGAGGCCGTCACGCCGCTGGCCGCTGAGTTGCGTCCCGACCTCACCACGCGAGACCGCGTCGCCCTGCAAACCAAGCCGGAATCGTGTCAGTCGTGCCACGCGATGATCAACCCGCTCGGGTTCACACTGGAACACTTCGATGCCGTCGGCCGATTTCGTAAGGAAGAGCTTGGCAAACCGATTGTCGCGTCCGGCGCGTACCGCACTCGTCACGGCGACACGGTCCAATTTAATGGTGTGCGTGATTTGGCAAACTTTTTGGCCAACAGCCCGGAGACTCACGCCGCCTTTGTCGAGCAACTGTTTCACGCCCTCATCAAGCAACCGATCCGAGCCTACGGTTCACAGACCAAGGACGCATTGCGACAGACCTTCGTCCAAGAGAACTTCAACATTCGCAAGCTGCTGGTCGAGATCATCGCCACCAGCACGCTGACACCCGCCGAACCTAAGCCGCCCACTGTTTCCGCTCGCTGAGCCGTATTAGTGACGGTGACATTCCAGCATGGAACTGACTCACACGAACAATTCCATGACTCCTGAATGAAGCCGCGTGGCTCAATGACATGTCCGAAGGGCATTGGTACATTGCCGCCATGTGGTGTCGCCGCCTCGTCGAAGGGAACGATCATGATCCGTCAGTTGACCAAGCACGAAAACAGTTGGGCAGTCGTCATCGACCAGCCCATGATCGACCTGTTGAACATCGAACCGGAAACCCCGTTGGAGATCACGACCGATGGCAAGGTTCTCACGATTACTCCGCTGAGCGAGCCGATCACGCAGAGCGAGTTTGAGGCGGCCTTGGCCGAGACGAACCGCAAGTTCGGAAATGCCCTGCGGAAGTTGGCGGAGTGACTGATGAAACTCAACCCTCGTTTTTTAACGAGCGAACACGTTGTCGCCATTCACGAAGACCAGATCAGCAGGTATGGCGGTGGACGGGGAGTGCGTGATCTCGGATTGCTTCAGTCTGCGATGGCGCAGCCGAGAGCGTCCTTCGGCGGAGAGTGGTTGCATCCGACTCTGTTTGACATGGCTGCCGCCTACCTGTTTCACCTCGTTGAGAATCACCCATTTCTGGATGGCAACAAACGGGTTGGAACAGCCACAACAATCGTGTTTCTCGAACTGAACCACATTGAGATCCATGTCGATGAAACGGAACTGGCGGACTTCGTTTTGGAGGTCGCACAGGGCCGGATCAGTAAGTCTGCGATCGCCGAATTCCTGCGCAGTCACGCCACCGAACGATTGACCTGACATTTGAATGGGATTCCTTCCATGAGCCACTCCACCCGACGTGATTTTCTTCGCGATCTTGGCCTCAGTGCGGCGGCGCTGCCGTTTGTGTTGAATCTGCCCAGCCTCGGCTTTGCCAATCAAACGGCTCGCAAGCAGCGGCTGGTCATCATGTTCAGCCCGAATGGTGTCGTGCCGAACACGTTCTGGCCTGAAGAAGAGGGCGAGGACTTCAAACTGAAAGAAAGCCTCTCGCCGCTGGAACCGTTCAAAAGCAAGCTGCTCACGCTGCACGGCGTCTGTGACAAAGTGCGCGGCGACGGCGACAGTCACATGCGCGGCATCGGTTGTTTGCTCACCGGGACGGAACTCTTCCCCGGCAACATTCAGGGGGGATCGGACACGCCCGCCGGTTGGTCCAGCGGCATCTCGATCGACCAAGAGATCAAGAACTTCTTGCAGGCCGATGCCAGCCGACGCACACGTTTCGGATCGCTGGAGTTTGGCGTGATGGTCCCCGATCGCGCCGATACGTGGACACGCATGTCGTACTCCGGCGCCAACAAGCCGATCACGCCGATCGACGATCCGTACCAGATGTTCTCCAAGCTCTACGGTCGCATGAAAGACCAAGAGAATCTCAAGAGCATCCTCGACGAATTGCAGGGCGATCTGAAAAAGGTCGCGTCTGCCGTGAATGCCCAAGATCGACAGCTTCTCGAAGAGCAAACGACCTTCGTGCGAGAACTCGAACTGGAGTTGAAGGCCACGTCGGCGGAAGCGATCGGCCACGCGGTCCCCGAGTTGGAGCCAGGCATCAAGGAAGAGAACGACAACATGCCGCGACTCAGCAAATTGAACATCGATCTCATGGTGAACAGCTTCGTCAACGACTTTGCCCGCGTCGCGACGCTGCAATACACGAACTCGGTCGGCGGGGCGAAGATGCGCTGGCTGGGTGTCGATGAGGGGCATCACGAGTTGTCACACAACCCGGACACCGACGAGAAGTCTCAGGACAAACTGACGCGGATCAACAAGTGGTACGCCGAACAGATGGCGTACCTCGCACAGCGTTTGGCTGAGACACCCGAACCGGGCGGGCAGGGGTGTTTGCTCGACAACACGCTGATCGTCTGGACGAACGAACTGGGTAAGGGCAACTCGCACACGCTCGACAACATCCCGTTCGTGTTGTTGGGGAACGGTCTCGATTTCCAAATGGGCCGCTCACTGAAGTACAAGAAGACGGCGCACAACCGCCTGCTCCTGTCGCTCGCCCACGGCTTCGGCCACCGCCTCGAGCGCTTCGGCAACCCCGATTTTTGTGGCGACGGGCCGCTGTCGAATTTGACGTAATTGTCGAGTCCTGGCGATTGAAAATCATGAAGCCTGAAGTCCGGCTTTTAGAAAAGCCGGACTTCAGCGTGACCACTCTCACCCTTTGGCGGCAGCTAAAGCGGCATCGTAGTTCGGGTGGTTGGCGATTTCTGGGACGTACTCGACGTGCGTCAGTTTGCCTTCGGGATTGACGACGAAGATGGCTCGCGAGAAGCAGCGATCGAGTGGACCGCCGTTGATGAGAACCCCGTAGTCGTAACCGAATTCCGTGCAACGATGCGAGCTGAGCGTCTTCACCGTTTCCACGCCTTCGGCTCCGCACCAACGCTTCGCGCCGAAGGGAAGGTCCATACTGACGACCAAAACTTCGGTGTTGGCGAGAGTCTTGGCTTCGTCGTTGAACCGCTTCGTTTCGGCATGGCAGGTCGGCGTATCGAGCGACGGGATCGTGGCGATGATTCGCGTCTTGCCCGCGCTGCTGGCCAGCGTGATATCGGCGAGGCCGTTGTCTTGCAGCTTGAATTCGGGAGCAGCGTCTCCCACCGCCAAGGCTCGTCCCTTGAGATCAACCGGGTTTCCCTTGAGTGTCGTCGCACCAACTCGCTTCATCGTCTGTGTCCTAATAAAAGAGGCTTCAAAATGCTCCGGAGAGCCGGGCCGAAGTATGTCGTCCCCTCCGCAGGATGCAATGGACGGACCTGGCGACGACCGTTTCTCCCGTAGCTCGACACTCGCAATTCGTGATGCTTGTCAGCCCCTCTTCAGGATGAAAAACCTCCAGCGCGACGTGACCTTGCCCACGTCGGTCACTCAGGCACGGATTAGAATCGTGTCGCCGAGTAGGGCGGGGGCGAGGCACTCGATAGAAACGCGACCGCACGTCTCAGCCGCTACTCAGCGCGGCATACAGGTCAACCGGGCACTCCTGAGTCGCCGAATCAGCCGGTGCCGCCGACTCCATCCACTTCAGGTACAAAAATCTCCAACCCGAAACGCCAACTCAACCACACGCTCACACGGATCGTGTGATGGCAAAATCCGGACGAACAGTCTGTTGCAAAAATGGTGTGAGTCGTCACGGGAGATGTTCTTGGGTGTTCGAGTTGAACGTGATCGCAAGACGCGGATTGTGGCTTGAGTTTAAAGCGATACTTGCACGAAGAGGGGGTTGCGCAAGTCATGACAGCCCGCGCGTATTTGAATCGTCTCCGTTGATCGGGGTGACGATCTCCACGCGGGTTGTTGCTGCACACCAACCCCGTACTTCTGGCGAATCAACAGCAACAAATGTTTTCCGGAAAATCTTGTTGACATTTGTTGAAATCGGCAGAGAATACGCCCGCTTCCTTGAACGGTCCCGCCTGCCTCCTCTACCCACAATCGTTACGAACCTTCGGTCGCCTGTTTCGCCACCATTTGCGTGCTGCGTCCGCTTTGTTTGTTGGTTGTGGGTCGTTTGTTGACGAGTGAGGTCGCGGATTGCGAAATGAAGTTCACCTGTTGCATGTTCTTGGGTTCCTGTTTACTTGGAGATATGGCGAATGTCGTTCGACTACGACGTTGAAGAAGAAGTGGAAGAAACCGCGTTCGTTGCGGAGGCTTCAGAGGACGGATACTCCACTGAATTTTCCGGCGACTTTGAGGAGATCGACTTCGAGGCACTCGGGATCGACCCGAGTGGCCCAACAGCGGCGAAGCCTGGAACCGAAGAAAAAGTATTGATGCTTGCGGCACGCTATGCCGCTGGAGTCCCACTCTGGCATGGAAGTGATTGTTACGATCATGGCCCGGGACAGTCCGTGACTCGGCTGGTTCGCAAAGGTTGATTTCGATGTGATGAACTATTGCGATCAAGCTTCTGCGAACTGAGTGCGAACTCGCGTTACGACAATTTGAAAATGGAATAGCCCCGCCAGTCGTGCTTGAGTCATGACTGGCGGGGCTTTCTTTTTGATGGCTCATCATCGACGATCCCTCAAACGCTCCTTTCCCGATCCCTCGCATCCAGCCGGTTTGCGCCTGCGTCACCACGCGATGTGATCGTCCATTCCTGCCGCTCGGTCTTGGACTCCAAAGATGGCTAGCACCGCCGCTTGTGATCCATCGCAGACTGGAAATGGCCCGTCTCCCGTAGATGTTCAGCGGGCGGCGTTGGAGCGGGACGAGTTTTATTCTGGGCGACACTGCTCTTGGATCGTTGCATTCGCTTGCGCGGCTGTTGGCTGGTCGTACGGGCTGGATGTCAGTCTAGCGGTGGCCGACGAAGAGTCGGCAGCGTGGTCGATGTGTTACCGCGACCGCACACTCTCAAACGCATTGGCTCAAGCTGAGGATTGCCTGCGTACGAAAGCAACGGCCAACGGCATCGTGTTGCTGCAATGGGTACTCGACCAGCCGTTCGATTGTTTTATCGACGACGGCACGAACCGGAGCGGGCTGTCGGCCAAACGCAAGGCTGAGCGAATCCTTGGCGGCAACTTGGCGGCGCAGTACCAGCGACAATTGGGTGCGGATGCAAACGCCTTGCTTGTGAAAGCCAAGTCGGATGCCGATCACGTCGGATTGCAGTCCGTCGTGCAACGGTTCTTTCTGACAGATGCGGGCTACGCTGCCGCAGAACGGTTGATTGCGGTTTGGCGCGATCGTGGTGAGATCGACTTGGCCACGACACTCGCCGAGCGAGTCCTGCGCGAGCCAGTTCACGCCGCGCGAATCACCAGACAATTGCGTCGATTGGCCGAGGCGTTGTCCGTCGAGACCGCAGTCGCGGATGCTCCGGGCCGTGAAGCGATTTGTGAGACAGACGAGCTCTTCCGATTTGGGTGGATGCTGGGTGGAGGTGATGGCCGACGAAACCGGGTGGTCCGAGGAAGCGTTCCACTGCTGAGGGCGTCGTGGATCGCAGCCAATCATGGCTCGACGCAGCATTCGGCAACGCAGTCAAACTCGATTACGGGCGACCGACGCGGGGCTGCGACCAGCCGCGATTCTCTCCAGAGAATGGAGGCCGAGCAGCTTCTCAAGCAGTTTGAAGTGCGACAGCGGGACTTGGATCGCCAAGTCTGTAGTGCTTCATTTCCGATTGTCGTTCGCGACAAAATCATCGTTCGGAGCATCGGTGAACTGCGCGCGATCCATGTCGCGGACGGGCAGGCCACCTGGTCTTTTGCCTGTGAATCCTCGTCACGGGAAGCGGGCGGGCGAGACGAAACGGATGCCGCGTTCCGACGCGAGTTCGGGCGGGCGACGAGCCCGCAACTTTACTCCACCGCCGAATCTTGGTTTGAGAACTCGCGGACAGGGATGCTGTCGTCGGATGGCCGATTCGTTTACACAGTCGCCGAATTCTCGGCACTGGACGCTGCCGATGATGATGACGATTTGATCGAGACCGATGCGAGGCCGAGAGGGCTGCGTCCCAGTACTCGCAACCGTTTGATGGCCGTTCCGGTGGAAGCCCCCATTTCGGGGAGCCAGCGCGCGGCGTGGATCAACGACGGTCGGGTTTCGATTTCTTCTGGTTCGATCTCAAACAGCTCAAACTCGCCCCGTTCAAGTTCACGGAGCTTGAGTCCTCCCGGTGGGAATGCCGCGCCGAGTCGCGCTGCCTTTCTCGGAGTGCCGTTGCCAAGCTCATCCGAGTTGTTGTGCGTGACCGAGCAGCAAGGTCAGATTCATCTGACATCGCTCGCACCCGGTTCGGGAGAGATGCTTTGGACACAACCGGTCTGCATTTTGGGGCGCTCCAGCGAAATGGATGGAGACCGACAACTTCGAGCGTGCGTTCCGGCGCGGTCGAAGGGAGTCGTGATCTTTCCGACCAACACCGGTTTGGTTGTCGCTCTCGACTTGGTGCAACGTCGGCTGCTGTGGGTGACTCATGTCGATGACTTGCCGAACGCGCAGCAACCGCGCGGGCGGGGCGAGTATCTCCCGCCGGTTCATGGTTACGCCGGGTTCGCATCGGGCCTGGTGATGGCAGAGGGGCGAGTCGCTTATCTGCCGCCTCGTTCCGCGCGAGTCCACTGTCTCGATCTACTCACCGGCAAGAGTCTGTGGACTTCGCCGCGCCGCGATGGTGAGGTCGTGAGTCACATTGTGGACGGGCGCGTACTGGTGGTGGGACGACACAATTGCCAGTGCCTCTCGCTCGCAGATGGCTCCGAACTTTGGAGCTGCCCGACGGGGCCATCGGTTGGTCGAGGAGTTTGCTTCGGCACTCGGTTCATCCTCCCCGTGGAGGGCGGACGACTGGTGACGCTCGACATGGCGACGGGCCGCAGCGTGGGGAGTTCGATGCTCAGCAGCCCGATCCCGCTCGGGCATCTGATCGCGTCCGGAAATCAGGTGTACTCAATGAGTCCGCGCGCGTTGATCGCCTTTCCGCAGTCGGATCACGTTCGGGCCGAACTCGATTCCCCGTTGGCTGTGCAGCGAACCAAATCGGAACGGGAACTGGTGCTCGCCGAGATCGACTTGGCGCACGGTCGTGCGGAGGCGGCGGAGACGCGATTGCTTGGCGTCGTCACGGGCGAATTGCCCGCAGCGGAAGAACGACTGCGGGCCAAGCGGCATCTCAAGCAGTTGCTGTTGTCCAAACTCAACGGTTCCGACGCGCCGTCAACGGCCGATTGCGATCGACTCGAACGACTGATCGAGACGCCTGATGAACAGTTTCAATTTCTGGCCGGTCGCTTCCGACATCTGCCGCGCGACGAGCGTGATCGGCTGTCGGCCAGTCTCATTGAGAACGTCTATCGACTGCCGTCGAGCGTAAGATACTCGCCCCCCGGCGAGGATTCGTGGTCGATCTCGCCTGCCGTGTGGAACCGGCTCACACGGGTCGCGAACGCAAAGGGTGAGTCACCTCAGCAACGGCCACTGAAACCACAACCGCCGCAGCAGGCCGCTTGGTTTGAGCAGGAACTCACGGCGCAGGAGCCGGAGGCGCGATTGCGTTTCGTGCGTGCGTTCGATGACACCGAGATCGCGCAGCCGGTGCGAGCCAGTCTTGCCGCGCAGCTTGCGGTGAATGGCGAGGCCCAAGCGGCCGAGACTTTGTGGCTGCGCAACAGGATGTCGGACGACCCGGCTGTCGCGGCCGAAGCGGCCGTTCAATTGAGCGAACTCTGGGAGCGTGCCGGTTTCATTGACGAGGCCGCGGATCAGTTGGAGTCACTCGCCACGGAGTTCGCTGCCATCGAGTTGACGAACGGAATGGTTGGCGGCAAGTACGTCGCGAGTCTCCCGAAAAATCGTCTCGCGCTGGAAGCGTGGCGGCGGACGCAAGCTCCGGATTGGGAGGTTGGCCGCGTGGAGATCATCACTTCCCGCGCTGACAAGGAAGATGTCTGGCGACCCGACTCGGAAGGCCGTCACTCTCCCGTTCCGGCACGCGTCAACATTGAACGTCCCGGTTCGTTCGCTCGCCAATTCCGGCTTTCCAACGAGCAGTCGTGCGAGTTCAACATTCAATCGTTTCCAAACGGAAACAGTCGCGAGGAAAACGTGGTCGTGATGGACCGGCGGACGATGTTGCCGCGCGGCTCGGTGCGCATCGCAGTTCCGAACGACTGGCCGAAGAAACAGAAGTTGAATGTGCCGGGACACCTGTTTCCCATCGGCCTCGCTCACGGTGCAGCCGGTCTGTCCACGTTGCAGCTCGCCGAAGAAGAACCGGTTTGGACGCAGCTTCCACTTGAGTTGCAGGACCGCAGTATCCCGACAACTCCCGGTCCGTTCGGGCCGACGTTCACGTCGTTCCTGTGGCGCAACCGACTCTTCGTCGTTGATCCGCTCGATGGCGAACTGCTCTGGCAACGAACGCTGTCACTCGGTCCGGCCGATCGTGTGGCGAACGAACAACTCGAAGTCACCGGCGATCATCTGGCGATCATCGTGCGCAGTCCCGATCGCAGCACGTTTGAAGTCTTCGAGACCTCAACCGGTCGCAAGCTCAAGTCTATCCGCCCCGGCTTCGATCCGGGCCAGTCACAGTTCACCTACGGACGCCGCCTCGTCGGGATCATCTCCACACCCGAGGGGCGTCGCCTGCAAGTTCTCGATCCGCTGAAGGACGCGCCCGATTTCAGCGTGCCGGTGGGTGAGCGAATCCTCATTCACGAAATGGGGCAGGGGGAGTTTGCCCTGCTCGGCATGGACGGCACCTTGCGCGTGTTCGATGTTCCGCGCGGGCAAACGCGGGTGAGCATGCAGTTCGACCCCGACGAACTCGGCAAGTTCGGTTCGTTCCGAGTTCTCTCGGATCGTGACCGCTATTACGTCAACCTCTGGCGGCAAGTCCCCTCAGTTACCACGACGCACTATAACTACTCGGTGAATGACTCGCGGCTCGCGGGCGGCCATTTGCGCGATGATGTTTACGCCTTCGATCGCGCCACGGGACACCTGCTCTGGAAACGATCGCTCGCCACCCGCACTACAGTTCCGTTCCCGCGTTGTCGAGTTCCGTTTCTCGTGACCTACAGCGTCGTGAAGCCTCGCAACAACACGAACCACCAAACCCTGACGGTGGAAGTTTTGAGCGGACTCACCGGTGAGACGATCGGCTATCGCGAGAACATCCGGCACGACCAGCTCCAGACCGCCGACTACGATCCGCTCACCGGCACGATCACGCTCGCAGGCCAAACGTCTCAGATCGAACTCAAGTTCGGTCGCAACATTCAGTCGGATGATCGGTGAGAAGTCCGGTTGCCTGTGCGACGACGAGGTTGTGTGGTGCGGTCTTGTGGCCTTAGCCCGGAGGGCGGCAGGTCGTAGCCCACGGCGTGAGCCGTGGGTGCGGGAACACAATCACTCTTTCAGCCCCGGCGGGGCGACACTCTTTGTGGCCAGCTTGAGGATTGCTAAGTGGAAGGCGGGCCAATGTGTCGCCCCTCCGGGGCTTGAAACGTGGGTCTTGATCCCACCCACGGCTCACGCCGTGGGCTACGACCTGCCGCCCTCCGGGCTGAAAACAAACACGCTCCAAACGATTTCGTCGACCGACAAATTCCGCTGACGACTGCTCGGAAGACCGGAACGATGCGACTCGATCCTGAAGTTGGTGCCGACGGGGTGTCGCTACGCTCTACCCTCGGCTCATCGCTGACATCCCTTCAGGATGAAGACCGGTCGCCGTCCTCCGGTTCACTCCAAAGAGGACTCACCTCCCAAACCTCGGATGAACCGGACTTCTTCAGCCCACCCTGTGTTGAACAACGTGCCGCTCACCAATCTTCCCTTCAGCCGTTGACCGCAGGCAGGGGTCGTGTTGATAATCCCGCCCCCGAAAGGAATCGGGGCGATCCAAAGGTGTGGATCGCGAACATCACACTGGCAGGGAGGCCGACGGATGATTCAGGCAGATTTGCAGGATGTGGGTTTTCGGTGGACGAAACCAACTTGGGAACGGACCGCCGATCGGACATGGTTACTGATCGTGCCGAGTCAGTTTTCCAGAACGCACGAACGCGAAGCGACCACCGACCCGCGCTACGACCGCTCTCAACGGATGTACGAGGTCTTCGAGTTCGACGGGACTTGGCTCGATCAACTCCACGAGATGCAGCTCGAACAAATCTTGGCCAGTCCCCGCTGGCGACGTGACTTGGACTTGGTCGCCGCGTGATGTGTTGCCGATGGCTCCGCGAAGTGCATCTGGCATTCTTCCTCCCCTCGACGGGGACGGGGGAGGATGGTCGAGTCGGTTTGCCCCTCGTCCCCCTTCCCTAACCCTCCCCGCCGAGGGGAGGGAACCAGAAGGGAACTCGGGAAGTGATTGCGTCCACCATTCCTAAGCTTTGTTAGCCGGACTTCCTCCCGGTGCGATTCGACTCGGAGAGAAGTCCAGCTTTCAGAAAAGCCGGACTTCACAGCACAACGCTTTTGGTGGCGGCCGGGCGTCGCTGGAAATGGACGCTCATCATGCAGGCAATCGTCGTCACGTTGGATCGCCTCGCAACATCGGCTCTAGGCTGTTACGGCAACGAGTGGATCGAGACTCCGCACCTCGACCGCCTCGCGTCCGAAGCCGTGGTATTCGACAGCCACTTCACGGAACACGTCGGTGCTTTAACGGGGACGAGTCTGGGCACGGGTCGGTTCCCGTTCGATGCCGCGTCGCGTCTCCCGTTGACTGACTCGGCTTGGTCGAGCATCACGGCAGCGGCTGGCGTCGAACTGCATCTCCTCCGCGAGTGTGATGCGCAGCCGTGGTCGCGGGCGATCAAAACGACGACCTGCTCGATGGTCGCAGCACAACCTGATCTCGATCCGAAGCCCGATGAGATTCCGTTCGCGCGTCTGGTTCGAGCCGCCATTGGAACGCTGGCCACAACGCGCGGAACGCCCTCGCGCATCGTGTGGCTGCATTCGGCGGGAGTTCCCGAACCGTGGTTGCCGCCCGAGGGATTCGCCACGCTCTACTTCGAGGACTACGAAGAGCGCGGCTGCGACATGACCGCCATCACGCGAGACAACTGGGGAACCCATCCCGCCGTCTACGCGGGCTACGTGTCGCTGATCGACCACTGGCTGGGTGAGTTGCTCACCGCCGTGAAGCAGTCCGCCGCGAACGAGCCGACTCTGTTTGTGTTTGTCGCCGCGCGCGGTTGCGATTGGACAAAGGAACCCGGTCCGCGCCGCGAGTTCCTTGATCTGGATGACGACGAGTCACCGGAAGTGGTGGACCTTTTAACGACAGATCTCGCGACCGATGACGCTGCGTCCGTGGAGACGACCTCCATTCCAGCGGCGTTCACGCCGGAAGCCGCCCCGGTTCGAGTTCCTCAGCCCGCCGTTCCGCGACCGACGCATTCACTCACGGAAGCGATCACGCGCACACCGCTGTTTCTGCGGCTGTTCAACGAAGCATCGTTCGACATCGAGTTTGCCGGGACACGCTCGAACCGACTCGTACAAACGGCGGACCTCACGGCAACGCTGCTTCATTTCTTTCAATTGCCGTCGGCCCCCGCAGTCACCGATGGGCGCAGCCTGCTGAACGAACTGAACGAGACCGAGCCGCCTCGCGACAACGTCTGCTTCACAGACGGAGTCGGCTCGCGCGGGATTCGGACGGCCGAGTGGAGTTGCCTCATCCAAGACGAATCTCTTCAGCAAGAAGCGACCGTGCAGCTCTTCGCCAAGCCGGAAGACTATTGGGAAGTGAACGATCTCTCGGGCCAACAGCGCGACGTGACGGCCACGTTGATCGAACGTCTGAAGGCGATACTGACCGCATCAAGTCGATAGGCGCGGTCGCCTCGTGGGACAGGCACAGACTCACTGAATTACATCTTCGGAACGCCCGCCAGCGGGGTCGCGTCTCACTGGTCGTGCCGCTACGATTCGACCGCTCACCCGTGTTTCATCACCGTCAAAATCATTGACTCCCCATCGAGAGACCGCCACGCCATGAGCGACTCCGCATCGTCTTCAGGTTCCGTGTCACAGGCCGAAATCGAAGCGTCCATTCACAAGCTGGGGAAGGCTTACCAAGCGATCCGCGACCAGATGTCGAAGGTCATCGTCGGGCAGGATCAAGTCATCGAGCAGTTGCTCATCGCGATGTTCAGTCGCGGGCATTGTCTGCTGGAAGGTGTGCCGGGGCTGGCGAAGACGTTGATGATCTCGACGCTGGCACGGTGTCTTTCGATGACGTTCGCTCGCGTGCAGTTCACTCCGGACCTGATGCCCGCCGACATCACCGGGACCGACGTGCTGCAAGAGAACCGTGAGACCGGCAAGCGCGAGTTCCGGTTCATCAGTGGGCCGCTGTTTCACAACGTGATCCTCGCCGACGAAATCAACCGCACGCCGCCGAAGACTCAGGCCGCGCTGCTCGAAGCGATGCAGGAGCGGCAGGTGACGGTCGGCCAGACGCGACACGTTCTCGCCGATCCGTTCTTCGTCCTCGCCACGCAGAACCCGATCGAACAAGAAGGAACGTACTCGTTGCCCGAAGCGCAGCAGGACCGCTTCATGTTCAAAGTCTTCGTGAAGTATCCGAGCTTTGACGAAGAGCGGGAGATCGCCAAACGCACGACTTCGATCCAAGTGGACGAGATCGACAAGGTGCTCGACGCGAACGAAATCCTCGCGCTGCAACGGCTCGTCCGTCAGGTTCCGGTCAGCGATCACGTTGTCGATTACGCGCTGGCGTTGGTCCGACAGACGCGCGTCGGTGAAACAGGAATCCCGGCGTTCATCGAAGAGCAACTGAGTTGGGGAGCCGGTCCTCGCGCGGTTCAGTTCCTGCTGCTCGGTGCCAAGGCGAGAGCGTTGCTCAACGGACGAACGTATGTCTCGACCGACGATATTCAAGCGCTGGCCGCTCCTGTGCTTCGGCATCGCCTCGTCGTGAACTTCTCCGCCGAGAGCGAAGGGATCACCAGCGACAAGATCGTCGAACAACTCATCCAGTCCACTCCGTCGAAGGAAGGCGAGCTGACTCGTGACCCCAACCTCGCGAAGATTTTTGCCGCCTGAAGCCATCGCACGGATCGCGCGGCTCGAAGTTTTGGCCCGCAACGTCGTCGAAGGGTTTCTGTCCGGCTTGCACCGCAGCCCGTACTTCGGCCAGTCGGTTGAGTTCGCTCAACACCGCGAGTACGCGCCCGGTGACGACATCCGCCGCATCGACTGGAAGGTCTGGTCCAAGACTGACCGCTACTACATCAAGCAGTACGAGGAGGAGACCAACCTCCGCACGACGTTACTCGTGGACCTGTCCGAGTCGATGCTGTTCGGTTCGGGGAAGCTCACGAAGAACGAGTTCGCCTGCCAGATCGCCGCGTCGCTGTCGTATCTGTTGCTGCGACAACAGGACTCGGTCGGCATGGTCACGTTCGACGACGTGATCCGCGCGACAGTCCCTCCCAGCAGCAAGCAGAACCACTTGCAGGCGATCCTCACATCGCTCGATCACGAGAAACCCGCGAAAAAGACCGACCTGCAACACCTGCTGGCTCAAGTCGCCGACCAACAAACTCGACGCGGCTTGATCGTTCTCGTCTCCGACCTCTTCGTGGATCGAGCCGGTCTGTTGAAGGGACTGAAGCTGCTGCGCACGCGCGGCCACGACGTGATGGTCTTCCACGTGATGGACGACGAGGAACTCGACTTCACCTACGCCGGCACGACGAAGTTCGAAGGGATGGAAGAAATGGGCGACCTCATCTGCGACCCGCGCTCCCTGCGCGAGGGCTATCAGGCCGCAGTCCAACAGTTCGTCGAAGACCTCCGCCGCAACTGTGCCCGCCAAATGATCGACTACCAAACCCTCCGCACCAGCGAACACCTCGACGCCGCCCTCGCCCACTACCTCACCCACCGCGTCGGCATGAGACAATCGGTGAGGAACTGAACGTGTAGGGTGGGCACTGCCCACCATTGGTCCTGAACGGTGGGCAGTGCCCACCCTACGAGATTGATTGCAGAACCGAGGCTCATCATGTCCACCGTACTCGCCAGACCAAGCACAACGTCAACGGCTGTCCCGTTGCGTGTCATCATCTCGACTGAGAAGCCGATGACCGCTGACGAATTCCAGCAATGGGTCCACAGACCGGAGAATGCTGACCGCTACTTTGAACTTGAACGCGGAAAGGTCATTGAGATGCCACCACCAATTCCTTGGCATGGATTCATCACCTCACAAGTCACCAAGATTTTGGGGCGTCATGCCGACACCTGCGGCATTGGATTTGTCCTCTCGAACGATGCGGGCGTCGTCGTGGAGCAGAACCCCGATACGGTGCGCGGTCCCGATGTGTGTTACTTCGCCGAGACAGTGAGCGCCCCGGCTGAGTTCGAGAACCTGCTGCGAAAATACCTGACGATCCCGCCCGTGATCGCCGTTGAGGTTCTCTCGCCGTCCGATCGCGTCAACCGCGTCGCGGCCAAGGTGGACGAGTACCTCGCGTTCGGAGTCAAACAAGTTTGGGTCGTCGATCCCGAAACGAAGGATGTCGCGGTCCATCGGCCGGGAAAGTCGATGTCGCTCCTTGACGGGGATGACGAACTGCTCGGCGGTGATGACCTGCCCGGCTTCTCATGTCGCGTGTCGGACTTCTTCCGCTTGCCGGGACAAAAAGCCGCCGAAAAAAAATAGGGCGGGCGCTGCACACCTCATGGCTGAAGGTCAATGATCGCCGGGCAGTACCTACCGTACGAGACCAATGATGAAGATTCGATCCGCCACCATCGTCAACTTTCGCGGCATCCGCGAACTGCACCTCGACTTCGTGAACAGTCGAACCGGGCAGGTTCGTGATTTGACGTGCCTCATCGGAGACAACGGTTCTGGAAAAACGACGGCGTTGCAGGCGATCGCTCTCGTCCTGTCGATGGCCACACGCAAGACATCGCGATTTGAAGACCTGAACTGGCACGGCTTCATCCCCGAACGAGTCTCGTCACTCGGATCGACGATGGTTGAGTTGGAAGTTGAGTTCTCGGATGACGAAATTGCAACAACTGTCCTTCTCTGGAATGAATGGGCTGCGATGCAACCGGCGGCCTTTTTCTTGTCTGCTTCTGGTTTTAAAGAACGAGTCATTCGCCTTCGACTTGAAAGAGGCGTGGTGTCATCGCCAAATGGAATAGAGCTACTCGATTTCTTTTTGGGACGGTTCCGAGCAAAGAGCATGCTTCGTTCGCGGCCCGAGTTACAACACACGCTCACGCGAGTGGGTGATGTCTTCTGGTTCGATCAATATCGAAATATCAGCGTCGTTAACGAGCTGTTTGAACTGGACAAGCGTCCCATTGCCAGTTGGCAATCGGGCGTGGAGCAACTCCGCGAGTACCTCGTTGGTTGGTGGGGTTATCACACCTCTAGGACTCACGCGAATGGAAAAGACTACATCCCGCTGTTGGAGCAGCGTTTCGAGAGGTTGTTTCCCGGCACCAAGTTTATTGGCATTGCACCGCGGGCAAACGCCGTTGATCTCAAATCTTCGGACTTTTACTTCCTGCTCGAACGAGATGGCCGTGTGTACGACATCGCTGAAATGTCGTCTGGCGAGCAGGCAATCTTTCCGTTGATCTACGAGTTTGTCCGGCTCGACATCTCCCGCTCGGTCGTGCTGATCGACGAACTGGAAATGCACCTGCATCCGCCGCAGCAGCAGGCGCTGTTGGGATCGCTCAAGGAAATCGGCCCGGATTGTCAGTTCATCATCACGACGCATTCCGCTCATCTCACCGACGTGATTCCCAACGAACAGGAGATTCGGCTACCGGGAGGATCGCTATGCCTTTGAGCAAGCTTCTCGTAGAGGGCGAACTCGACCGAGAGCTCTTGTTTGCCGTATTCAACGGGCGTCCGATGATTGAACGCGGCGGCTCCAAGAACAGCCTTGCACCGGAAGTGCGGCGACAGCGCATTGGTGGCGCTAGCGTCGCATATCTTCGGGATCGCGACTTTGATTTCGATCCGCCTCACGACTCGTCCACCCCAACGATTGATCGACAAGACAACGGAAAGATTCTCGGCTGGAGGTGGTGTCGGCATGAGATCGAGAACTACCTCCTCGAACCGACCATCGTTTGTTCTGCCATCGAGTGCGACCGCGTGGAGTATGAGTTGGCACTGACAGAAGCTGCGAAACACATTCGGCACTATGAGATCGCTCGCTGGGCAATTGGAATCGCGCGACGAGGGCTACCTCCGCACTACGAACTGGCCACTCGTCCCTCAGAGTTGAACGAGATTGGAATCCCGGATGAACTGTCGAGTGAAGCCTCGTTCCAGTGGGGACGGCAGCAGATTGGCGAGTTCTATCAACGGGTGCAGGTGTCTCTGTCGAGCGAAGCCGTGAACAACTCGCTCGCTTCGCTCAATGCCTCGTGGACAGATGCTGCGCTGTCTGACGTGTCCTTCGTACTGAAAATGTTCTCAGGCAAGGACCTGATGGCGGGCATCGTCGATTGGTGTCGATCCAAGAGCTTCAACAATGCCGGTGAGTTCCGCGCGACTCTGCGGGATTGGTTCATAGGTCATGTTGATGAGGCACTCGCCGCCTTGGGCGAGTGGCGGCAGTTGAAGGAGATCGTGTCACAATGACCGCGTGGCTGGCCAATCACTTTTTCAATCCGGCATTTGTTGCTGGCGGCGCGATGCTGCTGGCTGCGCCGATCATTATTCATCTCATCAATCGGATGCGGTTTCGGCGCGTGCGGTTTGCGGCGATGGAGTTTTTGTTGGCGAGTCAGCAGCGGAACCGAAAGCGGCTGTTGTTGGAGCAGCTTCTGTTGCTGTTACTGCGATTGTTGATTGTCGCCGCGATTGTGTTGTTGATCTCGCGGTTGATTCTCGATCCTTCGCAGATGTCGGTCTTTCGCGGGGCGCGGGCTCATCACGTCGTGCTGCTCGACGACAGCCTTTCGATGCGTGACCGCTGGGGTGAGACCAGCTCGTTTGGCGAGGCACTCAAGATTGTGAACCGGCTCGTGGCGGGAGGGGCCGAGCAACCGAACACGCAGAAGTTCACGTTGCTCCGGCTGTCGAAGCCCGATCAGCCGGTGTTGTCCGAGCGGGACGTGAACGAGGACTTCGTGACGGAACTCTCGGCGAAGTTCGATCCGCAGGCGTTCCCCTGCACGCATCGGGCGCTCGATCTGGTTGAGGGACTGCGTGCGGCGAAGAGACTGTTGTCGGAAGAAAAGGGGGCCGTGCAGCACCTGCATGTCATCTCCGACTTCCGTGAGCGGGACTGGCAAGATCAGAAAGCGATCTCGGCGGCAGTCGAGGAGCTGACCAATGCGGGGGTGTCGGTGAACCTCGTGCGGACCGTGCCGGAGATTCACTCGAACCTCGCCGTGACCGCGTTGTCGGGAGACGTGCAAGTCGCCGCCGCCGACGTGCCGTTGCGGCTGAAGGTCGCTGTGAAAAACTTCGGCCTGCAAGTCGCGACCGATGTGCGGCTCGCCCTGTTCGACAATGGTGAGAAAATCCCCACATCGGTCATGTTCGAGAAGATCGACCCGCAGACCGAGGTCACGCACGAGGTCGATGTGCGGCTGACAACATCCGGCAAGCACAAGCTGCGGGTGAGTCTCGACACGGACGCGCTGGCCGAAGACAACGCGCGGTCGCTCGCGGTCGATGTGCCGAAGGGAGTGCCAGTCCTCGTCATAGACGGCGATCCGGCAGGCGACGACGGTTCCTACGTGGCCGACGCGCTCGCGGCCGACCCGAAGAGCACGGGCTTCGCGCCGGTGATCGAGAACGTCGAATACCTGCGTCGCCGACCGCTCGACGACTTCCGCGCGATCTATCTGCTCAACGTCCCCGAGATCCCCGCCGATGCTCTTGATGCGCTGGAGAAGTACGTCGCATCCGGAGGTGGCCTCGCGTGGTTCGCGGGCGAGTCGCTGCGTGTGGCGCACTACAACGACGCGCTCTATCGCAAGGGGGAGGGCCTCTTCCCCGTGCCGCTCGAAGCGTCGTCGAGGGAACTCATCGCCGACTCGACCAACCCCGGCGCGGACCTGCGCACGGTGAGCCATCCCCTCTTCCGCATCTTCGAGGGCGAAGGGGATTCCACCATTGGCCGCGTGCGGATCGACAACTATTTTCCAGCGGGCAAGGAGTGGGTGAAGGACGATCAGCAACGGAAGGACCGCGTCCGGACATTGGCCACGCTCCGCAATGGTGATCCGCTGATGTTCGAACACACGTTTGGCAAGGGCCGCGTCCTGACGTGCCTCACCACCGTTTCGCCCGACTGGAACAACTGGGCGACCGACTACAGCTACGTCGTCGTGCAGTTGGAACTCATCAAGCACATCGCCCGCACCGACCGCAGCCCCGAGACACGCCAGATTGGCGAGCCGATTCAACTGTCGCTCAACCCCGCCGACTACACCGATGTCGTTGAAGTGCTGTCGCCCGGCGCGGACGGTGAGCGGACGACGCGGATTCAGGCGTCTCCCGAGCAGTTGGGTGCTGATGCTTCCGTGAGCGGCAAGGCGCTAGCCGCCGGTTCTGACGGG
>JAYTQJ010000454.1:0-3804 GCA_043746775.1 Schlesneria sp.
CCTAAGAACCAGGGGGCTTACGCCACCCCGCTCAGATGTTCGCGCGAGGGATATACGACGCGATTGTTGGACTTACCCATCCTCTTGGAATCGGCATGACTCGCCGGATTTTAATCGCTGCTTTGGTCTGGCTGGCGACGGCGCGGCCTGCCGCCGCGCAACGGCTCGTGCCGACGTTCTTTCCCGAACAGCGGTCGATCAGCGTGCGCGATCCTTCGCAACTCGTGCCGTCTCGTCTGCCCGATTCGCTGCCGCCGTCCACCGTCTCGAATCCGCAGCCCGAACTTCAGCCCGTGCAGGTCTCATTGGACGACACGATCCGCGTGTCGCTCGGCAACGTGGACGTGGTCCGCATTCTGGCGGGGACAGCGGTGACGAACAGCGGGCGAACGATCTACGACCCAGCCATTAACAACACGGCGATTGACCAGCAAAATGCGCAGTTCGATCCGACGCTGTCTGTCAGCAACACGTGGAACCGGATCGAGAATCCGCAGGCTGTCTTCGACCCGATCATTCCCGGCCAGTCGATCATTACGGGCATCCGCAACGACAGCTTCAACACCTCGACAAACCTCACCAAGCAGAATGCGTTCGGTGGGACGTTCGGCGTCGGCGTCGATGCGACTCCCTCGCGATTGACTCCCGGCACGTTCCCGCTCAACCCGCAAACGCGCTCGTCGAGCAACGTGAACTACACGCAGCCACTGCTTCAAGGAGGCCGTCTCGGCGCGAACCTCGCGCCGATCGTGTTGGCTCGGATCGACACCGAGCGTTCGTACTTCCAGCTCAAGGACTCGATGCAGGAGCATGTGCGCGGCGTGATCGAAGCCTACTGGTCGCTGGTCGCAGCACGCACCGACGTGTGGGCACGACGGACGCAGGTCGATCAGTTGACCTATCTCGTACGTTACACGGATGCCACCGTGAAGACCGGGAGCGGCAATCGAGGCAATCAGGCGCAGGCGCAATCGGCGCTGGCCAACTTTCAAGCCAGCCTGGTTGCCTCGGAAGGAAATCTCATTCAGCGCGAGGCCGCGTTACGGAACATCGCGGGACTCGCCCCGTCCGATGGCACGCGACTGGTCCCGAATTCACCACCGCAACAAGAGCGGTTTCAGCCCGATTGGCTGTCGATCGTGGAATTGGCTGGTGAGCGTCGGCCGGACATCATCGAGTTGAAGCTCATCATTGAGGCCGACCAACAATTGTGGCAGATCGCCCGCAACACGGCCTTGCCACGACTCGATGCCGTCGGCCAGTACCGCTGGAATGGACTCGACGGAACAATGCCAAACGGCCAGTCACTCTCGTCGTCAGCGGGAGCCTTCACCGACTGGACGCTCGGAGTGAATTTCTCAGTGCCGCTCGGACTCCGACAGTCACGGGCCTCGCTGCGCGCGAGAGAACTCATCATCGCGCGAGACCGCGTCAACCTTCAGCAAGGTCTGCACAGCTCGATCCATCAACTTGCGGCGAGCGTCCGCAACCTCGATCAGGCTTACGATCAGTACCTCGCGTTTCGCGAAGCCCGCCAAGCCGCTCGCGAGAATCTGCGATATCAACTCGGCCCGTACTTCACGGGGTCAGTGAACTTCATCAACGTGCAGCAGGCGATCACCGATTGGGGCAACTTCGTCTCCGCCGAGGCCAGTGCGTTGACTCAATACAACACGTTGCTGGCCACACTCGAACGCCAGACCGGCACGATCCTCGAAACGCACGCGGTCGTGTTCTACGAAGAGCGCTTCGCCGCGATCGGTCCCCTCGGCCGCTTTGCCGACGCTGCCTGCTATCCGCTGAACATGCGTCCCTCCACCAACGCCGACCGCTATCCCGGCGGCGAGACTCCTTCAGAGCAAGCCTTCGACCTCAAACAACCCGGTAGCCTGCGCGACAAACGTCCCGAGTTGAACTACGACGACATCAAGCTCCCCTCGCTGGAAGAGATCATGCGTGAACCAAGCGTTCCTCCCGCACCGCGCCCGAAGCGGGAGGGCGAGCCGGGCATCGAGCCACCTCGCAAGTCACCCGGTGAAACGCAGCCACTTCCACCGGCAGAGCCTCCTGAACCACAGCCGCCGCGTCCGCGAGCCGCTTCCTCCGGAGCCGCTTCGTTGACCGTCGAACCTCAGTCCAACGATGCCCTCGGTGACGCTCCCCGTGAGTCGCGAAGCGCCGTTTCCTCTCTGACCACACGATTCCGTCGTGCGTTCAAAGTGTCCCAACCTCTCGCCCGCAGTTTGCCCTGCGACGAGCGATGATTGGCAGAAGTGTGCCGTCGTTAATTGGTGGTAGCCCTGTCGCTCCGCGACAGGAAGCGAGAACACACGAGTGGCGTTTACCGTGGATTCGAGGGGACTCGGCAGATCAACGCCCCCTGCGGATCGCGCCTCCTATCGCGGAGCGACAGGGCTACCTTCACTGAATCGCTTGCCCCGTCGTGTTTCGTTTGGAGACCACCAATTATCGACTCCACCCATTGGCGGGGCTGTGCATTTTCTGCTTCCGAGAGTTGTGGTCGGTATTCAAGTAACCCGCAGCGTCAGCGAGGGAGAACTAAAATCGACATGTTTTTGAAGTCCTCCCTTGCTGACGCTGCGGGTTACTTCCGGAACTCTCGGAACTTGATTCTGCACAGCCCCTTGGCGGGGCCATCGCCTGTCGTAGCCGTGCGACATTGCCAACGCGAACGTAGACTGTCGCCCCTCCCGCGTCCGCTGTCGCGGCGCGAACGTGTTCACTCTTGGAAAGGGCGTTGCCATGCGAGGCTTGTCTGTGCTGTTCTCGTCGGTGGTGTTGTGTGGGGCCTCATTCCTGATGATCGGTTCTTCGGTGTTGGCCGCTGATCCGCCGAAGCGACTCGCGCCGACAGCGGCCGAGGTTTCGTATGGGCCTCACGAACGCAACGTACTCGATTTCTGGCAGGCCGCTGGAGACGGGCCGCGACCGCTGTTGGTCCACATCCACGGCGGCGGCTGGATCGGCGGGAACAAGACACTCGACCCGGCCAAGTATCAGGTGTTCCTCGACAAGGGCGTTTCACTCGCCTCAATCAACTACCGGCTGACGGCGACCGATCCGCTTCCCGCTCCCGTTCACGACGCGGCCCGCGCGATTCAATTCATTCGCACGAAGGCCGCCGAGTGGAACATCGACACGCAACACATCGCGCTGACCGGCGGCAGCGCGGGAGCCTGCTCGTCGATGTGGCTGCTCCTCCACGATGACCTCGCCAATCCCAAGTCCGACGATCCCGTGCTGCGTCAGTCCACGCGCGTCTGCGCGGCTGCGGTGCTGTCTGGCCAGACTTCCATCGACCCCAAAGTGATCGAACCGTGGCTCGGCCCGAACGTTCTCAAGCACAACATGATTAACAAGGCGGTCGGAGAAGCGACGATCGACGAGGCTCTGAAGAACTACGGCAAGCATCAGTCGCTCTACAAAGAGTTTTCTCCGTACAACCACGTCGATGCGAAAGACCCTCCACTGTTCATGACGTATGGCGGCGACATGGAATTGCCGTCCAAGAACGCCGGTCACGGCATCCATCACCCCGTCTACGGCGTGAAGCTGAAAGAGAAGTCGGACGCAGCCGGACACGAATGCCATCTGCTCATTCCGGGCACGTCCAAGTCCGAGAAGTTCGACTCAGCGAACGACTTCTTGTTGGCGAAGCTACTCGCGAAGTGAGGGCATTGTTCCGCGAAGGACACCAACCCGAAGCGTAAGCGAGGATGTCTGCTAAAACGAGACATTTACGGTGTGGTGTGGCTGGGGTCGGCGCTTCGCCGCCCCCAGCGA
>JAYTQJ010000455.1:0-1680 GCA_043746775.1 Schlesneria sp.
TGAAAGGCTCATCACGCGGAGCGATGATGGCTACTTTGAGATGGCTACTTTGAACGGTGCAGCGTCTTCAGTCGGCGAATGATCCCGCCGAGTTGTTGCAACCGACGGGGCGAAATATGAGGTGCGCTACGACTGACGGCAAGTTCGACCACCGTGACCAAGTCGTGTCGATGCGGCTTTGTCGTCAATTCACTGGAGGACAACTGCGCGGGATCGGCGAGAGCTTGCTGCCAATCGGACGGGCGGCGCGAACCGGTCAGTTCGAAACAGAAGTCGCGTGCCAGCGTTTGCGCGGCCGAGCCGTAACGCGCCGACTCCTGTTTCTCGTCCGCTTCCATCTCGTACGCGGACTGCATGCCGCGCGGAACCGGAGCCGGTGGCTGCACGGCCGCGGTGTGAGCCAACTTGATGAGCAGGCCCATCGCCGTAATCAGCGCCAGTCCCATCAAAATGACGAGCGGATAGAGCCGGGCATTCGGATAGCGAGGATGGTTGATGACCGCTTCGTTGAGGATGTTCGACTCCTCGACGTGCTGGATCACTGCGTTGGCCATGCGCAGCAGTTGCTCCCACGTCGGTTTGGGAGGCGTCTGCGGATACGGCGGCATTGGGGGTGGAGGCTGTTGCTGCGGCGAGGGACTTGGGTTGTCTTGCAGCAGCGGACTCGAACGATATGTCGGTTGCGGCTGGCCCTCGACGAGAAACGCCAGCCGCTGCTTGCCGCCAGCACACAGCAACTCACTGACGCGGATCGCCAAGACCGAATTGTCGCCGTGCCACATCATGCTGTTCGTGAAGAGACTCGGATCGGCGGCGACGATCATCGTTCCCGTGTCGGGCATGCGCTGCGAGTCGTACTGACCAACAGCCATCAGCGGCTGACCGCGACTCCGCCTCGGCGAACAGGTCTGCGGCACAGAGGCCACCGTTTGCCACTGCATCACTCCACCGGGCAGAAACGCCAACCAGCCGGTTCGATTGAGGACGATCTCATTCACGCCGCTCATCAGCGCGTGATCGCGATCCAAGTCCGAGACGCGCAGACAATCGGGCAGGCTCTGGTATTGAGTCGCCGCGTCTTCCGACGTGATCGGCCCCGAAACAAAGTTCGCGGTGACACCCATCGAACCCGCTCGGTCACTCGCGACGAGCACCGTTCCGCCGCGCGCGACAAACGGCAGCAACTTGCCCGGATCGGCCACTTGAATCCGGTTCAGTTTGCCGAGCATCACGACGACCGATTCCTCGGGCGCAGCCAATGCTGCATCGAGCGAACTCTCCACCGCCAGCCCGCGTTCTTCGAGCAGCATCTGAAACAGTTCGTACCGAAACTGCCATGCGGCATTGGCAGGCGGCGCGACCACCGGACCACGCCCCTCCTGCGCGCATGCCTCAGTCGCCTGAAGCCACATCAACACGAGCGGCAGCACGAGTACCAGCGCTCGAATGAATCGCAGACACGATGCAACCGCTCTTCCGCTCTCGACCCCATCCGCCTCGTGCGGATGGGGTCGTGCTGGTTCGTCTCGTCCCACGTCTCGCCCTCCATCTCGCTCCCCATCCGCACGAGGCGGATGGGGTCGAGTGTTCAATATGCTCGCGGCATCGCACGATCGGATCTATTCAAAACCGTAGGGTAAGCGTCTCGCTTGCCCGTCATGGATGTCATCGCAGTGATTA
>JAYTQJ010000456.1:0-8571 GCA_043746775.1 Schlesneria sp.
CCACGTCGCTGGACGGGCGGGGCGTTGCCCACGCGGTTAAACGACTGTGCGTCAATTTCGGCCGGGCGAGGTATAGCTCGCTCGTTTGAAGCCGTTACCGAACGGAGCACTCGTCACCCACAAATCGCGGTCCCCACTTGATACACGATCAACGCGGCGAGATACGCCAGCGTCGTCATGTAGACGAACGTGAAGAGCGACCAGCCCCACGAGTTGGTTTCGCGGCGGATGACCATCAGCGTGGAAGCACACTGCGCGCAGAGAGCGAAGAAGACCATGATCGACAGCGCGACGGGGATCGAATAGACGGGCCGACCGTCGGGCCACTTCGAGTCCTGCAGGGCCTGCTGCAAGCCCGAGTCAGACTCATCGACATCGCCACCCAAACTGTAGATCGTGCCGAGCGTCGCGACGATCACTTCCCGCGCGGGGAACGATGCGAGGACACCGACTCCGATCCGCCAGTCCCAGCCGAGCGGACGGACTGCCGGTTCGATCCCCTTGCCGAACCGACCGAGGAAGCTGGTTTCCAGCAGTTGCTCCGAGAGGGCATTGCGCCGCGCGACCAGTTCGTCCCGCTCAGCCTGCAAGCTCGGGTCGTCTGCCAGCTTCGACTCGACTCGTTCGATCTGAACGCTTGTTTGCTGTTCCACCGTGTGATCGCCGGGAAAATAACTGGCGGCCCAGACCAAGATCGACGTGGCGAAGATCAGGGAACCGGCTCGCAGCACGAACGCGCGCGCGCGGTCGTAGACTCGGTGGGCGACGATCCTTGGTGACGGCCACTTGTAGCTCGGCAGCTCCATCACGAACGGCGGGGTCTCACCTTTGAAGAGCGTCTTCTTGAGCAGCCACGCCACGGGAATCGCGACCGCCGCGCCGAAGAATGTCATCACGAACATCATCACGCCGTGCAGCGTGATCCAACCACCGGCCCAGGCGACCGACGGAAAGAACGCGGCGATCATCAACGCGTACACGGGGGCGCGGGCCGAACAACTCATCAACGGCGCGACGAGGATCGTCACCATCCGATCGCGGCGGTTCTCGATCGTGCGCGTCGCCATGATGCCGGGGATCGCGCACGCAAACGACGACATCAACGGCACGAACGACTTCCCTGACAAACCAACTTTGACCATCAGCTTGTCCATCAGAAAAGCGGCTCGCGCCATGTAGCCGCAGTCTTCCAGCAGCGCGATGAACAGGAACAGGAAACAAATCTGAGGCAGAAACACCAAGATGCCGCCGACTCCCGCAATGACTCCATCCACGATCAAACTGCGCAACGGACCAGGCGGCAGCAGTGAGCCGATTTGAGAACCGACGGCCTGTTGAAGAGTCTCGCACAGGTCCATGAGCGGCGCGGAGAATGTTGAGATCGCTTGAAAGACCGCGAACATGATCGCCATGAACGCAGCCAGTCCCCAGACCTTGTGAGTCAGCCAACGGTCCAGCCCATCACTGCGATGGACGGCCCGCTCGGCCGGGAGTTTGATCGCTCCGCTAAGAACTTGCCGCGCCCAGGCGTAGCGTGCTTTGGCTTCCGCAGCGGGAACCTTCAGGCCGATGGCCTTGAGTCGCTCGCGAGCCTCGCTGAGGGTGGCAGGCAGTTTTTCGGAGTGCCGCGCCGAGAACGTCGCTTCAAACTGACCGCCCACATCGAGCAGCAATCGCTCGGCGACGTAGAAGGGGACGTTGGTCTCGCCCCATTCCGCGAGTCGCGATTGGAGCTTGAGGCCCTCGTCATAGAACTCGGGTGGAAAAACGCGCGGCGCGGCGGGAGGCGTCTGGGAGACGACGGAGACGATTGCCTGCTTCACGTCGTCGATATGGCGACGACGATGAGCTTCACACGGGATGACCGGGATGTTCAGGCGGCTGCGTAGCTCTTCCACGTTGATGACGATGGCGCGGTGTTCGGCCACATCCCACATATTGAGGACGAGCACAGTCGGTAGCCCGAGATCGAGAACCTGGCTGACGACGTACAGGTTGCGTTCCAGGTTCGACGCATCGGCAATACACACGACAGCGTCGATCTTTCCCACATCGCGCTGCTGACCGAGCAGCACTTCCACCGAGACCATTTCATCGAGCGACCTCGGCGACAAGCTGTACGTTCCGGGCAGATCGACCAACTGCACTGAACGACCTTCCAGCGTGAACAGTCCCGTTTTCTTCTCGACCGTCACGCCGGGATAGTTCCCGATCCGCGAATGGACTCCGGTGAGAGCGGTGAAGAGCGTGCTCTTGCCGGTGTTCGGGTTGCCGATCACGGCGACCGTCAGTTGCGGGGCGGCTGACGCGGAATCTGGAGCAGTCATGCGAGAGGGGGCTTTCGTGAGGCAGACCGCGTGGCGGGATCATCCAAGGTCATTCAACTCGTCGTACCCGTCCAAAAAAAATGTCGTCTTTCGCTCCGCGAAAGAACGCCCTTTCGCGGAGCGAAAGGCAACAAACAACGGCGCTATTCGTGGACAGGTTCTTCGCGATCAGTTCAGAACAATCACGACTCAAGCCATCCCATCTCGATGAAAGCCTGACGCATAAACGAAGGGTTTTTCGGCTCAAATCTTCGCTTGTGCGTCAGGCTTCGATCTGAACCCGTGCCGCTTCGGCCTTGCGAAGCGAAAGCCGATAGCCGCGAATCAGGTACTCGGCCGGATCACCCAACGGGGCGAAGCCGAGCAACTCAATCACTTCGCCGTCGATCAGACCCATTTCCATCAGCCGCACAGAAATCGCGTCGTCGCCGGTCACATCGACGATCCGCCCGCGCTGGCCGATCGCACGCAGTTCGCACAACGTCGTCATCGTGACAACTCCACCAGCACGGTTGCGCAGTCGTCGAAACGGAGCGAGAACCGGTGTTCGTTCACCGCCAGAATGCAGGGCGAACCGGTTTTGACCATGCGAACCTTGGCCCCTTCGTGCAGACCCATCTCTTGGAGCCGAACAACGAAGTCGGGGGAGCCATCCACATCGCGAACACAGCCGTGTTCTCCGATGGTCATCATTTCGAGCGGCACGAGTTGCATCGCAGTTACCCGAAGAGCGGTGATTGACACTCAATCTCAAGTCGATGGCAGATTCTAGCCAAGTCTAGCTCCAATTCTCAACTCGACAAGATGATCGGGCGTGACTGGCGGCAGTTCGGCTGTTCCGATAGTTTCCTGAATCGACCGGACACTCCGCTCTTTTCCCACCACGACACCAAGGTTTTCGCCATGCCCAAGGTCATTTGCACGGCTCTGAACACCAATGACGGCCCACACATCAAGATCCTGCACGATGCCGGATTTGAGGTCATTCCGGTCCCCAAAGGGATCAGCATCTATGAGAACGCCAACCTAATCCCGCTCGTTCGCGACTGCGTGGCCGTGGTGACAGGGTCAGAACCGTGGCCGGACAACGTGCTGGCAGAATGCCCGAAGCTGCGCGTGTTGTCTCGCACGGGAGTCGGCTTTGATGCAATTGACATGGCCGCCGCCGATCGTCGCCGTGTCATCGTCGCGACGACTCCCGGCGTGAACCACCACGCGGTCGCGGAACACACCATCGCGTTGATGTTCGGAATCGGTCGCGGTTTTCCGAAGCAAGACCAGCAGGTCCGCAAGTGTGCGTGGACGCGGGAAGCCACCCCTCGCATTTTGGGAACGACACTAGGATTGGTTGGGTTGGGACGCATTGGTCAGGCCGTGGCGACGCGGGCCGTCGGTTTGGGGATGAAAGTCGTCGCGTATGAGCCGTTTCCGAATCGGGAGTTCGTCGAAAAGTGGAGGCTGGAATTGCTGAGCCTCGACCAATTGCTCAGTCGTTCGGACTACGTGTCGCTGCACCTGCCGGTCGGTCCCGAAACGAAACACATCATGAACGCCGCCACCTTTGCCAAGATGAAGCCCGGCTCGGTCATCATCAATACGGCGCGTGGGTTGTTGATCGATGAGAACGCTTTGGTCGCCGCGTTGCAGTCGGGGCATCTGCGTGGAGCTGGCTTGGACGTGTTTGAGGTCGAACCGCTGCCGTCCACGAGTCCCTTGCTGACGATGAGCAACGTCCTGATGAGCGGCCATGTGGCGGGACTCGATCACGAATCGCACCGCGACACGCTTACAATGTGTGCCGAGACGATCGTGACTCTGTCACAAGGCGGTTGGCCGACCGAGTGCATCCGCAACATGGCCGGCGTCACCGATTGGAAATGGTCCGAGAAGGGCTGAATAGGAAGGGCAACGTGAACTCATTCGACTGGCAACTCGCGGCGGTGATTCCGTGTGTCGCCTTGGCGGCGTGGGCGATCGTTCGTCGCGTGATGCGACTGTTCCGCGAGTCACCTTCCCCCGGCTGCGGCTCGGGCGGATGCTCGTCCTGCCCAAGCAACGCGACGCAAAACAACTCGACTGAGGGTCGCTCGCCGGGGCAAGGCTCTCCTACGACAGACGGCTTCGTTTCGCTTCAGACGCTCGTGCAATCGAGCCAAGCTGTTCACCAACCCGAAGCGTGAGCGAGGCCGGGCGGTTGGAGGACGTATGGTTGCTCGGCCTCGCTTACGCTTCGGGTTGGTGTTGTCCACCGCGACACCCACTTTCGACTCACACTTCCTCTTCACATCTCAAAACGAAGACCCTCATGGAAACGATTGCCGGACATCTTTACGACTATCCCAAGTACTACGACTTGATTTTCGGATCAGACTGGGCCTCCGAGTTCAAGTTTCTCAAAGCGGGCTTTGAGATGTATGCCAATCGGCCGATCAAGCGGCTGTTTGAACCAGCCTGTGGGACGGGGCGGCTGATGATTCAGTTCGCCAAGGCGGGGTTTGAAGTCGCGGGGAACGACCTCAACGAGAAGGCCATTGACTACTGCAACGAGCGGCTCGTCCGACACGGCTTCCCGGCGACGGCTTTCGTCGGGGACATGGCTGACTTCACGGTGAAGAAGAAGGTCGATGCGGCCTTCAACATGATCAACACGTTCCGGCATCTCCCCACTGAGAAAATGGCCGAAGCACATCTGCACTGCGTCGCCGAGTCACTCAACAAGGGCGGCCTCTATTTTCTTGGGCTGCATCTCACGCCAATCAATCCGCAGCAATGTACAGCCGAATCGTGGTCGGCCACGCGCGGACACCTGTCGGTTGTCTCGAACCTCTGGTCGATGGGAACCGATCCCAAGAAACGGATCGAGCGGATCGGAGTGACCTACGACGTGTACACGCCGACCAAACAGTTCCGCATCACGGATGAGACCGCCTTCCGGATGTACTCGGCGTTGCAGATGTTCGACTTGTTGGTGAAGGAGCCACGACTGCGGCTGCTCAATATGTACGACTTCCGGTACGACATCGAATCGCCGATCGATATCACTGCTGACACAGAAGATGTCGTCTACGTGCTGCAGCGGGTCTGAAAAAACGACGCCGTCACGAGAGGCTGGCACCGCAATTCGGGCACTTTTCAGTCGAAGCAACGGCGCTGCCACAGTGACCACATCGAAGCGTGTCCACTTTGTCGGGTGAGCCTTGCGGAACTTGAGACATCTGTTCGTCGAGTTGCCGCTCGACGAGTTGAAATATTTTTCCCGAAAGACTCATCGTCCGAATCGCTCCGAAGAGGATCGAGACGAACACAAATCCGAATACGGCCAAAAATAGCAAAAACAGGATTCCAGACATTGAAGCGCCTCCGATAGCGACCCAGCGAGACAAACGGCTCGCGACACAGCCTATCGTGCGATCAAGTCCTTGTGCATCGCCAGTTCCGCCGGGCGACCGAGCAGCACCAGATCGTGGTTGCGGAGGAAACTGCGATGGCGCGTCACTTCGACCAGTGGAGTCTTCGCGAGCGCTTCGGCCAGCCGGTTCAACTTGTCTGATCGAGTGACCAGGAAGCCCTGCGGATGTTGCTCAAAAAAGAGGGCGATCTCGTCCGCTTGCCGCAGCCGCTGAATGGGCTGTCCGGCGTAGAAGACTAGGTTTGGCGAGAAGTAATTGAACGTCGCCAGCTTAATGTCCGACGAGCCTGCTGCGTGGCGAGCGGCTTCCGCCAGCTTGGGCGAGTCTTGATGCAGGCCAATGCGACTCGGAGCAATCGCGACTATCAGGACCACGAACGACAAGGCGCTGACCGCGAGGATGCGGATCGCGCGCGGACGCTGTTCGCGCTGTGCGGCCACGTAAGCCAGTGAGGCACCGAGGAGCGGAATCGCTCCGATCAGGAAGAGCCACTCGTCGCCCGGCAACAGCAGTGATGCGGCAATCGGCGCAGCGATCATCAACACGACTCCGACCACTGCCAGCACTCGACAACAGTTGCGGAACGTCACCGTCCCAAGTGCCACTGGGGCGAGTTGCCAGCCGTACAAATACCGCGCGGAGATCAATGCCAGCGCCGGATACATCGGCAGGACATAGTTCGGGAGCTTCGTGCTGGCGAGCGAGAAAAAGACGAACCAGACTCCCGCCCAGCAGGCGACGAAACGATCACTGTCGCTCCACGCATCGCCCTGCATCAGACGCTTGTTCAACTGCCAGACGGCGACCGGTAGAAAAACCGACCACGGGAAGCAGCCCATCAACAGAGCGATCACGTAGTAGAAAACCGGTCCGCTGTGATTCTCCTTCGGGCCGAGAAACCGGCCGACATTGTGATCGCCCAGAAAGCCGCGCAGCCACGCACCGTCGGTCTTGATCCCCACGATGACGTACCACGGCAGAGCGACCACCAACACGACGGCCGCTCCCAACAGGACTCGCATCGCGAGACTCGTCGTGAGAATTCGCGACGGTCGCATTACCTGCCAGACCGTGACGATGCTTCGCCTCCACCACGGGCCGCTCGGCGCGGTGAGCGTTCCCGCGTCGAGTTCATTGCGGCGTCGAGTGACCAGCAACAACAGGCCGATGATTGTGCAGGGCAACAGCACTCCGATCGGGCCTTTCGCCAGAATCGCGAAGCTCATCGCGAGGTACATGGGGAGCGAAGCCTGCCACGTTGCGGGAAGTAGTTCGGTCCATGAGGTCGCAGAGACGGGGCTTTCTTTGTCCGACATCTCGCCGCTGAAGTGCCCGCCGCGCTGCGCTGCCACAGCCCAGACGTAACTTGTGAAAGCCAGCGTCAGGCAAAAGATGAGGACCGAGTCGGGCGTCACCGAACGTCCAATCGCCGAGAACATGAGCGACGTGCAGACAATCACTCCCGCCAGCAGTCCGACATCGGGAGAGTAGAGCTTGCGACCCAAGTGGTACGTCAGCAGCGTCGTTCCCACCGCGAGCAGCGCAGACCCGAACCGCGCGGCGAACTCGGACACACCGAACAGCCGAAACGAAACCTGCATCAGCCAGTAAATGAGGATCGGTTTGTCGGTGCGAAGCTGTCCGTTGAATGTCGGAACGATCCAATCGCCTCGCTCAAACATCTCCCGCCCGCAGACGGCATTCTTCGGCTCGTCCTCATCAAACAAGGCGTATCCGCCGAGATTGGTAAAGAACACGAAAGCCGCGATCAAACCGAGCAGAAGCTGGTGACGGACCAGCGGATGTCGCCCAAGCGCAGTCATTTCGTGTTCATCCCTGAAAACGTTTGGCATCTTCCCGCCACGCTTTTGACATCGTGACGTGGCTGAGCCGCCTCCAAGCGGCGGCGGGTTGTAAGAGAAGATCAACCTTGCGGCAATTGCAGTCAAACACGGGGAAGCCAGCCGAATTGACCTTCAATCCCGATTCTGATAACCCGCTCCTCCCAAAGCCTGAAGCGCGAGCGAAGCAGCAACGCCTGAAGCGTGAGCGAAGGATGTTGCCAGAAAGCCCTTCGCTTGCGCGTCAGGCTTTGATGGTCGGCTGAAAGATGGTTGCAAGCTGCCGTGAATCGAAACGATGAGGAAGTGCGGAGCGACGACGATGACCGAGCATACTTACCAATTGCTGGTGGCGGACGACGACGACGACTTCCGTCGTGCGCTGTGCGAGATTTTCTCGCCCTTCTTCCGGCTGATCGAAGCGTCGTCCGGAGAAGAGGCGATGGACTTGGCGGCGCGCGAGGAAGTCCATCTCGCCCTGTTCGACATGCACATGGATCGACTCACCGGGTTGGAAGCGTTCAAGCAGTTGAAGACGCTGCATGTCATCGCCCCCTGCATCCTGATGACGGCCGACTACACGGAAGCTCTGCGTGAAGATGCCGAGCAGGCCGAGGTCTTCACCGTGCTGCGCAAGCCAGTCACCCGGCACGATCTCTTCAGCTCGGTGGCCTGCGCCGTCGAGTCCGTCTATCACGACCAAGAATTGACGCACCGACTACTCTGTGGTTGACGCTCGTCAAAAGACCGTGTTACAAAATTACACCGCTCACGGATGAGGATGGCACCTTTCACACTAACCCGAAGCGTAAGCGAGGAAGTGTGTTGCATCCTCGCTTACGCTTCGGGTTGGTGTCAGTGTTTGCCGCGTGAGGTATGTCATTCGTTCTAGTGCCCCGTCAGGTCTTAATTTTGAGGTAGCCGAACTCGTAAGAGTTCTGCGTTTTCTGAAGTCTCACGACTTCAGCTACTCCCAAATTAAGAACGGACAGG
>JAYTQJ010000457.1:0-1677 GCA_043746775.1 Schlesneria sp.
CGGCCAAGTCCCCAACACGAAGCTGATGGAGTCGCAATACGGCCTGATGCAACCACTGCCCGCCGGCGCGACGCTGTCGCACTACGAATACCGCCTGCGGCCGTACCGGCATTGGGTGACATTCACCGGCGTGAGCCTCGAACCGGGCAAAGAGTCCGACGTGAGGGTGAAGGCTGAAGAGGTGCCGCGAAGCGAGACTGACGACCGATTGCTGGCCAAACATGCGGAAGAACAACTGCGAACCGTGGTCGGCACTGTCGTCTCGACCAAAGGCAAGCCGGTCGCTGGCATCGAAGTCTTGGCGTTTAAAGGGGGCGAGCAGCTCGAACAAAAGTTTGAGACCGACGAACGCGGACAGATTCGCGTGCCGAAGGAATGGCGCGAGACTGAGCATTGGCTGACGCTGGTGGCTCGTGATGGGCGGGATCGGCTGGGGTGGTTCGACTTCATGATTCATGGGCATTCGGACATCGGGCAGAAAGCGGACGATGGTTCGTTCAAGTTGGTGTTGCTGCCGATGAGTCGCACGGTGCGCGGGCGGGTTGTGGATGAAGCGGGAATGCCGCTGGCTCAGGTTCCCGTGCGGATCAAACAGCTCGACCATGACATCAACCAAATGGCGGTTCATTGGCGGTATCAGTCGCTCGGCGGCGAGCCGCTTTTGCGCGGCGGCCTCACCGACAACGAAGGCCGGTTCGAGGTGAAGGTTCCGGTGGACTCAACGGTCTGGCTGGGTACGAAACATCCCGATTGGGTCGAGAAGACCATCATCTTCCGCAAGGACAACGATGACGCAGGTGAGACGAAGCTGGTCCGCGCGGCCAAGGTTTCCGGGCGCGTGACCGATGCGCGGAACGGCAAGCCGCTCGCGGGAGTCGTCATCGCCGCTCATGCCACCAAGACCGAGATCGGTGAGAGCGGTGGAGACGAAGCGAAAACCGACGCCGATGGCAATTACCTCATCTCCGGCCTGCGAGCGGGCGAGTACACGATTCAACTGGAACGAAGCCTCTTCAAAACAATGACGGCTGTGGCGCACGCCGCCGTCAAATTGAAAGCGGGTGAGTCTCATCCAGCCGACTTCGCACTCAACGTCGGCCAGCGTCTGACGGGTCGAGTTCTGCACCTCGACACCGGCGAACCGATTCCGCGCTGCAAGGTGAACTGCACGAACCCCGCGCAGCCGATCAGTGGTCTCAGCACGGAGACCGATGAAAAGGGCGAGTTCGAGTTCCTCGTCCCGCCCGGCAAGAGCAACGTCTCCGCCACAGAAGGTCGTCGCTTCAGCAACGACTCAACGCGCGAAGTCGATGTCCCGACCGAGGGCGAAGTCGCACCGATCACGCTCAAAGTCGGAGAGGAAACCGAATCCGTTCCCGGCAGTTTCAAAATCATCACCGGCCCGCCACCCGAACGAAAGGTGCGGCTCGACTTCAAAAACGAACCGTTCGCCGAGGCCCTCAAACTCCTGTGCGACTCAGCAATCGTGACCCTCGAACTCGATGAAGCCTCGCTGACCAGCGCGGGCTACTCGAAGGAGACTCTCGTCACGCTGACCGATGAAAACCCGGAGACGCTCCAGGACGCACTGACTCGCTTCCTCAAGCCGTTCGACAAACTCGCGTTCACCTTCGACAAGAACAAAGTTTTCGTCAGCACTCGCGAACAGGTCGAAGC
>JAYTQJ010000458.1:0-8562 GCA_043746775.1 Schlesneria sp.
CAGGAAGACTTCGCTTGCGCGTCAGGCTTCAAAGCTCACGATACGGACTTCGACTCGGGTTCGGCGGATTTATTTGGAATCGCTCCCAAGAGCGGGCCAAGGGGACCGAACCGGCCGGTATTGAGCAGGACGAGGTACGCGGGAACGAGAACCGGGCGGATGACGAATGTGTCGAGCAGCACTCCAAACGCGAGCGCGAAGCCAAGCTGGCACATCCCGCGCAGCGAACCGGCTGTCAGCGACGCGAACGTCCCCGCCATGATGATCCCGCAACTGGAGATGATCCGGCCGGTCTTCGACAAGGCGTGAATGACTCCCTGCACGGGACCGAATCGTTCCTGTTCCTCTTCAATGCGAGTCATCAGGAAAATGTTGTAGTCCTCACCGACAGCGATCAGGATCGTGAACAGGAACATCGGCACCTTCCAGTCCAACCCGGCGAACGTGCCGGTGTCGATAGACCAGAAGAACAGGTACGTCGCACCGAGGGCCACCAGATAACTGAACAGCACCGTGACCATCAGGTAAGCACAGATGGCCGGTCGTCGCAGCAACACGACCAGAATCAAAAAGACCACCACCACGACCAGCACGTCGATCCGAATTTGGTCGCGGTCGGTCACCGATTTCAGATCGCGAATGCTTGCTGTGGAACCAGTGACGTGAATGTCCGTTCCCGCTTGGATTGAGCCTGGCAGGAGCTTGCGAATCTCGGATTCTAGCCTCGTCAAATGGGAAATACTGTCGCGGGCGAACGGGTCGAGTTCCGCCGTCAGTTCAATGCGCGTAACGTGATTGGCCAGCGGGCCTGTTCTGCTGACATAGTGTTCGAGTGCCCTCGTGAGTGTCACTTTTCGAACGACCGGCTTCTTGATCGCTTCGATGGAGTCATCGCCACCGAACGGATGCGACACGCTGCGAATGTCAGCCAATCGCAGCTCCTTCTTTCTTTCACCAAGGGCCACGGTCAGATCGTGAACCAACTTCAAGCCGCTTGCCGCGTCATCGTCACCGCGCTGTGAGAAGTCAATCTGATCGTTTCGCAGCAGAACCGTGACCGGCCCGGTCGCTCCGGCGGGAAAGTGTTCTCGCACCGAGCGCGTGCCCTGTACGCTGATCGACGTGGCGGGGAGATCGGACAACAGGCCGTAGCTGAGATGCGAAAAGAACATCACTCCCACCGTCGCGAACGGCAGCATCAGCGCAATACTCAACAGCCAAACGGTCATCGGGCAGCGAAGTAGTATCTGTCCGACGGTATCCCAAATATTCTGCAACCAGCGGACCTGCCCCAGCCGCGACGAAAGCGTTGCCGTTGGCAACCATCCTCCCATGGAGGAGACCCGCTCCGTTCGCATCTGTGGCCAGAAGGCCCAACGACCAGTCAGTCGCAGGAGTGCCGGGGTGAAAGTGAGCGAGGCCAGCAGCACGACGATCAATCCGAACGAGATCGCGAAGCCCGCCTGACGGAACTTGCCAAACTCGGCAAACATCATCATGCCGATTCCGCAGATGACAGTCCCGGCACTGGCCGCGATCGCCGCGCCAACTTTCGCCACGCAATTGGCCGCAGCCTCGTCGAAGCTCGTCCCTTCATCCAACTCTTCCTTGTAGCGGTCGATCAGGAACAGGCAGTAATCAACCCCTGCCCCGTACACGAGCACCGTCACGTAGGTCTCGGCACCGGGGAACAAGATTGCCAGCTTGCGTTGAGCCAACAGGATTAACAGCGACATCGACAGCTTGACGGAAACAAACACCGTGATGAGCGGGATCAACGCCAAGAGCGGCGCTCGGTAGATCGCGATCAGCAGGAACACGACCAAGCCAATGGTCAGTGTTTCCGTGGCCTTGGCACTGTCGCGGGCTGCCGCCTGCATATCGCGCCCAACGGTCGCGTCGCCGCTGAGCGACAGTTCCAAACCGGCGGGAATCTTTAGGTGGAAAGCCGCGTTTTTCTCGGACTTATCGAGGATCAGCTCTTGGATCTTTGCGACGATCTTCTGGTTGCGGGCGTCGAGGAAATCGGTCGTCAGATCGACCAGGACCAGTGTGGACTTGCCATCGGCGCTCAGAATCAATCGCCCGAGATTCGCATCGCGGAACGTACGGACAGCAGAGATCAACGATCTCGCTCCGGCACCGATTCCAAGCGGCTTGTTTTCCGCTGCGGCATTATCGTCATCGGGATCACCACCATCCGGGCCAGCCGCCAGTCCGCCCGCCTCCTCGGCAATCTTCAGTAGTCGCTCACGCAGTTCAAACTCACGCGTCGTGTCGTTTTCATTGACGCCATCGTCCACCCATTCCTTGTCTTGTTCGGTCAGACCGCCATCGGGACGGCTCACGACAATGACGACTCGGCTGGGAACGAGTGTCTTGGGGAAGGCGTCGCGAAACAGCTTCTCGCCCACCAAGCTCGGACTGCTCGTGGGCAGAAATGCAAACTCTTCCGTCTGCACGACATCCCATAACGGTGGAGCCATCACGGCGGCCACCACCAACACGCCAATCCATCCGATAAGCAGGCCGGGCCACAGCCGGTTGATCAGATTGCCGAGTTTCAAAAACATCGAAAGCAGGGCCTTACATCGGGGAAAAATGAACCGCCAGAGAATTGGCGAAGCCCTCTGGCGGAATGGCGAGGGCAGAACGAATCAGGCGCGTACGCGCGAATATCAATGGGCGTGAGCGTGGCCGTCGTGAGCCTCCACCACATGACCGTGACCATCATGGTCATGACTGTCATCGCCATGGCCACTGTGCTGGTCATTATCGTCGGGAGCATCTTCTTCGAAGTGTGCCAGCGAACCACAGGCCCCTGACAACTGCACCGCTCCACAGAGGAACAGGATCGTCAACAGTGAGGTCACATAGACCGTCTTCCCCACGAGATTCGAGACCTTCAGGCCGAACAGATGGTGCGAGCCATTTTCTGGAGGAGCCACCACGGCCCAGACCAAAACCATAACCAGTCCCATCAAGACAACCCCGATCCAGCCCCCTTTGATCATGACCTCTCGCAGCTTGACCCAGTTGACAGCCAACATCCAAAAGGCAACCCACGCGAGGAGTGGCGTCCATGGGAACACCAGCACCAACACCGCCAGGACCACATCCCAACTGGCAACCAGCAGGCTTTGCAAACTTGTCAGTAACTGATTCATGCCACTTTCATCCCGTTTGGACTCGAACCAAAATTGAAATTTCGTGGAGCAGGTTGGGAACCCGCTCGTCATTGGTGTCCTGCTCGCCTTGAGAAAAAACTGGGGGAACACCTATGGAGATAGAGACGCCGAACCAAAGAGGTGGGCAAGCGACAAACCTGCCCACACTTCCTAACTCAACAAACTGCTAACTCCTTCGCCCGCTCTCGTATGCGCCGAAGCAATGGCGGCTGGCAGAGATAACAAAATCGAATCCACGAAGCCAGCGACTGGCGCTCGTCTGGCGGTTGCCGAGCCTTGCCTTTAATGGGCGGTCCGTAAGCGAATCCCTGATTCCGCCTCGGTAATTTCGTCGCTCATCCGAACACGATGCAAATCGCGGTCGGCAGACCGGCACGAAGAATTTACCAGTAGGACGGTCAGGCCGTCCCGTCGGCGGAGCGACGGGACTACGGTGCGGGGACCAACTGCACTGCGTCCACAATCACATGCCCGTCGGTGTCGGCGTTAGAGAGGATGACGATGATGGATTCGTCGGCCTCGCAAGCGAACGTGCCGAGGGCTTGGAAGCCGTTTTCTTTTGTGGCCTCTTTCTGGTTGAGACGCAACTTTTTGAAGTCGGCTTTGGTTTGGATCGAGACCGGGACGTTGGTCGCTCGGTTGGGGTTGGACGTGTAGGCGATGCGGACTTCGTAGCGGCCAGCCTTGGGGATTTTGGCCGTGAACGTGGCGGAGAGGCTCCCCTTGTTCTCGTTGCCGTCGTGGAGATAGTCCGTGCCGACGAAGCCGCTGAGCGATGCACTGCTGGACCACTCGCCGGTCAGCTTGGCGTCGAGGTTGTCGATCACAATGCCGGTCAGCGTCTTCGGGTCGATCGCCTTCGATTCGGCGGCGACTCGTTTCGGGCCGGTCCATTCGAGGACTTGGCCCTCGTCCAGCAGCCGCTTCTTGAACACTGCGAGGTCGATGTCCTGCACGCTGGACTTGGCATCAATCGCCATGCACGCGGCCGTCGCGGAACTCTGGCCGAGCACCATGAAGACCGGCTCCATGCGGATCGAGCCATACGCGATGTGTGACGCCGCGAGGCAGACGGGAACCAAAAGATTCTCGCACTCGGACTTCTTCGGGCGGATCGAGCGGTAGGCAATTGGGTACGGTGAGACGCCGGTCTGGATGTCCCCCTCGTTGCGAACCTTGCCGTCCTTCGTGACGTATCTCTGGGCATTGTGCGAGTCCATGTTGTAGGCCCCCAGACCAACGGGGTCGTCGCACACGACCTTCCCCTGACAGTCCTTCTGCGACATCACGTACTCGCTCACCAGACGACGAGCCTCGCGCACATACATCTGGTGCGGCCAGTTGTCGTGGTCTTGGAACTCGTCTTTGGCGAGACCAAGGCGTGTGAACTCGTCACGGATTTTCTGCGGCACGCGCGGATGATTGGCTAGCGTGTACATCAGCCCCATCTGGTAAAGCATGTGCTGTCGGAAGATTTTCTCCCGCGTCTGCCAGTCGCCGTCGGGATAGGCGTAGTTCATCCCGATGTAGTCGGTCGAGATCGCAAAGTTGTTATTCGTGTCGGTCTTGCGGTTTGGCATGAAGATCGGATTCCACGGACTGCGGTGGTCTCCAGCGTCGAAGTTCCTCAGCAAGAGTTCGTACTGCGCGGGGTCGTAGCCTTCCGGCTTGGGCCACGCGCGGCGGTTCTCGGCCACATCCGTCGTACACATCCGAAAGTTGTAGGCTTGGAGTCGGTGATCGCCCTCGCCGTCGATGCCGGGCGACTCGGACTGCACCAGCGGCAGCAGGCCGCTCGACGGATCGCCCGGCTTCACGTAGGGATCGACATCTTTGATGAACTGATGGCTCCGCGCACCGGCGGTCTGGATGCCGTTGATTGTCTCGCCGTAGACCGAGTTCGCCTCGCGACCGACGTGATACTGGCAGCCCGCCGCCGCCATGATGTCGCCTTCGTAAGAGGCATCAATAAACATGCGGCCGTGAAACCACTGGTCGCTCTCCATCCGAATGGCAACCAGCCGCTTGCCGTCCATTTTCACGGCGTCCTTCAACCGGAACCGCTCCTGCTTGATCGGGACTTTGAATTCCGCGAGCCACTCGCGGTAGACCTTTTCGGCGACGTGAGGCTCGAACGTCCACTGCTCGTTCTCGCTCAACGCCTTGCGTTTCTCGACGTAGGCGTCGCGTGAGCCGTATTTCCACGCCGACGCTTGCAGGTAGTAGGCCCCGATCTTGCGGTAGAACTCGCGCGACAACCCGCCGATCGCCCCCTTGTTCCCAATGTCCGTCGCCCCCAGCCCGCCCGAGGTCAATCCCCCGATGTGGCCGCTCGGTTCGATGAGCACCACCGTCTTCCCCATCCGCTTGGCCTGAATGGCCGCCGTCACGCCGCCCGATGTCCCGCCATACACGACCACGTCGTAAAGCGGCGCGACTACTTTGAGGGGTGGCTCGGCGGCGCGAATGGCTTGCACCGCAAGCAGGCAGGCGAAAAGTGCGGCAGCGCCAGCGAAGCAGCGTGACCTTTGGCGAGGCACAACTCGTGAACACTCATTGTGCGAGTCTCGCCGACTGGCGGTGAGCGATATGAATGAGTTCAAAACGGACCTGAACAAAACGGACGTTGTCATGAAAGACTCCCAAGGCCACCGATCTCTTCGAGTGAGGCGGGAGATTGTTACGGTCTCACTGGTCTCGTCGCAAGCGGCGTTCGAGTCTATACCTGCATAAGTCACTTCTGTGTGAGTAAAACTTGTTCAACGAAATTGGCTTGGGCCACCGTTCCCGCACGCGTTCTCTCAATGGCGGGATTCTGCGTTTTCAGGAGTTAGGACAATGAATCGACTGGCCGTGATCTTGCTGTTCGTGGCGGGCTGCTCGTCGCCGCAGGCCGACCCATGGCAAGACTATTTGATCGCGCTGCAAGTCCACGACTTCGAGTTGAAGGCGGTACGGCAGGCCGAACAGATTGATGCCAGTCCGAAGCAGCAGGAAGCATTGGCTCGATGCCGCGAACGCTATGAGCGAGCGCTGTCTCATTTGCGCGAGTGCAGCGACCGGCTGGGGGTGCCGAAGCCGAAGAAATAGCTGTCGCAATTGTCGCCTTTCGCACCGCGAAAGGACGTTCTTTCGCAGAGCGAAAGACGACGCTGGTTGAGGAGCCGGGCCTTTGCCTCTGACGATGGAGGCTTGGCAACCGCACCGCCAAAGAAAAAAAATGCCCGGAAGCAACGGACCCAGGGGGGGCTGAGGATTCCATTGCTTCCGGGGCGATCGGCCGGTGGAAAGACAATCGGGTCGCCCCGCGTCCTTGCGGGAACAGACCCGAACCCACTCCGCCCAGTGGCCAACCGCTGGCGTCCTTGCCGTTGGCCGAGTCCACCGTTGTCACGCCGTGCATGAAGCACAGTGAGGGCGAAGCGAGCTGTCTCTGAATATCAAACTGCTGCAAACCGAACGTTCGCGTGGCACCTGAACAGAACGTTCTAGGCCACGCGGGCGGGAACATAGGGGCTGGCCCAAAAGTGGTCAACGTGTGTTTGTGGTTCGGTTCTATTCCACGCGGCCGAAGCGAATACCAACCCGAAGCGTGAGCGAGGACGCCGCTCACATCCTCGCTCACGCTTCGGGTTGGTGTGCCTCGGACACGACTATTCGCTTCGGCCGTGTGATGTCTAACCGCGTGTTGAAAAGCCGTGGGTAAGCCTCTGGCTTGTTCCTTTTTTAACTGCAATCACGGGCAAGCGAGACGCTTACCTTACGTTTTTCAATAGGCGGCTAATCGATGTCACTCTGCTCCAAGACGGCAATGTTCGGGAGATGGCGATAGTCGTCGTCGTAGTCCAAGCCGTAGCCGACGACGAAGGCGTTCGGGATTTGGAAGCCGAAGTAATCGGGAGTCGTTTCGACTTCACTGCGCCCCTGTTTCCAGAGCAGCACCGCCGTGCGGATGCTCGCCGGGCGGTAGGCACGTAGTTCGTCGAGCAGCCTGACCAGCGTTCGGCCTGTGTCAAAGATGTCATCGACCAGCAGCACGTCGCGGCCTTCAATGTCGGGCATCAGGCTGAGGCCGACAGCGAGCGATCCAGACTCGGTCGTCTTCCCGGCATAGCTGGAAGCGTGAACGAATCCGACCCGGTGCGGCACCTCGATCGAACGCATCAAGTCGGCAACCATAATGACGCTGCCGTTGAGGACTCCCAAAATCGTGAGCGGCTTCCCGCGATAAGCGTCGCCGATGGTTCGGCCCAGTTCGGCGACTCGCAGAGCGATCTGGTGAGCGGGCAGCAGCGTGTACATGGCGGGTCCGTGTGAGGAAGCGAGACGGTTGAATGTGGTGAGTCACGAGCGGTTTGCCTTGGTCGAGGCACGGGCCTAAGTTACCGCCCCCGTTCTCCGTTTTCAGCACCGCGCAGACATACCGCCGCGTTCGATGCTGCGTCCACGAAAGGCATCCTTGTGAGTTGGTCTACCGAACTGCTGGCGGCACATCCCGCCGATGTCTTCACTCCCGACTCGCCCGCCACGCCGCACGGTGTTGTGTTGTTCTTGCATGGCTACGACGGTGTGACGCTGCGCGACAACGTTGCCTACACGGCCGAGCTGAATCGACACGGCCTCGCGTGCGTTTGCCCGATTGGTCCGCAGTGCTGGTGGACGGATCGCGTGCATGTTCCGTTCGACGCGCACGTCAGTCCGCTCGATTTTTTGAAGCAGCACGTCCCCGAGTTCTGTCGCGAACGCTGGCAGATTGAACCGCCAAAGATTGCCGTGTGCGGGGTTGAGATGGGTGGTCAAGGAGCGTTGCAACTGGCCTATCGGCACGCGAGGCAGTTTCCCGTCGTGGTGGCCGTTTCACCGAAAGTCGATTTTGAAACGTGGCACGGTCACGGCACGACGCTCGACGACATCTTCCCCGATCGCGAAGCCTCTCGGCAGGCGACCGTGATCCTGCACCTCCATCCGCTCAACTGGCCCAAACACCAGCTCCTGCTCTGCGATCCCGCAGATTACTACTGCCGCGACGGAGTGGAGACGTTAATGACCAAACTCTCTTCGACCGGCATTCCGTTCGACGTGGACGTGCAAACGACGCACGGCGGCTTCGGCTGGTCGTACGCCAATCACATGGCCCCGCGCGTGGTGAGCTTTCTCGCCGAACGGCTGCTGCGCGAAGTGTGATTGGCACCAACGCAGAACTCATCGACGACCGTAGGATGGACGCCTCGTCCGTCCTACGGTGAGCCTCTCTTACGGCAGGGCCATCGCCGATTTGAATCTGGAGGAAGATGTGCCACGGTCACGGAGCTTCGACGTGGCCGTGAGAATGAGAAACAGCCTTCACTTCCAAGCACGGCCACGTCGAAGCTCC
>JAYTQJ010000459.1:0-1677 GCA_043746775.1 Schlesneria sp.
CGGCCAAGTCCCCAACACGAAGCTGATGGAGTCGCAATACGGCCTGATGCAACCACTGCCCGCCGGCGCGACGCTGTCGCACTACGAATACCGCCTGCGTCCGTATCGCCATTGGGTCACATTCACCGGCGTGAGCCTTGAACCGGGCAAAGAGTCCGACGTGAGGGTGAAGGCTGAAGAGGTGCCGCGAAGCGAGACTGACGACCGATTGCTGACCAAACATGCGGAAGAACAACTGCGAACCGTGGTCGGCACTGTCGTCTCTCCCGCAGGCAAGCCGGTCGCGGGCATCGAAGTCTTGGCGTTTAAAGGGGGCGAGCAGCTCGAACAAAAGTTTGAGACCGACGAACGCGGACAGATTCGCGTGTCGAAGGAATGGCGCGAGACTGAGCATTGGCTGACGCTGGTGGCTCGTGATGGGCGGGATCGGCTCGGGTGGTTCGACTTCATGATTCATGGGCATTCGGACATCGGGCAGAAGGCGGAGGATGGTTCGTTCAAGTTGGTGCTGTTGCCGATGAGTCGCACGGTGCGCGGGCGGCTTGTGGATGAAGCGGGAATGCCGCTGGCTCAGGTTCCCGTGCTGATCCGTCAGCTCGACCATGACATCAACCAGATGGCGGTTCATTGGCGGTATCAGTCGCTCGGCGGCGAGCCGTTGGTGCGTGGCGGCGTCACCGATAACGACGGCCGGTTTGAAGTGAAGGTCCCGGCGGACTCAACGGTCTGGCTGAGGGCGAAACATCCCGATTGGGTCGAGCAGACCATCATCTTCCAAAAGGAGAACGAGGACTCGGGTGAGACGAAGCTGGTCCGCGCGGCCAAGGTCTCTGGGCGTGTGACCGATGCGCGAAACGGCAAGCCGCTCGCGGGAGTCGTCATCGCCGCTCAGGCCACGAAGTCCGAGATCGGTGAGAGCAGCGGAGACGAAGCCAAGACCGATGCCGATGGCAACTACCTCATCACCGGCCTGCGAGCGGCCACATACACGATTCATCTGAAACAAAGCCCCTTCAAAACGCTGACGGCTGCGGCGCACACCGGTGTCGAAGTGAAAGCGGGTGAGTCTCATCCCGCTGACTTCGCGTTCAACGTCGGCCAGCGGCTGACCGGTCGCGTCCTCCACATCGACACCGGCAAGCCGATTGCGAACTGCAAGGTCAACTGCACAAACCCGGCTCACCCCATCGACAGCATCAGCACGGAGACCGACGAAAAGGGCGAGTTCGAGTTCTTCGTCCCACCCGGCAAGAGCAACGTCTCCGCCACGGAAGGCCGTCGGTTTGGCAACGATTCGGAGCGCGATGTCGATGTCCCGACCGAGGGCGATGTCGCACCGATCACGCTGACAGTCGGAGAGAAAATCGAAAGCGTTCCCGGCAGCTTCAAAATCTCCGTCGGCAAGCCGCTCGAACGAAAGGTGCGGCTCGACTTCAAAGACGAACCGTTCGCCGAGGCCCTCAAACTCCTGTGCGACTCAGCCATCGTCACCCTCGAACTCGATGAGGCCGCGCTGACCAGCGCGGGCTACTCGAAGGAGACTCCCGTCACCCTGACCGATGACAACCCGGTGACGCTTCAGGACGCACTGACTCGCTTCCTCAAGCCGTTCGACAAACTCGCGTTCACCTTCGACAAGAACAAAGTTTTCGTCAGCACTCGCGAACAGGTCGAAGC
>JAYTQJ010000460.1:0-3791 GCA_043746775.1 Schlesneria sp.
CTACCGTTTTGAAATCGCTTCTACGGTTGGCCTGCTGACGTTTCTCTTGTGCTTGGTCGTGTTGCTACCGGACGCGAACGCTCAAGGGACGCGAGCGGATTACGACCGTGCGGCTCAGTTGTCGGCGCTGACGCGGGACAAGGTATTCAAGTCGGCAGTGCGTCCGCGTTGGCTCAACGGCAATCAGCGGTTGTGGTATCGCAATGATCTGGGCAAAGGAGCTCGCGAGTTCGTGTTGGTCGATGCGGCTGCTGGTGAGCGGCGGTTGGCTTTCGATCACTCGCGATTGGCGACGTCGCTTGGCAAGGTGTTGAAGAAAGATATCGCGGCGGAGCGTTTGCCGTTCGATGAGATCGGCTTTGATGATCTGCTCACGACGTTGCGATTCTCGGTCGGCGGCAAGCGATGGGAATGTTTGCTGGAGAACTATGAGTTGCGTGAACTCGGTCCAGGAGACGCGGCGGCCGAGTCGCTGCCGATGCTCGATGAACCGCGGCCGTCACGGCGGACGGGGGAAGAGACCTCGCTGCGGTTCATCAATCGGACGAAGAGTACGGTTCAGGTTTTCTGGCTGGACACCGACGGCGGACGCAAGGCGTATGCGACGCTCAAGCCGGATGAAGAGCATGAACAGCACACCTTCGCCGGTCACGTTTGGTTGGTGACGGCAGCGGATGGGAAGACGTTGGGAATCTTTGAAGCGACCGAGGCCGCTGGGCGAGCCATCATTGATGGGGTTCGCAAGCCGAAACGGAATCAGCGTCCGGCTCCGTCGCGCGGCAACTCGAATGCCGATTCGCCTGATGGGAAATGGACGGCGCTTGTGAAGGAACACAACGTCGTGCTGCGCGATCGCAAGAGCGGCGAAGAGGTGTCGCTCAGCCACGAAGGAAAGCTCGACGATGCGTATTCGGGAGCGGCGTTCTGGTCTCCTGACAGTCGTCGCGTCGTCGTGATACGGACTCAGGCCGGCGACGATCGGCAGGTGCAACTTGTCGAGTCTTCCCCGCGCGATCAGCTTCAACCGAAGCTGCAAGCGTTTCCTTACCTGAAGCCGGGAGACCGCATTCCGATCTCGAAGCCGCACTTGTTTGATGTGGCCGAGCGGAAAGAGATTCCGGTCTCCGACGAACTGTTTGCGAATCCGTGGAGCATCGACGACGTCCGGTGGCAGCCGGATTCGCGGGAGTTTCGGTTCGTCTACAACCAGCGCGGTCATCAAGTGCTGCGAGTCGTCGGTGTCGATGCCGACTCCGGGCGTCCGCGAGCAATCATCGACGAGCAACAACCGACGTTCATTGATTACGCTCACAAACAATTCCGGCACGATCTCGATGAGACCGGCGAGATCATCTGGGTGTCGGAACGGGACGGCTGGAATCATCTCTTTCTCTACGACGCTCGCGCGGGCGCGGTGAAGAACCAGATCACGCGCGGCGAGTGGATCGTTCGCAGCGTGGACCGAGTCGATGCCGAGCGTCGCGAGATTTGGTTTCGAGCGAGCGGGATTGATCCGTCACAAGATCCGTACTTCGTGCATGAGTGCCGCATCGGCTTCGATGGCTCGAACCTCGTGAGACTCACGACCGGTGACGGCACGCACTCGATCGAGTTCTCTCCCGATCACGAGTTGTTGCTCGACACCTACTCGCGAGTCGATCTGCCGCCGGTCACGGAGCTGCGTCGCTCGAAAGACGGATCGCTCGTCTGTGAACTCGAACGAGCCGACTGGTCCGCACTGCTCGCCACCGGATGGAAGCCCCCCGAACGATTCGTGGCGAAAGGTCGCGACGACAAGACCGACATCTTCGGTGTGATCTTCCGACCGACCAACTTCGATCCCGACGCCAACAAAAAATATCCGGTCATCGAACAGATCTACGCCGGCCCGCATGGCTCGTTCGTGCCGAAGCGGTTTCAGCCGTTCTACAACCTGCAAACGCTGGCCGAGCTGGGCTTCATCGTCGTCCAGATCGACGGCATGGGGACGAGCCACCGCTCGAAAGCGTTTCACGACGTGAGCTGCAAGAACCTCGGCGATTCCGGCTTCCCCGATCGCATCCGCTGGATGCAGGCCGCTGCTGCGAAATACCCACAGATGGATCTTTCACGAGTCGGCATCTACGGCGGTTCGGCCGGAGGCCAGAGCGCGCTGCGAGCGTTGTTGGCTCATCCAGACTTCTACAAAGTCGCGGTCGCCGACTGCGGCTGCCACGACAACCGCATGGACAAGATCTGGTGGAACGAACTCTGGATGGGCTGGCCGCTCGGCCCACACTACGCCGAGCAATCGAACGTCACGAACGCTCACAAGTTGCAAGGCAAGCTGCTGCTGACCGTCGGCGAACTGGACCACAACGTCGATCCCGCCTCGACGATGCAAGTCGTCAACGCGCTCATCAAAGCCGACAAAGATTTTGATTTCCTCATCGTCCCCGGCGGCGGCCACGGCATCGGCGAGTCGCCCTATGCCGCACGTCGCCGACAAGATTTCTTCGTGCGGCACCTGTGGGGAATGGAACCACGCCGCTAGACAACTTTGTTAGAGATTGACCATGACGTTAATTCGACTTGTGTTGGTGATTTTCCTCGTCCATGCGCTGATGGCCGCTCGCGAGGCGTCGGCTCAGGTGCTCGACAAGCAGCAGCAGCTTGAGGCCCAGACCTTCTGGGACAACCGCGACTGGGATTGGTATGCCGAGCAGATTCCGTTCTTCGAGTGCCCCGATGCGGAGATCACGACGACCTATTACTACCGCTGGGAACTGCTGACGAAGCATCTGACTTACGGCTCGCCCAACAGCGGCTACTCGTTCACCGAGTTCATTGACCGGCCGTTTTGGTCGGGAGCATACGGTGCCATCAGTTGTCCGTCGGGGCATCAACTTTATGAGGCTCGATGGCTGCGGCAGCCGCGGATTGCTCGCGACTATTTGAAGTACTGGTTCCGCACGCCGGGTGCTCAGCCGAGAAACTATTCGACGTGGTTGGCGGATTCGGCGTGGGCCGTCAATCAGGTTCATCGCGACGATGCGTTCGCGATCGACCTGCTACCAGATCTCGTCAAGAACTACGAAGGCTGGGAGCAGCGGCACTTCGTCCCCGAGATCGGCTTGTTCTGGCAGACCGGGCACGACGACGGCATGGAGTTCAACATCAACAGCCGTCAGACGAAGGACCTCCTGCGCGGTGCTCCGAGCTATCGCCCGTCGTTCAACGCCTACATGTGGGCCGACGCCGAGGCGATCGCGAAGCTGGCGCGGCTGGCGATGAAGGACGACGTCGCCGATCGGTTTGAGAAGAAGGCCGACTCGATCAAGACGGCGATGCTGAAACTGCTGTGGGATGACAAACGACAATTCTTCTTCCCCGTCTACAAGAACGACGAGGAACGCGACGGCCACAAGATCAAAACGCTGACGAAGACGTACGAGGACGGCCAGTTCGCGGGAGACTCACACGGTCGCGAGTTGATCGGCTATGTGCCTTGGCAGTTCAACATGCTCGATCCGCAAATCAGCCGGAACGCGCTAGCGTCCGGTTCGAGCCGAACAACCGGGGCTAGCGCTCAGCGGCTGATGAAATACGCCGCCGTCTGGTCGAAGTTGATGGACCGAGACGGTTTCTATTCTGACTTCGGGCCATCGACGGTCGAGCGAAACGATCCGATGTTCTTGCTGAAGAACTCGTGTTGCTGGTGGAGTGGCCAGTCGTGGCCGTATGCCACAACGCAGACGCTCAAGGCGCTGGCGAATGTCTTGCGAGTCGATAGTCGTGGATCGCTCCGCGAT
>JAYTQJ010000461.1:0-3787 GCA_043746775.1 Schlesneria sp.
GGTGCCACGGTCACGGAGCTTCGACGTGGCCGTGCGATCGGGAAACCGCCTTCACATCTCGACACGGCCACGTCGAAGCTCCGTGACCGTGGCACCCCAACGGGAAACAGGCGATGGCCCTGCAATTGACGTTGCGATCCATCGTCGTGCCGAACGTCGGTCTGTAGAGTGTCTCTGCCCGGTGGAGGCCGCTCGTTGCGAGAGTGCTTCCTCCATGAACCTGTCCAAGAATGACTCCGCCGCTTGTCGCCTTTCGCTCCGCGAAAGGGCGCTCTTTCACGGAGCGAAAGGCGACATTGTTTTTGGATGAGTTCCACGAATTCACTCGCCCCCGAAAGGACTGCTTCGATGACGCGATTCGTTCTCCGGTCTTTGTGCCTGCTGAGTCTCCTCGCACTGCCGTGGTCTTCGGCCGCGCGTGCTCAAGACATGGCCCTGTCCACCGTGCTGATCGAGGGCGAGAACTGGCAACTCGTCGCTGAAGGCTACAAGTTCACGGAAGGCCCCGCCGTGGATCGCGAAGGGACCGTCTATTTCGTGGATGTTCCCGACAGCCTGATTCTGAAGATCAGTAGCGATGGCAAGCCGGTCGTGTGGGCGCGCGATACCGGCAAGGCCAGCGGTTTGATGTTCGGTCCCGAAGGTCGTCTGTACGGCTGTCAGAGCGGAACCAAACAAGTCGTCTGGTACGACCGCAACGCGAAGCCAACAGTGCTGGCAACCGACATCGCCGGGAACGACATCACCGTCGATGCGAAGGGGGGCGTGTACGTCACCGACATGGGAGGCAAGCAGGTGTGGTATGTCGCACCCGACGGAAGCAAGCGCGTGGTAGCGAGCGGCTTCATGCCGAACGGTCTGACGCTGTGGCCTGACGGCGGAACGCTGGTCGTCGCCGATTGGGAACATCCCGCCCTGCAAACATTTCGCGTGGAAGCGGACGGCAGCTTGAAGTTTCAGGACCGCTATTACGGCCCGGTGCAAATCCCCGCCGGTCAGGACAAACCTGGCTCAGACGGCATGACCGTCGATGACATCGGCCGGTTGTTCGTGGCGACTCACGCCGGGCTACAGATGTTCGATCCGACCGGCCGCCCGTGTGGAGCGATCGTCAAACCGCAGTCCAAATTCCTGTCGAACGTGAAGTTCGGCGGACCTGACTTTGACACGGTCTACGTCACCAGCAGCGACCGCATCTACAAACGGAAGCTCAACACCAAAGGGACGCCGCATTTTCTGAGAACAGCGGTCGCGGCAACCAAATAGACCCGCAGAGAACAAAATTGTGCAGGTGAGCCAGGCGGCGTCAGCCCAATGGCACTCACTTTGGGGTGTCGCTGAAGTCGTAAGACTTCAGACGATCGTCAAAGCCGGCTGAATTCTTACGAATTCAGCTATGTCGCACAGAACGTCAGTTTGAAATTTACTCAAAGTGAGTGCCATTGGGCTGACGCCGCCCTGCTCAGGTGTCGCCTCACTAACCGCGCGAGGTATGACAGACCCAACTTGGATTTCGGTGACGACCCACTTCAACAAGCGAGCGGAGCGTCACCCATTCATGCTCATCAAGAATTCGTCGTTCGTCTTGGTCCGCTTCATACGGTGTGTCAGCATTTCCATCGCTTCGACGGGATTCATGTCGTTGATGACGCGCCGCAGGATCCAGACTCGCCGCAATTCTTCTTCCGTCATCAACAACTCTTCGCGGCGCGTGCCCGACTTGTTCACGTCGATCGCGGGCCAGACGCGCTTCTCAACCATGCGGCGGTCGAGATGCAGTTCGGTGTTGCCGGTCCCTTTGAATTCTTCAAAGATCACGTCGTCCATTTTGCTGCCGGTATCGACGAGTGCCGTCGCGACGATCGTCAGACTGCCTCCCTCTTCGATGTTACGGGCCGCTCCGAAGAACCGCTTCGGATGTTGCAGCGCGCTGGCATCGACACCCCCGGTCAGAATCTTTCCCGAATGCGGGCACTCGGTGTTGTAGGCTCGCGCTAGACGGGTGATCGAATCGAGGAAGATCACAACGTTCTGCCCGTACTCGACCATCCGCTTCGCCTTTTCGATGACCATCTCGGCGACTTGAATGTGGCGGCTGGGTGCCTCGTCAAACGTGCTGCTGATGACTTCGCAGTTCTTGCCTTTGACTTGCCGTTCCATGTCGGTGACTTCTTCCGGCCGCTCGTCGATCAGCAGCACGATGACGTACACCTCGGGATCGCCCGCCAACACGGCTTTGGCGAGTTGTTGGAGCAGAATCGTCTTGCCCGCTTTGGGGGGCGAGACGATCAGTCCGCGTTGGCCCATCCCAATCGGAGCGACGATGTCCACCACACGCGTGCTGAGCTGATTGGGGTCGCTGCACAGTTTCAAGCGGCGCGTCGGATGCAGCGGCGTGAGGTCGTCGAAGAAGACCTTCTCAGTCAGCAGGTTCGGGTCTTGATTGTTGACCGCCTCCACGCGCAGCAGCGCGAAGTAGCGTTCGTTCTCTTTCGGCGGACGAATTTGCCCGGCGACGGTCGCTCCGATCCGCAGGCCGAACCGACGAATCTGACTTGGCGAAACATAGATGTCGTCGGGGCAGGGCAGGTAGTGATAGTCGGGACTGCGCAGGAAGCCGAAGCCATCGGGCAGAATTTCGAGCGTTCCCTCGCCGAACATCAGCCCGTTCATCTTCGTCCTCTCCTTGAGGATTTTGAAGATGAGGTCTTGTTTCTTCAGCCCGGTGTACTCGGTGATGTTCTCTTGTTTGGCGAGAACGATCAGTTCTTTCATCGTCAGCCGTTGCAGCTCGGCGATGTGGATGTCGCCCTCACCGCGTTTGATCTGCTCGTACCGCTCGTCATTGACGAAGTTCGGCTCGTCCTCGTCATCATCAACCATGCCCGAAACGGCCGACGGAGCGGTGATGTGTGGCGAGGGCACGACGGGCGGCGTCTCACGAATGAACGCGAGCGGCGGAGCGGCGTCCGGTTGCTCCCAACTCGTGCCGGTGGTTGGATTGCTGCGACCGATGGTAGGACGTGGTTTCATGGCTCTAAGAACTCGAGACGTGAGAATTCGGGGTTGCCGCAGTCAGCGGCGAAGCGTCGCTCGAACCAACGAGAATGTTGATCGGGAGACACCGGGAAAGGCGGGATGGAACGGATCGAATCGGATAAACCCGCTTCATGTGGCAGGAGTGTGAAGCAAATGCCAAACGTCACCCGGTTGGGTTGGCTGGCGATAGAGACGGGAGTTGGGGAATCAACAAGGCGGGAGGGACTCTGAACTCGTCGGAGATTGTTTTGACAATTCCAGTCACGGTTTGCAACTGACGCTCCAGCGGCCTCGCAAAAAATTGACGAACTGTCGTCCGCTCTCCGCCACATCGGTTGCGTTGGCAATGACCGCGTCGCACTGCCCGCGTTTCTCGCGCAAGCTCAGTTGACTGGCCTCACGCCGGTGAAGCTCTTCAAGTGTCCAACCGCTCCGCTGCTGGACTCGCTTCAGCCTCAAGTCTTCCGGTGCGTCGATGAAGACCACCGCATCGCACAATCGACGCCAACCCGCTTCGATCAGCACGGCCGCGTCGAGTAACACGGCCTCTTGTCCCGCCGCTTCCGCTCGCGCGATTTCACCCGCGATCCGCCGTGCGATCTCTGGATGAACAATCTGCTCCAGCGCGTGTCGCGCGGTGCGATGCGATGCGCCATCACCGAAAACACATCGCGCGAGAACACGGCGATCCACTTCGCCCGTCGCGTCGAAGATGGTTTCTCCAAACTGCCGCCGGAGCGCTCGCTTC
>JAYTQJ010000462.1:0-20650 GCA_043746775.1 Schlesneria sp.
CTTGCCCCTTCCTCAATTGCAATCACGGGCAAGCGAGACGCTTACCCTACGGTTTTTCAACGGGCGGCAAGACCCGGTTTGAATGACGCCACAAACCGGGGCTAGCGCCCTGCGGCTCATCGAGAACAAGTGATTGCGACTGCGTTGCCAAAACTTCAGAAAGTGCCGAACTCTCACGAGACTCGGCGACCTCCAAACAAAGTGCTAACGCAGATACGCGGAGCAATCTGGCGCGACGCATCCGAACGCCATCTGGGGCCGGAGCGAACACGGGACAGAGCTGCCGTTCAGAGGACGGGTGGTCCACGAACGTCGAAGGCTGTTGCCGGACGAGCGGCGAACAGAACGAGAGGGGGAGTCGCGAGGAACTCGACTGGATCGAGTACCGCCACTTCGACAACGGGTATCGCCGGGGCAGCGTGCTGAAGCGCGACCATGCACCAGACACAGTTGCTCTCATCATCGGGACAGGGAGCGTGAGGACTCCGCTCATCGCTCTGAGATTCAGAGACCGGGAGCGTCTGTTTCGAGTGGTGATGGCAGCAACTCGACCGGCAACTCGCCATCGGGGCCAGAGGTTTGGCAGCATCGACCGACCGCAGCGTGTGATGCTGTAGCCGATGCACAGGTGCGTAAAAGCCCGTCACGCCAAGCTGAGCCAGCGCCAAGACCAGAACACCGATGCGAAACACCGCAGAAGACATCGCACTCGCCAACAGAGAAAACAGACGCCTGACGGGCACGTCTACGCCAAGCGGGCGGATACTATTGGAAGAGAATTGCGATCACAACGATTTTCATAAAGAAGACGTTTCCGACAAAAGTAGCAGGCACACTCCGTGTGCCGTCCGCGACCGCCTAATTCGTGGAGGAATTCGGTGAACGGCACATGGAATGTGCCTACTACTTTGAGTTCTGTCGGAAACATCAAAGAAAGCGGTCAGATGCCTATCCGGAAAGAAACCTCTTGTTTTGAGGGTGCCACGGTCACAGCCATTGGTCTCTATACAAAGTAGCCATCACGAGTTGCGTAGATACCAATGGTCACACCAAGCCGTGACCGTGGCATCCAAGTCCATCTCACTCATCAAGCTGTGACAAATTGACTTCCCGGACAGACACTGAGTTCTCGAACGACTTGAGTCCATTTCTGTGATCGCGGCAATTTTCTTGGAAATTGCTCTTCGCGCGTTTCGGTAACTTCGGCTATATCCCCGCCGCTTCGATGGTCTCCCCATCAGGCACGCCGGTTCTCCTACCGGTTGCAGGCCAGTCTCTCGACGATCTTTCCCCCCTCACAATTTCCGGTCCGCACGGGTTCTCGAACACGAAGGAAGCTTCATGTCCAAGCAAATCGCATTTGTATTGACTGGCCTGACCCTCGCAATGTCGTCGGTTGGCTGCTGTTGCCTCGGTGGTGGAGGCTACGGCATGAACCGCTGTGCCCCTTGTAACAGTGGTTGCCCCACGGGCGGCGGCGGTTATTACCCGCCAGCACAAGGAGCCATGTATCAAGGCTACGACGCCAGCCAATCGGCCTACTTACCCGGCGTGAACCAAACGGCTTTGATCCCGAGTTCGTCTGTCATGGGCGCTCCAATCATGGCTTCGCCCGGTGGCGGCTACACGCAGACCGTGATGGTTCCCGCCAACAATCTGCCGACGTTTTGATCGCCCTCAACAGCACCTCGTCGAGTTCACTCGACAAGCAAAAACAACATCAGCCCGACGGACAGCTTTGTCCGCCGGGCTGCTTCGTTTGCGCTCCAACGTAGCAGCCCGTTGAAAAACGTAGCACAGGCGGCCCGCCTGTGTTTTCCAATTAGAAATGCGAGCAGGCGAGCCGCCTACTCTACGCTTTTCAACGGTCCGGCCTACGCGACGAGCGACGAGGCGATGTTCACCGCATTCACGCCGCTCGACCGGGGCGGCGGATGTCGTCGCGGTCGCGCTCATCCTTGGCTTGAGTCAGCCGGGACTGATCGACGTGATGGCGTTCGGCCAGCTTGTCGAGGGCCTTCACGGCAAAGTCGGCTTCGAGCAGCTCTTGGCGCCGCAGCGTCACTTGAACAGTCGCCTCGTTCAACGCGGACTCAGCTTCCGCCAGCCTCAGCGCGAGTTGTTCGATGTGCTGTTGATGGGCGACCGCTTGTTCGGCCGTCCAACTCGCGCCCTCTTGCAGTGAGCGGAGTTCGTCGAGGGCGCGAAGCCGTTCGTCCGCGATCGAATCTCGTTCGGCTCGCAGCATTGTTTCGCGAGACTGCTCCGCCGCAAACGACTGCTGGCAGACATCACGCTCGGTCTCGCGAATTCTCAAGACGGTGTCGAAGCGAAAAGGGACGGACATGATGCTGGTCCTCACGGCAAGCTGCGGAGTTGGTTCAGATCCTTGAGTGACACGATGGCTTGAGCGAGCGTGGAGCAGTCGCTCCGGTCTTGTTGCAGGAAGTTTTGGATCGGCTCTTGCAGACGCAGGGCCGCATCGACGAGGGCGTTCGCGCCCGATTGATACGCGCCGATCGAGATCAGGTCTTCGGCTTGTCGATGTGCGGCGAGGAGTTGTCTCAGCGAAGTCGCGGCTTGGCGGTGATCGCTCGTGGTCACATCGACCATCAACCGCGAGAGGCTGGCCAACACGTCGATGGCCGGGAAGTGACCCTGTTCCGCCAGTTTGCGGCTCAGCACGACATGGCCATCGAGCGTGCCGCGCACGGCGTCGGAGATCGGTTCGTTCGTGTCGTCCCCTTCGACGAGGACCGTGTAAAAACCGGTGATGCTGCCGCAGGAGAGACGACCGCTTCGTTCGAGCAGACGCGGCAGAAGTGAGAAGACGCTCGGGGGATAGCCGCGTGTGGCGGGAGGCTCGCCCGCTGCGAGACCGATCTCTCGCTGAGCCAGCGCGAACCGCGTGACGCTGTCCATGACGAGCAACACGTCGCGGCCGGTGTCTCGAAAATACTCCGCGATCGAGGTGCCGAGGTACGCGGCCCGCAGTCGCAACACGGCGGGATCGTCTCCCGTCGCAACCACGACCACACTGCGAGCCAGTCCCTCGGGACCGAGGTCTCGCTCGATGAACTCACGCACTTCGCGACCACGCTCGCCGATTAACACGACCACGTTCACATCGGCCTCGGTCGCACGAGCCATCTGCCCGAGCAACGTACTCTTGCCGACGCCGCTCCCCGCGAAGATGCCGAGCCGTTGGCCTCGACCACACGTGAGCAAGCCGTCGATCGCGCGGATGCCGGTCGCGAGCGGTTGATCGATGCGCGACCGCTGCATCGGCGAGATCATCTGACCTTGCAGCGACACGCGGTGCGGCAACACCGCCGGAGGTCGGCCATCAAGGAACCGTCCGCGGCCATCAATGATCCGCCCGAGCAACCCGTCACCGACCCGCGCTCCAGGGACCGACTGCTTCAACACGCAGGCTGTCCCACGTCGAAGACCATGCAGTTCGCCATACGGCAGCAGCAGCGTGTCGTCACCCGAGAACCCGACGACCTCGGCTTCAATGCTCGTCCCGTGTTCGGTCTCCAACTGCGCGACCGCTCCGAGCGGAGCCGGGAACCCCGCGACAGCCACCGCCAACCCGACGATCTTCGACACCCGACCGCGCAGCCCGACCGGCATCGCACGCTGAACGTGGTCGAGGAGAGTTGAAGGGCGATGGTTGAGGGTGGAAGGCATGGGGCGATGTCAGAGAGAGCAAAGTGGAAGATGTGGGATGGACGCCCTCGTCCGTCGGCTTTCGATTTGAAATCGCTCGGACGAGGGCGTCCAAGTTACAGCGGTCCTACCCTTCGATCAGTTCCTCGGCGAGGCGTTCGAGCATCGTTTCCACACGGGCGTCGATCTCGCCGTGAAGCGTTTGAATTCGGCAGCCGCCGCGCGCGACGAGCGGGTCGGGGATGAGCGTTGAGTCGGCACAGGCGGTGAGCGATTCGACGATTCTCGGCGCGCGGTCGCCCCACGCGGCGAGGTCATCGGGATGGAGATGGACGGTGACGCGCGGCTGACCGGCGGCGAGCCGCAGCGCGTCGGCGATCATTCCCGATGCGAGTTCCGGTCGCGTGGCGATCTGCGACTTGAGCAGCTTCTCGGCGATGGCCACTCCCACTCGAACGGCCGTCTGTTCCCAGCGAATCAACCAGCGATCACGTTCGGCCTGAAGCGCCTCCGCCGCAGCTCGCAAAGCGGGCAGAGCCGTCTCCAATTGAACGTTCACTTCGCGAGCAGCCGCTTCGTGCGCGAGTTGTTCGACCTGCGCCTGCGCTTCGAGCAACCCGGCCTCACGCGCGGCGAGTCGCGTCTGTTCGTGAAGGCTTTCGACTTCACCTCGTGCCCGTTCGAGCAACTCGTTCGCCTCGCGCCGCGCGAGCGCCATCACCGACTCCGCCTCATGACGGAGATCGACGAAGTTGAACGCGGCCCGCGTCGCGAGGTCACGAGCGGCGCTGGCTTTCACGATGCGAGGTGTGAGGGACATGGCGGAAATCCGAAGAACCAAGAAACAACTGGAGTGAGAGGCGACCGAGAGGTTCACCTTCGCGAGCAAACGTGGTGTCGGAAAATGGTGGTGAATGAGTCCCGCATTGGTGTGGTCTTTAAAGTAGCCATCATCGCTCTGCGTGATGAGCCTTGTGGGATCGGCGTCTGCTTGCGAAAGGCTCATCACGCTGAGCGATGATGGCTACTTGGGTTCTTGAGATTTCCTAAACCGGCAGTTCAATCATTCCCGCGTCTTCCAACCGCCGGATGCTGTCGGCGATCTGTTGTCTGACGGCGGTCATCTCACTCAGCCGGATCGGGCCGAGCGACTCCATTTCGTCTTTCATCGCCTGAGCCACATGCGGCGAGAGGCAACCGAGCACCTTGCGTCGCACTGGCTCGGGACTCGCCTTGAGAGCCATCGCCCATTGGCGGTCGTCCGTTTCTTGCAGGATCAGTCGCAGCGTGTCGGACTCTAGATTGAGCAGATCGTCGAACGAGAAGAGTGTCTGGCGCAGTTCATCCGCGAGGTCCGCACTGTGGTCGTCGAGTGCCGCGAGCATTGAACGGCCTGTCGCACGAGGTGACTCGCGCAGCAGCGCGGCAGCGCGCGCGATGCCTCCTTTGTGAACCGACGGCTGACCGATGCGACTCTTCAGTGACGCGGCGATGTCGGCCAGGATTTCCGGATCAGTTGGGCCAAGCCGCGCGACTCGTTGCAGCACGTCGGCCTGAACATCAACTCGCAGCCCGGCCAACACGGCGGCCGACAGTGCGGGGGGAAGTTGAGCCGACACAACCGCGATCACTTGCGGCGACTCCTCCATGAGCAGCGGTCGGATGTCGTCGGCATGTCGAGTCGTGAGGAACGCGAACGGTCCCGCATCGCGCGTCTGTTCGACACGCGTTTGGATCGGCGCGGCCTCATCGTGACCGAACGTTTGAGCCAGAAGCTGTCGCGCCGATTCAGGGCCACCGCGCCGCAGTCGTGGCTGCCCATGGAACTGCGACTTGAACTCGATCAACACCGCCTGCTGTTGCTCTTGAGTCACCTCGCCAATCTCAGCCACCGCCAACGACGCCCGTTCCGCCAGCTCGCGCGGCAAATGGCCGAGTACCTGCGCCGCCAACGCTTGGTCGAGGCTGAGGAGGAGGATCGCGGCTTTGTGGGTGTTGTGCATCAGAGGGATTCATTGAGCATGTGTTCGACAACGATTACCGAGCGATCTACTGCGCTGACAGGCAAATGGAGGTGTCTCGTCATTTCGGTCGTTTTAGCCCGGAGGGCGGCAGAGGGTAGCCCACGGCGTGAGCCGTGGGTTGAGTGTGACACAGGACTCCTTAGCCCGGAGGGCGACACTTCGATGAACGCGTTGCACGCTTCAAAGTGTCGCCCTCCGGGCTGAATGAAACTCGTTGCCGATCTCCCACGGCTCGCGCCGTGGGCTACCTTCTGCCGCCCTCCGGGCTGAAAGTCGAGCGACCTCCACGACTTCGACAGAGCTGCCGTTCCGTTATGTTCAGTCAGTGTCAAAACGCACTTCTTTCTCGTTCCGCTCGAGCTGCCATCAACCATTTGCCTCCGCCAGCCAGCGGCCGAGGACCGCTGCTGCTGTGGCGGGATCGGCTTCGGCGAGGCTGCGGATTTCGTCGCATAGCTGCGATGCAGCGAGTAAGGGTTGAGGGGCTTTCGGTTTGAGGGGGGCTGGTTTGATTGGAGCTGGTTCGGGTGGTGACACGGCGACGGGTGCGATGCTCGACGCATCGAAGTGAGCCGTCGTCGCAGAGGGTTCGCGTGAAGTGGAGCGTTCAACAATTTGATTCGGTCGCGCGGTCAGTCGCGTCAACATCCACAGTGCCCAGACGGCGAGCAGGCTCAATGCGACCGAACCGCTGTGGCGTTGGGCCTGCACCATGAGTTGCTCATTCATCGTCAGCGTTGGCTCGGGAGAGTCCGTCTCCAACCGATCGACCGACGTAACCGAGACCGCTTCCGGGGGCGAGCCTGCTGGAATCAAACGGCCGACCGTTCGTTCGACCTTCGCGATGACATCCTCTTCGATGGTGTCGAGGTCCAGTCTCGCTTCGTTCTGTTCTCCCTGCGACCGGCGTCGCGCGGCGACATCACGGTAGTAATCTCGCGGGATCGAAACGCTAACTTGCACCGCGCGCGGCATCGCGGCGAGGAGTTGCTTTTCACTCACCTCGCGCCGCACGTCCGCATGTCCTGCCGGCACGATCTCGTTCGACCACTTTCGTTTGGAAAGCGGCTCCAATTCAAACGGTTCATCGGAGGGTTCATGTTGTCCGGGAACGGCCTCGTGATCGGCAGGCTCGACTCCGCGAAAGGCGGTCGTCTGCGAAGTGGCCTCCATTTCAAACGGACTGCGGTCCTCCTCGAACAACGCAGGCAACAGCGACGCCGGGCGATTGGCGACCGGCCGCGAATCGTCTCGTACCCGAGTCCGTTCGAGCCGCGTGACCGACGACTTGAGGTTGTCCACATCGACGTGAACCGTCACGACCGCTTGAGGAATGAACGCGAGAGCTTTTTGGATTTGCTGCTCGTACTGGCGCGTGAACTCACGCACGCGCTGAATGAGATGACTGTCACTCGCATCTTCAGTCGCTTCTCCGGTGTGAGCTTGCCCGCGTGCGACATCGAACACCGTCACATCAACCGGACTCAGATCGGGGACCATGCTCGCCACGGCCTGTCTCAGCGAAGCGACCAGCCGTGAAGAAAGCTCTCGCCCCGCACGCGGCTTCACCGTGACGTTGGCCGTGACGCGCGGCTTCTGTCCGAACGAGACTCGTCGTCCCGAGTTGGCCACCGCGACGCGCGCATGCTCGATGTCGGGCACTGCTTCGATCATCCGCCGCAGCTCTTGGAGCAGCAGCGCCTCTTTCATCTCCTGCCGCTGCCGATCAGTCGTAAACGGTCCGAGTGACTCGAACTGCTTGAGCATCTGCGTGCCCAAGTCCGCCGGGACCGCATCGAACTCGACGAGCGCGGCGTTGTAACGATCGAGTTGATTCGCGGGGGCGAGCAGCTTGCGGCCCTCGCGGCGATAGTTCGTCAAACCGGCCTGATTGAGAGCACGCTCAGCGGCGGAAAGCTCTTCGCTCGCGAAAGCCTTCCCAAACGAGACCGCTTGAAAACCATCGGGCTGATTCGCGACGAGCAACCACGCAAACCCGCCACACACCAGCAACGGCACCGCCACAAACGTCGCTCGCTGAGCGAGCGACATCCCACGAAACAGCTCCACAAGCTGCCGAGTGATGCGGGGCAGGACATCCATGTATCTGCCGAAGAGTGAGAACAACGAAAGGCCAACAGAACGCGCGGGTTATAGTTCCGAATTGACAAATCAGGCAATGCGAGTCGGCGGCGCGCTTGGATGTGAGCTCCGCCAGTTACGAAGGTGGGCTCGCTACAATTCACGGGCATGCAGCGTGATTCACCGTCGCTGCTTTCCATCGAGCCGGAGTCATGTCATGCGTTTCCTGAAGAGTGAAACAAATCGAGGAGAACTCACAATGACTCAGGGTGATCGGAGGTATGAACGGTTAACTATGTCATTGGAACTGTCGATGCCCCTAATCCTTGGTGGAATGCTCTACCTTTCAGACGCCGTAGAGACCATAGCCTTCGGAATGATTTTCACCGCAGGATTCGTAGCGATGCGGGTCCAAGACAGAGTCAGTCAAAGGCCGTCCAAGGTTGTTGTCGATCCTGAGGGAATATCGAGGGAGCTATTTTGGACAGGACGCACAGAGCATCTTTCGTTCAACGAAATCACTCAGGTGAAACGGTTCGAGTATTGGGGACAGATGCACGTGTGGTACAGGATCGAATCGGCAACGGGCATGCGATGGACGTTCACGCCGGATCGTGGAACAGAAGAATTCGAGCCATGCTTCGCATTCATCAATGAATTATTGGCACGCTCAAAAGAGAGTGGTTGACAAGGGTGAGAGCTAAGGACGGGCACAGAAATCACTGTCGTGGCCGACGCTGCCAGCGTCGGCTCGGATGCTGGCAGCATCCGTCACGAAGGGTACTTTTTGTACGAGCCGAGTTGACGAGCCGGGCTAACACCGTTCAAGGCTGGCTTTGCCTGTCTGCTGAGAAATCGAAGTCGATCCGGTCGCTTCAAAACAATTGTGTCGAATCGCGGGACTTGACCTCTCAGACATTGTGCCTGTATTGATGTTGTCGTCAAAACCTTCTTCTTGGCGAGGACACGTCATGTCTGATCCGTCTCGTCTTACCCTGAGTTCTTTGGCGGGCGTCTTCTTGGCGATCACCACAGCAGTGGGACTCACTCTGCCTGCTGCGGCCGATGACGCGCGGGATCTGGCGGCGCGGATCGACAAGCATCTGGAGACACGCTGCAAATCGGATGGGGTGACTCCGGCCGAACGATCCGATGACGCCGAGTTCCTGCGGCGGGTGTCGCTGCACATTGGAGGCACGATCCCGCCCGTCTCGGAGGCGCGGCGGTTCTTGCGGGACGATTCGCCGGACAAAAGGGAAAAACTCGTCAACGGGTTGCTCGACGGGCCGCAGTACCTCACCAACTTCAGCCACTTCTGGCGGCGGGTGATGATGCCCGAGGGGAACACCGACTTGCAGGCCCGGGCTCAACTGCCGGGGTTTGAAGCGTGGCTGCGGCAGCATCTGGCGAAGAACACGCACTACGATGCCCTCGTGAAAGAGTTGCTCACCGTGCCGCTCGACACCGGCCGCGCGATGAACTCGCCGTTCGATGGGGCGGGCAACGTCTCTCCGCTGCCGTTCTTTCAGGCCAAGCAGATCAAGCCCGAGAATCTCGCGGCCGCCACGTCGCGGATGTTCCTCGGCCTGCGGATCGAATGTGCGCAGTGTCACGATCACCCGACCGACACCTGGAAGCGGCAGCAGTTCTGGGGCTACGCCGCCTTCTTCGCCGGGATCGAACGAGTCGACCGCAACGAGGAATTCGTCGGCCGCGTGAAAGAGGTCTTCGATCGGCGCGAGTTGACGATCCCCGACGCCACGGTCGATCAGGTCGTGCAGGCCACGTTGCTCGACGGCACGTCACCGCAGTGGCGGACGCGCGTCAGCTCGCGCCGCGAACTGGCCGACTGGATCACGTCAAAGAAGAACCCGTTCTTCGCGCGAGCCACCGTGAACCGCCTGTGGGGCCACTTCTTCGGCGTCGGTATCGTCGATCCGATCGATGACTTCACCGCCACAAACCGGCCCAGCCATCCCGAACTGCTCGACGAGATCGCCGCCGATTTCGCGGCCCATGACTTTGACCTCAAGTACCTGATCCGAGCGATCACCTCGACGAAGGCGTATCAACTGACCAGCCGCAAGACGCACGACACGCAGGACCAGCCGCAGCAGTTCGCGCGGATGACCGTGCAGGGTCTGACGGGTGAGCAACTCTTCGACAGCCTCGCCGTGGCGGTCGGCTTCTTCGAGCCGACGCAGCAACAAAACGTCTTCGCGTTCAACCAGTCCGGTCCGCGTGGCGAGTTCCTCGAACTGTTCTCCCCCGACAACAACTCGAACACCGAGCGCCAGACCAGCATCCTGCAAGCCCTCGCCCTGATGAACGGCCAGTTCACGTCCACGGCCACGAACCTCGACAACAGCGCGACCCTCGCCGCCGTCACCGAGTTCCCGCTGATGAAAGACGCCGCCAAAATCGAAACGCTCTACCTGGCTGCCCTCACCCGAAAGCCTCGCCCCGAAGAGTTGGATCGCCTGACAAAGTACGTCGAATCGGGAGGGTCCAACAAGAACCAGAAGGCCGCGCTGGCGGATGTCTTCTGGGCGCTGCTCAATTCGAGTGAGTTCCTTTTCAATCATTGACGAGATTCTTGTTTAGCCCGGAGGGCGGCAGGTGGTAGCCCACGGCGTGAGCCGTGGGGAATCGGTGACAGGCTCCTACAGCCCGGAGGGCGACACTTCCAAGAGAGTCAAAGATTGATTGAAGTGTCGCCCTCCGGGCTAACGAACTCGCTGTGTCACTCAACCTCAACCCACGGCTCACGCCGTGGGCTACCACCTGCCGCCCTCCGGGCTGAAATGCGAACTACATTCACCGTCCTGTCAGTGCTGTAAGTTCAGGAGACCAACCATGCAACGAACCACCTCCGCTCTTTCTCGCCGTGACCTGCTTCGGCTTTCCGCCTGCGGGGCCTTCGGCGCGTCGATGTCCCGCTGGCTGCCCGCCTTCGCCAATGAGGCGATCAAGTCGCCCGGGCGAAAGAAATCCGTGATCCTGTTGTGGATGACGGGCGGGCCGCCTCAGACCGACACGTTTGACATGAAGCCGGGTCACGAGAACGGCGGGCAGTTCAAGCCGATCGATTCGTCGGTGCCGGGCATTCAGGTCTGCGAGCATCTCCCCAAGCTGGCCAAGCTGATCGAGCACTGCGTGCCGATTCGCTCGATGAGCACCAAGGAGGGTGATCACACGCGCGGCACGTATCTGATGCGGACGGGCAACCTGCCGACCGGGCCGATCGACTATCCGACGATGGGGTCGCTGTTCAGCAAGGAGCTGGGGCAGGAGAACTCGGAGCTGCCCAATTTCGTGGCCGTCGCGCCGTACACGCAGTTCAGCCCCGGAGCGTATGGTCCCGGCTTCCTCGGACCGAAGTACGCTCCGCTGGTGGTCGGCGATGGCAATCGAGTCGCCGGCGGGCCGAACGGCATGAACTACGATCAGTCGCTCGGCGTGAAGAATCTCGATCTGCCGGGTGGCATCAACAACTATCGGGCCGACGCGCGGTTGACCCTGCTCGGCGACCTGGAAGCCGACTTCGCCAGCCAGCGGCCGGGACTGATCTCCGACAGCCATCGCGAAGCCTACGCCGCGGCTGTGCGCATGATGAGGTCCGAAGCGGTGAAGGCGTTCCAACTCGACAGCGAACCGGCCAAGCTGCGCGACGACTACGGACGCAACCAGTTCGGCCAGGCCTGTCTGCTCGCGAGACGCCTCATCGAACGAGGCGTTCCGTTCGTCGAGGTCTCTTTGAATGGAGTCGGGAACAACCAGACATTCGCCTGGGATACTCATCAGCAGAACTTCACGGCGGTCAAGGGTCTGCTCGGCGTTCTCGACCCGGCGTGGGCGACGCTGATGAGCGACCTCAAGGATCGCGGTCTGCTCGATTCGACGCTGATCGTCTGGATGGGCGAGTTCGGCCGCACTCCGAAGATCAACCCGCAGACCGGCCGCGATCACTTCCCCGCCGCGTGGTCCACGGTGATGTGCGGCGGCGGCATCAAGGGAGGCCAGGCCATCGGCAAGACCAGCCCCGACGGCATGAAAGTCGACGACCGCCCGGTCACAGTCCAAGACCTCTTTGCCACGATGTGTAATGCGCTGAGCCTCGATCCGCACACGCAGAACTTGTCCAACGTCGGCCGACCAATCCGCATCGCCGATCTCAACGCCAAGCCGATCACGGAGATTCTGTGATGGCCTTCTCCTGTCCCCTCGCTCCGGCCGCCCCGCCGTTCAATTTCGGAAAGGTGGGGAATGAATGACAAATCCCCAACTTGAAATCAACAGGGTGTTACTGGCAGAAGCTGCAGACATGGTTGCGGCACGTACAAAGTGCGCGATCATTCATCACACGTCAGATATTGACGCTGCTGGCGACGAAGTCGAAATGTGCGTACGACACATTCTGAGATCGCGAATCGGAAACAACTACTGCGTTGGGCATGGACATATTTGCGATGTGACTTGGAAAACAAGCCCGCAGTTTGACATCGTCATCGCAGATAATGCGCTGTTTACCTCTCTGTTTCGTACCGCCAATGGAACGGAGTATTTTCCATTTGAGACCGTCTACGCTGTCGGAGAGGTCAAATCGACATACAGAAAAAGCAATGACCAGATAGCGAAGTTCATGCAGGCTTGCGACAAACTCAAAACATTAGCCCGTCAGGATGTCCCACCAAGCTTCATCCGATCTCACACTGGCGGTTTCGATCTTGGCAGTGCGTTGGTCACCGATCGACACGGGAAGCAAAATCATCTTTTCAAGTTCATGCTATTTGTCGATTCGGGAGACTTTGACCTTGACGACATAATCCCTCTGTACAAAGCCGCATCAGTCGAGCGGCTGCCAAACGTCGTATGCCTGCTTGATCGCGGGATTGTTGTTCGATCATCCGTCGATGGCCTCAGCACGCATGAGATCAAGCCAGCAACGTTTGCCTTAATGACGCATCCAGAATTACCAGAACGCCTACCGGGAAGGCATTTTGCTTGGACGCTATGTACCAACGACGACGGCAATGGACTGGCGCATAATTGGGGCATTCTGTATGCGATGATTGTCGAGCATCTCCTGTCCACGACTGTTCGACCGGTGTCCCCATTGGCCTACTTCCAGCACGTCGCATCGGCCCCAAAGTATCAATTCCTCCAAGAACCTGTATCGGATTGAGCGCCCTCTTGCCCAAGCCATAAGTACCTTGATCGTTCATAGGACAAGCATTTGAGAGCGCGGCGGGGTGGCTGAGGTCGAGTCTTCGAGCCCCCAGCAATTGCTGACATCGTCCGCAGACTGGGGGCAGTCGAAGACTCCTGACCCCAGCCACACATTGCAAAAGAACCCCTCACCCTAACCCTCTCCCCGCAAGGCCGGGGCGAGGGGACAAGGCGGTTGCCATGAAAGTTATTTCGTCATTCGTTCTGCTGCTCGCAGCTGTCACGGTGTTTGCGAGCGACTCGCCGCCGGGGGAGACTCATCAGGTGCTCTACCTCGCCGATGCGGGGGTCGTGGTGTTGCGGTTGTCGGTGGGTGGTGGAGGGCGAGGGGCCGAAGCAGTGGGACAACTTCCAATCAGGTGCGTTGAATCGGAAGTGGTCAGCCCCGGCTTGCCCATTTTTCAACTGCGTTTACAGGCAAGCGAGACGCTTACCCTACGTTTTTTAACAGGCGGCGAACTCCTCGAATCGACTTTGGTGACGGGCTGGTTTGCCCTGAACGAACCGAAGTGAATGTTTGCCTCGCTTGTAGAAGCCACTCTTTCGGTCCAAAGCTCAAGTCATCTTCTGCTGGAGTAATCTTGATTCCGCAACAACTCTTTCGTCCGCTGTTTTGGCTGGTTGGTCCTGTGGTTTGGGCGGTGCTTCTGACGCTGAGTCACTGCTGTTGGGCGCAATCGCCGCAGGAAGACATCGCGGCGCAGGTGCCGGCGGCGATGAAGGTCATTGATGCCTATCACGCGGCCGAGCCGGTTTCGTCGCGGCGAACGCTGCATGTTGTTTATTGGACTCCGAAAGATCGCGAACCGGCTCCGCAGTATCGCGAGCGGCTGACGCGCGTGTTGCTTGATGTTCGCGAGTTCTATCTCAAGGAGATGCGGCGGCTGGGCTTTGGCGAGCGGACCTTTAATCTCGCGACTGACGCCGATGGCTTGCTGACGATTCATCTCGTGCCCGGCACGCATCCGTATGCTCGCTATCGCGTCGAGAGTGGCAGCGAGATTCGCAATGAATGTTTGCCGGTACTCAAAGCGGCGGGGATTGAAGCGAGCCAAGAGACGATCGCCCTCTTCTGCAACATGAGCAACTGGGATCCGAAAGCGGCCACGATGTCGCAGAACGGGCCGTACTACGCGAGCGGCGGTTTGCGAAACGGAACGGCTTGGCAGGTTGATTCGCCGCTGCTCGATCCCGGCTTGATGACGAAGAAGGAGCCGCAGTTCCGCGATGGGCAGTACGGCCAGATTTCGGTCGGCAAGTACAACACGATTTTTGTCGGCGGCGTCTGTCATGAGTTGGGTCATGCCCTGGGACTGCCTCACAACCGCGAACGTGCGGACGAGCGAGCCACGTTCGGCACGGCCCTGATGGGGGGCGGCAATCACACTTACGGCGAAGAGCGACGGGGCGAAGGTCGCGGCACGTTCTTGACGTTGTGTGAAGGACTACGGCTCGCCAGTCATCCGCTCTTCACGCGCTCTGAGAAGGGAATTGATCTCCCTGCGAACGCGAAGCTCAGTGAAGTGGCTGTCGAGTTGGAGCCGGACTCGAAAGCGATCCTCTTCAGCGCGAAGGTCACGGCTGACCCGCCCGCGTATGCGGTCATCGCCTACATGGACCCGACCGGCGGCAGCGACTACGACGCGACGACGATGACCGCGATCCCGGATCGAGACGGTCGAGTTCGTTTGCGATGCGCCGCGCTCAAAGCGGGCAAAGCTGGCTCGCTGCGACTGGTGGTCTGTCAGGCCAACGGCGGTCGCATCAATGACGAAGTGCTGTCACTGCCCTACTCGGTGGCGGACGATGGAACCGTTGATATCTCGACGTTCCAAGCGAAGTTGAAGCTGATGCCGCTCGCGGCTGCGGTGAAGAGCGGGCAAGCAGATGCCGTCGCGAAGGAACTGCAAAAGATCGAAGCCGCAGCGAGAACCAGCGCCGCAGACAGCTTGCTCGTTGAAGCGGCGCGCAGCTTGGCGAAGTCGCTCCAATTCAAACCGGGACCGAGTCCCGCGAAGGCCGAGGGGGCGGAGTGCTGGCTGTCGGAAGCGACTTGGAAGCAAGCTCGCGTCGGCTGGCTGCGTCCGGTGGTCAATCGTCTGCCGAATGACTCGGTCTCGCTGTTTGTCGGCGACCGGCTCTTCGCACGCGGCCTGTATGCCCACGCTCCGAGCAGCCACACGTATGAACTCGGCGGCAAGTGGCAGACACTGACTGGCCTCGCGGGCCTCGCCGACGGAAACAATGGCTCAGTCGTCTTCGTGATCACGGGAGACGGCAAACAACTGTGGCGATCGAAGAAGATCGCCGACGCCAGCCTGCCTCGTTTTGAGGTCAACGTCCGCGGTGTGAAGGAACTGACGTTTCAAGTCGAAGACAGCGGCAACGGCAACAACAGCGACTGGGGCGTGTGGTGCGATTTGAAAGTGGTGCGGTAGGCTCGGGGCCGTTCACGTCTGACAACACAAGGTTTATTCCTCACGCAGTTGTTGGTGAGACGTTTCTGCAATTGGAGTCATGGTGAGCCAGGCAGCGTCAGCTCCCTGACACTTCACGAAAGACATCCGGGGGCTGACGCCCAATGGCACTCACTTTGGGGTGTAGCTGAAGTCGTAAGACTTCAGACGATCGTCAAAGACGGCTGAATTCTCACGAATTCAGCTACGTCGCACTGAACGTCCATTTGAAAATCGCTCAAGTGAGTGCCATTGGGCTGACGCCACCCGGCTTACCATGAATGTTTCATCGAAGACCGCGAGAGGTTTAACCGATGTTCCCGACCGATCAGAGCGATGCCGATGCGCTGCGTGAGGCTGCTCTGCTGGATGAGTTGCTGGAGGCAATTCAGCGAGGAGACGTTGCGCGGCGGGATGCGTTGCTGGGGCAGTGCCCTTGGATGGGCGAACTGGTCGGATGTTTGAGCGCGCTGGATCGGTTGGTTCCCGCTCTGATGGTCGGTGAGCAAGTACACGATCGAAGCACCCCTCACCCCCGGCCCCTCTCCCCGCAAGGCCGGGGCGAGGGGAGTGAAGCGGCCTCGTCGTCGATCACTCCGCGACCGATGCCGGGGTCTGGTTTCTTCGGCAAGTACGAGTTGTTGAGCGAAGTTGGGCGCGGCGGCATGGGTGTTGTCTACAAGGCGCGGGAGCGCGGGCTGAATCGGGTCGTTGCGCTGAAGATGATCCTCGCCAGCGAGTGGGCTTCGGTGGAAGAGGTCCGGCGGTTTCAGTCGGAAGCCCGCGCGACGGCTCGGCTGCGGCATCGGAACATCGTCGCGATTCATGAGATTGGCGAGGAGTCGGGGCGACACTTCTTCGCAATGGATTTCGTCGAGGGCGAGAGTCTGTCGGCGATCATCGTCGCGCGCGGGCCGCTCGCGCCGGAGCAGGCGGCGCGGTGGATGGTTTCGATCGCCGAGGCCGTTCACCATCTGCACGAGCAGGGGATCGTCCATCGCGACTTGAAGCCGTCCAACGTGGTGATTGACTCGGCGGGCGAGCCGGTCGTGATGGACTTCGGTCTCGCCAAAGTGTTTGACTCGGAACACGGGGCGACTCGCAGTGGCGCGATCCTCGGTACGCCGAGCTACATGTCGCCCGAACAGGCGGCGGGACGGAACTCGCTGATCTCGGCCCGCAGCGATGTCTACGGTTTGGGAGCGATGTTGTACGAGATGCTCTCGGGACGACCGCCGTTTCGTGAAGCGACGCCGCTCGACACGCTGGTCCAAGTGATCGAAGGGGAGCCGACGTTGTTGCGTCAGTTGAGAAGCACGATCCCGCGTGAGTTGGAGTTGGTCTGCTTCCGCTGCTTGGAGAAGAACCCCGCGCGGCGATACGCGAGTGCGCGGGATTTGGCGACGGACCTGGTTCGCTTCTTGAGGGGAGAGCCGATTGAGGCTCATCGCGGAGGGTGGTCTCACGCGGTGGTCCGATGGGTCCGACGGCAACCGAGCTTGGCGGTCCATCTGGCAGCGCTGTCATGTGCGTTGGTCGTAGTGCAACTGAGATATTGGTTTCCCGAGGCGGAGTCCGTGACTGATCCCGTCGTTCATTCGCTGGTGATGTTTGTGCTGGGCGTCTGGTGGCTGGCCTCGATCCTGTGGCAGCAGTTGTTGAGCGATGATCGTCGCGCGAACGTCTCACGCATCGGAACGATCTTCACCGACGTGACGCTGTTCACAGCGGCGTTGGCTGGTTCGGGCTGGACGAACGGCACGCTGTTGGTCGTCTATCCGTTGTTGGTCGCGGCGTCAGGACTGTGGTTTCGCGTGCATTTGGTCTGGGTGATGACGCTCGCGTGCGAAGTGGCTTTCGCGGCGTTGTTGGTCGTCCAACCGGCCTTGCGCGATCCGTGGCATCACGCGCTGCTTGTCGCCGTCGTGCTGGTGATGACCGGCGCAACGACGGCCTTTCAAGTGAACCGCGTCCGCGCGCTGAGTCGCTGCTACGAACGGCGCGGCATCTGACTTCCCGTTTGCAGAAGCAGGTGACCGGAAAGAGTTGGCGATACCTCGCGCGGCCAGAAGTGAAACGACGCGACCTTTGGTCGCAACAAAGTAGCCTTCATCGCTCCGCGTGAAGGAAGCCGAGCGTGATCGGGACATGGATTTGCATCGTCATCGCCCCCCCCCAATCGGCTCTCTTCACGCAGAGCGATGAAGGCTCCTTTCAGACAATCCCAATGCGCGCGGCCCGACAACATTTCGGGATCTACGTAGTACGAAAACCTCCCACTTCAGACCGCGTGATGCCAACCCCTCACCAACCCGAAGTGTGAACGAGGGCGTCGAGAGACGTTCGTCCTCGCTCACGCTTCGGGTTGGTGAAATGATGGCTTCGCGTGCCAAGCGGCGCGAATCTTGTGGGGCGGGACAAACTTACAAACTCGAATTGCCACGTTGGGGGGCTTCTCCTAACATCCCGCCCGCGCTGGCCGGGACTGGGGGCTTGGAGGCTCTCACGTCGTCCGCGCGACACCGACAGGGAGGTCGGTTCATGCGATCAAGTCTTCATGGAACATTCGCGACGTTGTTGCTGCTGATCCCGGTCGGTGCCATTCCGGCGCTGGCGATTTTTGGGATTCCACAGTTCGCTCCCGTCGTGGCCTCACCGCTGCATGAAGGTCACGAGGGTGATCGCGAGCGCCGCGAGGGCCGCTCTGCTCGTGGACCCGCCGACGATCTGTTTCAAGATGAAGACGACTTTGCGTCGCGCAGTGACGGCAGCTTGGCCGATCGTGGTGCGGACGCGGCATCGGGGCGACTCGGTGATGCGGTGGCTGTTCCTGTGCGACACGCTTCACAGGGGGGGGCCTCCGATCCGCGCGGCATGGCTCCGCGCGATCTCAGTGAACAACCGTCTCGTGGAGCGGGCCAACCGCCGACTTGGTCCGATGACTTGGCCGTGGATGCTCGACCCGCATCGTCGTCGCGTGCGAACTCACAATTCGACCGATTCGCCAGCAAAAGCAACGACGTTCCGGCTCAGCACGAACCTGACCTGAAGCCGTTCACGCGAGGCTCAACCGGGCGCGACGAGCTGCCCGCCGCACGACGTAGCATGTCCGACACAGCGAGTGGTGGAGACATTCAACAAGCGGCGAGCGAAGCCTTCACTGCTGTCGGGCCACAGGGTTTTCAGCGACAACGCGAACTGAATCGAGATCGACCGACCGCTGTTCCCTTTGACGAAATGGCCACCGCCCCGCTCACATGGAAGTCGGCCGTCCATCGGTTGAACGCGCTCGAAATCCGCAACTTCCGCATCGAACCGGGACGGCAGCCGAGTCAGTTCATTTTCATCTGCTCGTACACGCCGACCGATTCGCCGCGCGTCTCTTACCGGTTCGAAGCCGAAGCAGACGAACCGTTGAAGGCGGTGGAGAAGGTTCTCACCCAGATTAGCGAGTGGCAGCAACGGCGCTGAGATGAGCTGAGAGGGCGAGTGTTTTTCGTGGCGAATTCGCATTCGCGAAGACATCGCAGAGAGTGAGTCGGCGTTGATCAACTGCCGTCCAATTTGGCAAAGTGAGACTCATCGCGGTCGTTCTTGAGCGAGGATCGACGTGTTCAACCAGAGTCACTCACCGCTGCAACCGCAACACGCGTGGATGGCCTCGCCGGTGGATGGTCGGCGATGGGAATTCTTCGCACAGAGCGACGCTCCAGCGACGCTCGTACTCTTGCCGGGAGTTGATCCCATCTGTTTGAGAACGGCAAAGATGGCACGCATGGAGGCCACCTTGCTCGTATCGAACGGACCTCAGTCCGCACGCCGGTTGATGAAGTTGGCGACGCTCGCAGATGTCTCCGAAGCGCGGCGCCTGATCGATCGGCTCAATTTGTCCTACGACCGCGATGGCTCCGCGTTTCGCATCGAGCGTGTGGCGAGTGGCTACCGGTTGCTGACGCAACCGTTGTTTGCCTTCTGGCTGGGAAAGATTCATCACAGACAGGCCGAGCTGAAACTGTCGCCCCCCGCGCTGGAGACACTGGCCATCGTTGCCTATCGGCAGCCACTGACTCGCTCCGAAATCGAGTCCGTCCGGCGAGTCCAATGCTCTGACATGCTCAAACATCTGATGGATCGCAACCTGATTCGCATTGCTGGCGAAGATGATTCGCTCGGCCGTCCGTTTCTGTACGAAACGACCCGTCAGTTTCTCGAACTGTTCGGATTGATGGACCTCGACCGCCTGCCTCATGCGGACGTGCTGCGCAAACCTCGCGCGGCGTCCCTTGCTGAAGCCGAATCTCGTGACGACGAAATGGACGCAAGCACCGCCGCCGCGTGACGTGAGTTGGCACTATCCTTGCGATGGCTTCGGCGCGGGCTGTCAGACCGGATCTGGTGTCTGGCTTGTGAATAAGCCTCTCAAGGGGACGCGAGTCATTTCGCCGTGGCCAAATTCAGCTTGCAGCTTAGCAAGCCGCTCTTCCACTGGTCCGATCGTCCAGCATTCACTTTCAGTCAGCTCTTCGATCGGAGTTCCTTCGTCATTGAGTGGGCAGATGTCCCGCAATTCGACGAATTCAAAATCGACCGTTTCATCGATCCACCGAAGCGGTAATCCTTGCGTTCTGCAGACATAAGGCCGATCCTGGTAAATTCGGCACCCGCCTTCTTTGTCGAGGAACGCACACCCGGCAAGTGGATGTGGCGACTCGTTGGCAATGAGTTGTGCGTGCTGGCTTTGAATGTTTTCGGCCTCAACGGCAAACACTGTCAAACCATCGACACAGCATTGGCTGCATCCTCTTCGGCACTGGAGTCGCGCACCGTGTTCGGCGGCGATTCGCTGAGCTTCCACATCGACTTCACCATAAAGCTCTCGAAGTCTCGTCAGCGTAAGACGGCTTCGGGAAATGTAAGTCTCCGAGTGGTCGTTCATTTCACTTGAGCTTTCAGTTGCCAGTGCCAAATTGATGGAGGGTTGAGTATTTTGAAGGAACTGAAGCCAACAAGTGGACATGCCATGTATCTCCGTGTGCCACGATGCACGATAGTTTGTGCTGGGAAAGAGTGACTTGCAGGCCATCCGTGCCATGCGTTCACGGCAATTCGTGCAGTTCACGAGACAGCGTGAGTGTCCGGGGCGTGACTGTGGTGTGAGGTCAATGCGGACAAGGTTGTTGATGTGAG
>JAYTQJ010000463.1:0-8532 GCA_043746775.1 Schlesneria sp.
AGATGCAAATCGACTAGCGCGGATGGCAAGGCCGGAGCGCGGATGAAGGCAAAAACAAAGATGTCGTTTCCGACAGAACCCGCAGTCGTAGTCCGGACTACAGCCTCTGTTCGCCCGGCTCTGAGTCCTATCGGAATCATCAAAGATGTCGATTTGAACGGGCTGCGAGACATCACGCCCTTCCTCACCGTAACCGAAAGCCGCATTCATGACCGATGCTCACTCGACCAAAGCCGCTCCGCGCGGGATGCCGCTGCATACCAAGATTCTGATCGGCCTCGTCGTCGGTGTCGTGCTGGGGCTGATCGCGCATTCAATGGGTGCATGTGAGAAGGGATCGCCCGGCGATGCCAACTCGAATGAACTGCTCGATTGGCTCGACACGGTCATCTATTGGGCCGAGCCGGTCGGCAAGGTTTTCCTGCGGCTGATGTTCATGGTCGTCGTGCCGATGGTCTTCTCCGCGTTGTCGCTGGCGGTGGTTGAGATCGGCGATCTCAAGAAGCTCGGCCGCATGGGACTGAAGACGCTTGGCTACACCGCGATTCTTTCGACGGCCGCCGTGTTGATCGGCGTCGGTCTCGTAAACGGGATGAGGCCGGGACATGCGGTGAGTGAAGTTCAACGTCAGAAGCTGCTCGCTCAATACTCGCAAGGGGCCGACGAGAAAGTGGGCAAAGCGAAGCAGGCCAAGCCGGTGCGAGACACGCTCGTCGATCTCCTCCCCGAGAACCCGCTGCAAGAAATGGTCGGAGCGGTCGATGGCAGTTCCAAAGGAAACGGGATGCTGGCCGTGATGGTCTTCGCTCTCGTCTGCGGGATCGCCATCACGACGAAGCCCGATGAAACCAAGACGTTCGTCGGCTGGCTGGAAGGTCTCTACGCAATCTCGATGGCGGTGATCGGCTTCGCGATGAAGCTGGCTCCCGTGGGAGCGGGCTGCTTGGTGTTTGCCCTTTCCGCGCAGCTCGGCGTTGACATTTTGAAGACGCTGTTCTGGTTCGTCCTCACGGCGCTGTTGGGTCTCGGCCTGCAACTGTTCGTCGTCTATTCGCTCGTCGTGATGGTGTTTGCTCGAATGTCACCGTGGAAGTTTTTCAGCGGCGTCTCGGAAGCAATGCTCGTCGGGTTCGGCACGTCCTCATCGAGTGCGACGCTGCCGACCGCGATCAAGGTTGCGAAGGAAGGACTCAAGCTCCCGCAGCGCGTCTCCAACTTCGTGCTGACGGTCGGCGCGACCGGCAACCAAAACGGGACGGCTCTGTATGAAGGAGTCGTCGTCCTGTTCCTCGCGCAGGTGATGGGCGTCGAGTTGACCGCCAGCCAGCAGTTCACCGTCGTCCTGATGGCGATCCTGGCGGGAGTCGGCACGGCAGGAGTCCCCGGCGGTTCGCTGCCGTTGATCGTCGTGGTGATGCAGTCGGTCGGAGTCCCCGGCGCGGCGATCGGCATCATTCTCGGAGTCGATCGGATCCTCGACATGTGCCGCACGGTGGTCAACGTGACCGGAGACCTCGCCATCGCCGCCTGCGTGGCGAAGAGCGAACCGGCCGATGACTCGGCTCAAACGATCCTCACTGAAACCGACAGTCCTATCAAATGAATTTCGGAGCGGGGTGGCGTCAGCCCCCTGGCTCTTCGGGCGTGAGCCCTTCTTCAGTGGCAGGGAACTCCAAGAACCAGGGGGCGGACGCCCAATGGCACTCACGTTGGGGTGTAGCTGAAGTCGTAAGACTTCAGACGACCATCAAAGCCGGCTGAATTCTCACGAATTCAGCTACGTCGCACTGAACGTCCATTTGGAAATCGCTCATAGTGAGTGCCATTGGGCTGACGCCACCCCGCTCCGAAACGGATAAGAGGGCTAACGCCCAAGAATCCCACTTGGGTGGCGGCTCTGCCGCGTCGTTCGATGTGCAACACCGTGAAAGGAAGTCCGGCTAACAGAGCTAAGCCGGACTTCAAACCCGTCCCCACCACAGGCCAACCCATGCGATTCATTCACGCTGCCGACATTCATCTCGACAGTCCGCTGCGAGGACTCGAAGCCTATCCCGGCGCGCCGGTCGAGCGATTGCGGATCGCCACGCGGCAGGCGTTTGATCGGGTCGTTGATCTCGCCATCGAAGAGCGAGTCGATTTTCTGATCATCGCGGGAGACTTGTTCGACACCGAGGTGAAAGACTTCCGCGCGGCGCTCGCGGCAGCGGAACAGATGCGGCGGTTGGATCGGGCGGGCATTCCGGTCTATCTGATCCTCGGCAATCATGACTCGCGCGAGGAGATGACTCGTCACGTCCCGTGGCCCGCGAACGTCACCCTTTTCGATCACAAGCAGGCTCAAACGGTTAGGCACCCGACGCTGCCGGTCGCGTTGCACGGCATGAGTTACCCGAAGCGCGAAGTGACTGAGAACCTCGTCCCCGGCTATCCGGTTCCCCTCGCGGGCTGCTTCAACATCGGGCTGCTGCACACGAACGCGGGTGGCAACTCGCAGCACGCCGCCTATGCCCCCTGCTCTGTCGAGGAACTCGTCGCGAAGGGCTACGACTACTGGGCGCTCGGCCATGTCCACGACTTCGCGATCCTGCACGAGCGGCCTCACGTCGTGTACTCGGGCAACACGCAAGGGCGACATGCGCGCGAGATCGGTCCCAAAGGTTGCTTGCTCGTGACGGTCGATGAGCGGAGCAGCGGCCATGAACTGCGCGAGGTCGAGTTCCGCGAGACCGATCTCGTCCGCTGGTTTCGTGAAACGATCACGCTCCAACCCGACGACGATGAAGACGCGCTGCTCGACGCGACGCGCAGTCGCTTGCGTGAGGTCGTTGCCTCCACCGACGGACGCCTCGCCGCCGTGCGACTCGAATTCACCGGCCGCTGTGCAGTGCATGAGCAACTCGCCAAAGACGCCTCACGCCAGCAACTCGTTGCCAACCTGAGATCGCTCGCGTCCGACTTCGGCGACGACGTGTGGATCGAGAAGATCAAGTTCCACACGCAATCGCCGCTCGACCTGAACGCCCTCCGCGAACGACACGACTTGCTCGGCCAGTTGCTCCGCGACATCGGCCTCCTCGCAAACGATCCGCAGTCGCTCATCGCCCTCCCCGAAACCAAAGACCTCGTGGCCAAGGTCGCCGCCGAACTGACTCAAGACGAAGACGGCTCCGACAAGCTCGACCTCGACGATCCCGCCCGCCACATCGGCTGGCTCCGCGACGCCGAGGCATTGTTGCTGAGTCATCTGAGCTAACATGCCGACTCTTGGGCGTCAGCCCTCCTCTCGGGCGTCAGCCCTCCTCGGTTCTTCGGAGCGGGGTGGCGTTAGCCCCCTGGCTTTTCGATCAAGCAGCAGCAGCAGAAGAAGAAGAAGAAGAAGGGCTAACGCCCAAGAAACAGGGGGCTGACGCCACCCCGCTCCGAAAGACAACTGACGACAACGCTCTGAAAGACAACAGACCTCTGAAAGTCTCCCGTGAAAATTCGCCAACTGCACATCAACCGCTTCGGTCACTTCAACGAGTGCGACCTCGTCTTTCCCGGCGATGGGTTGCAGGTTATCTACGGCCCGAACGAGGCGGGGAAAACGACGCTGCTCGAATTCCTGCGCGGGTTGCTGTTCGACTTCCCCGCACGCACGCCCTACGACTTCGGCGACAAGGGTGAGATGGCCGGTGTCGCGCAGCTCGAATTGCGTGACGGTCGGGCCGTCGAACTGAGGCGTCGCAAAGGGAACAAGGACAAGGTGGCGATCAAACTCGATGGTCAGCCGACCGACCTCGACGATGCCGGTTGGTTGCGGCTGCTCGATCACGCCGATCGCGGGTTGTTCGAGTCAGTCTTCGCGTTCGGACTCGATCAGCTCAGTCAGGGCGAAGCGACTCTCAAGCACGAGAGTCTGCAATCGGCCCTCTTTGGTGGCAGTCTCGGCGGGAACAACAGCCCTGATAAGGTCATCGCTGAATTGACTCGCCAATCCGACGACCTCTTCAAGAAGAGTGGCTCGAAGCCCGCGATCAATGTTCTGCTGGCGGACCTCAAGAAGCTCACGAAAGAAATCAAAGACCAGTCGCTCCGTCCCGAGAAGTTTCACGAAGCAGAAGCCGCTGTCACGAAAGCGGTCGAGCGAGCGAAGTCGCTGCATGACCAGCTCGATCAACTCCGCCGCGAGCACTCGAAGATCGAGAAGCGCGTTCGCGCGTGGCCGAAGTGGTGGGAGTTGCAGCAGCGACGGGGCGAACGAATGGCGCTCGGCGATGGCGCTCCCCACGTAGGGTGGGACCAGCGGCGCTTCGCCGCGCCGGCCCACCATACCGCAGTTCGACAGCCCGATGGCGGGACAGACCACGATGATGGGCCGGCGCTCGAAGCGAGCTTGTCCCGCCCTACGTCGGCATCCCACACAATCAAGCTCCCCGCCGATGCTCGCCAGTCGCTCCAATCGCTCAGCAAGGACTTGAAGTCGCTCGCCGACGAACAGACCACACGCATCGCTGAGGCCGAGCAGTTTGATCGGAGTCTCACCGCGCTGAAGCTCGATCCCGGCGCGGTCTCCTATCGAGCCGAGATCAAATCGTGCCTCGAACTCCGTCAGTCATTCATCGAAGCCAAGGAGCAACTTCCCGAACGTCAGCGTCAGCGCGAGGCCATGAAGCGGCTGATCGACCGCGAGTTGGCCGAACTCCGTCCCGGCTGGACTCACGACGACTTGCGAGCCTTCTCCGTCGATGTCGCCACGCGGGCCGAGATCGACCGGCTCAGTGACGAACGCCGCGAACGAGCGACCTCGCACACGAAGCTCACAGCCAAACGAGACAGCGATGCCGCGAACCTCGATCGCGCCCAAGACGATCTGGCCGAGATCGGTTCGCCGCGCGATGTGACTGTGCTCGCCGCCGTGCTGGCGGATGAAGCCGACTTCGTCGCGAACCGCAAGCAGGCGGAAATGACTCGCGCCGACCTCGCCAAGTTGGAACGGAAACTCTCCACTCAAATCCGCAAACTGACTCCTCCTCTGCCCGCTGGGAACGCCGCGCCGCATGAGTTGCCCGTCCCGCGAGTCGCGACCACCGCCGACTTCGACGCGCGCTTCGCCGAACTGCGCGAGCAACTTCGCATCGAACGGACGTCGCGCGACGAAGACGCGGCCGAACAGAGTGAGATCGAACGAACACTCGCCAACGCGATGTCGAGTCACGTCGTCCCGAGTCTCGCCGAACGCGATGCGGCTCGCGCCCGACGCGACGCCGGTTGGGGGCTGGTGCGGCAGAAGTACGTCGCCGCTGAAGAGGCCGATTCGTCGATCACCGCGTGGCTGGCCGAGTGGCCAAGTGAGCCTTCGCTCTCCGTAGGATGGACGCCCCGTCCGTCCGAGAGCGGCCAGTCGTCACCTTCTTCAAAGAGTGGACGGACGGACGAGGCGTCCATCCTACAAGTTGAGGCGCTGGCCGACGGCTACGAGCAAGCCGTGCGTGTCGCCGACACCATCGCCGATCACATCTATGTCAACGCGAACAAAGTCGCCGAGCGAGAAGGCTTGAAGCGGCAGCTCACCGCGCTCGGACATCGGCTCGACCAGAAGCGGCAACGGATCGCGGACCTTGAACGCCAGCAGGGGGAACTGGAATCGAAGTGGCTCGCCCTGTGGCAGCCCTGCGGATTCGAGCCACTCGCCCCCGATGCGATGCTCGCGTGGCTGGGCGATCACGAAGCGGTCTGTGCGACGATCTCGCAACGCGACGGGTTGCTCGTCGAACAGTCGCAACTCGCCGAACGGATCGCTGTTTTCGAGTCGCGGCTTCGCGCGGCGTGCCGTGGCTACGGCACAGACGAAGAATCTCGGAGCGGGGTGGCGTCAGCCCCCTGGTTCCCGGGCGTTAGCCCTTCTATTGTCGCGACTAAGAGCCAGGGGGCTAACGCCGCCCCGCTCCGAAGTCACGATGCCACCCCGCTCCTAAGTCAGGTTGGGAATCGTGTGCCCGAGGGAGGCGATCTCCCGAGCTTGCTCACCGCAGCACGCCAGATCTCCGAAGACGCGAAGGACCAGCAACGCCGCGCGGCTGAGTTGCAGAAGGAAGTCCGTCGGCTCGACAAGCAACTCGCCAAGTACGACGCCGACTTGCTGAGTCTCACCGCGAGCGAGACGGTCGCGAATGCCGAATGGCAAGCGGTTCTGAGCCGTCTCAATCTCCCTGCCGATTGGACGGCGGAACTGGCTCGCACGGTGATCGACAAGCTGAGCGCCACGCGCGTCCGACTCGACAGCCTCCCCGGCGAAGAGGCGCGCATCGCGGCAATGGAGTCACGCATCACCGAGTTCAACCAGCGCGTTCGCACGCTGTGTGAGGCTCTCGAACCCGATCTGCTGCGCACGCCGAGCGAACTCGCCATCGAGAAGCTCGCCGAGCAAGTCGAACGAGCCGTCGAAGCTCAACGCAAACACGACGACCTCTCGCACAAGTTGTCTGCGGCGCGAGACCAATCGAAGTCGCTGGCCGACCGACACACGAAGCTCGACGCCGAGCAAGTCGCCCTGTTCGCACTCGCCAACGCGGTGAATGAGGCCGAGTTCCTCGAAGTCGTCTCGCGCTCCGAGAAGCTCGTGCGACTCGACACCGAGATCGAGCAGCTTCAGCGCGACATCGACCTCATCCGCGCGGGTGACGACCGCGATGAGTTTGAAGCTTCGCTCACACAGAGCGAACGAGCGGTCCTCGAAGGAGAGCAACGCGACCTCGCCGAACAGCTTCGTCAGCAGGAGCAGCTCAAGCGCGAGGCCGATGAAGCGGTCGGAGCCGCGCGGAAGGAGCTTGCCCAGCTCGACGGTTCCGGAGTGGTCGCGAGCCTCACCGAAGAGCTGTCTCGTAAACGCTCGCTGCTCGCGGCCGAGGTCGATCGCTACCTGCCGCTCGTCTATGCCCGGCATCTGCTCAACGCGGCCGTCAGCCGCTTCGAGAAAGAGAACCAGCCCGAAATGATCGCGACCGTCTCACGCCTGTTGGCTCAAATGACCGGCGGCAAGTACGTCGAGTTCGATCGCTCGGGAGGAGGCAAACAACACGTCCTCATCCGCCGTGCCGACGGCGTCGAACGAACGCCCGATCAACTGAGCACCGGTACGCGCGAACAACTCTATCTCGCCATCCGCCTCGCCTACGTCCTGCACTACTGCGAGAAGAACCAACCACTGCCCATCATCATCGACGATGTCCTCGTCAACTTCGACGAAGCCCGCACCCGACAAACCATCGCCACTCTGGCCGATGTCTCCCGCTCGGCCCAAGTCCTGTTCTTCACCTGTCACCCCCACATGGTGCGACTCGCCGGTGAAGTCGTACCGGGCTTGCAGGCGATTGAATTGGCAGGCTTGTAGTAGAACCTCTGGGACGGATGGCGAGCAGATGTACGGAGCGTCACGGATTCTTGTAACCGTGCTGGCTTGATCCGCATTGCCATTTGAGACTACCCATCAATCCCACGTCTGTGACCAAACCGAACGGCCCCGCATCCAGCACCACAACCGAGGCGACTACCACGTCACGCCCTTCACCTCGGGCGGATACAGCCGACGATTGGACGGGCGATCCCCATCGAGTTGTTGCAGCACGTCATCGTCCGGCTGTTCCGACGAACCAGCCTCAATCCACGCTTGCAGTTCCGCAGCCAATTCCTCGCGTCGAACGGCTGCTGGATGACCCTGCTCCAGAACGCTGATCGCATACTTCTCGATCGGCATTCCCTGCACAGCCGCTTCCTGTGCCAGCCGAGTCTCCAGATCGGGCGAGAGTTCCAGAGTCAGTGTCATGTTGCCCCTCCCATTGTCCTGTTCTGAGATCATTCACCATCCGGTTAGGGCGGCTTCGAGAAGTCTAAAACATGCCACACCATCGAACTTCACCAAGAGTCGTGTCACTGATTTCCGGGCCTTCGCAAAGCCTTCAGACCACCCTGCCGTACAATCTTCAGACATGCCCACCTCTCGCAAAGCGTCAGCGAGTATCTCATGACCGGCGAGATTAACCATATCCAATGTCCGTACCTTTGCAGGCTGGACATCGGCGTGAACGATCACTTCCACGTGGAAACCACGTATGTAAGCATGACCGACATTGGTTCAGTGGTCGCACGGTCTGTTGTCGCGCGACGTTTTCTTTCATTGATCCAACGACGACGGGTCCAAAGCCGACGGGGCCAAAACGTCGAACCTGTTCCAGCGCGGTGAGATCGACTCGATCTTCGTCGTGTTTGGACACGTACTGACCAACAAAGCAGCCGCAGTTGTTGCACCAAGCACGTCCGTTGTGGTTAATAACTGAGTCGCTTCGATTGCACCTCGGACATTGATTCATTGAATCGCCCCTCCCATTGTTGTGTCGAAACACAACGCGCCTCGTGGCATCATCCCTTCACCAAGTCTCTCAGCACTTTGTGCAGGATGCCGCCGTGGCGGTAGTACTCGACTTCGACGGGGGTGTCGATGCGGCAGGTGGCGACGAAGTGGATCGCGGTGCCGTCGGGTTTGGTGGCCAT
>JAYTQJ010000464.1:0-1668 GCA_043746775.1 Schlesneria sp.
CCTGGAAGTCGGGCCGCGTGGCGGCATCCGGGTCAACGAGTTTCTTCAAACCAATGATCCAGACATCTATGCCGTCGGTGATGCCATCGAGGTCAAGGACTTTGTTTCTGGCAATCCAACTCAAGTGCCGTTGGCCGGCCCCGCCAATCGGCAAGGCCGGATCGCCGCGGACAACATCTTCGGCCGCGCCGTCCGGTATCGAGGAACGCAGGGAACCGCGATCGTCGGCGTGTTCGACAAGACGGCAACGATGACCGGGGCTTCGGAAAAAACGCTGCGTCGAACCAATCGGCCATTTCGCAAGATCTACATTCACCCGGTCCATCACGCCGGCTACTACCCCGGTGCCGAGGGGATGTCGCTGAAACTCTTATTCGATCCGCAGTCAGGACGCATTCTCGGTGCGCAAGCCGTCGGCGGAGCTGGTGTCGATAAGCGGATCGACGTGCTTGCCGTCGCCATCCAGGCGGGCATGACGGCCTTCGATTTGGAACAGATGGAGTTGGCTTACGCACCGCAATACGGATCGGCGAAAGACCCGATCAACATGGCTGGCTTCGTCGCTGGCGGATTGCTGCGTGGAGATCATCCGCAGGTCGATATCGAGTCGATCTTGGCGACTCCAACTGCCGACCGACCGTTCTTGTTGGACGTTCGCACGCCGCAGGAATTTGCTTCGGGTTACATCCCCGGAGCCGTGAACATTCCCGTGGATGACCTGCGGTCGCGCCTCGGTGAGCTCCCCCGTGACCGACTGATTGCCGCCTATTGCCAAGTGGGACAGCGCGGCTACTTGGCGACTCGCATCCTGCTGCAAGCTGGCTTCTCTGCGGCGAACGTGGGCGGTGGCTACAAGACCTACAAACTCTTCGAGTCTCGACCATCCGTGTTGAAGACACATTCACGAGCCGTAGAGTGAGCAAGATGCCTCGGAACGAACGACATCAGGTTTTCCCCAAGCACCTCTTCGCCGCCATTCGGCGAGAGAAACCGCAGATCGAGGTTTCGCGGATTTTGGTGGAGTCGGCGGCGATGGACGCTCCGGGCGTCTATGCGCGCTTGGTGACTCGTCCCGCAGGACTCACTGTTGAAGAAGCGGCCGCGCGACTGACTGAGTACGGCCCCAATGTGTTGGCCAAGGACCAGCGGTCGGGAATTGGCAAACTGCTTTGGCGCGCGGCGATCAATCCTCTGGTGATACTGCTCGTGGTGTTGGCGGCCATTTCGTTTGCCACCAGTGATGCTCGGGCCGGGATCGTCATTTCGCTGATGATCGCTCTGGGCGTGGGTCTGAATCTCACTCAAGAAGCCAAGGCCGACAGCGCGGCGGCCAAGCTAAAGGCCATGATTTCGGTCACTGCGACCGTTGTCCGTGACGGCACACCGCGAGAAGTCGCTATCTCGCAACTCGTGCCGGGCGACGTCGTGACGCTCGCGGCGGGGGACATGATCCCCGGCGACGTGCGCATCATCGAGGCCAAGGATTTGTTCGTGGCCCAAGGTTCGCTGACCGGCGAGAGCTATCCCGTCGAGAAGTTCACGCTGGAGAAGAACGCGGCAACAGTCGCGGCTCTCGAATTGACCAGCATCGCCTTCCTGGGGACCAGCGTTGAGAGCGGCTCGGCGACGGCGGTCGTCGTCACCACCGGGGCCGAAACGTACTTGGGC
>JAYTQJ010000465.1:0-8504 GCA_043746775.1 Schlesneria sp.
AAAAAAGACGATGGCCCTGTGTCGCCGCTGGAGAGCCTACTGCGCTGGCGATACGATCTCGACCGTCAATCGGCAGGCGCGCAATGTCGTGAGTCACCCGGCGGACGAATGGAGTTTGCGATGGTGGCGACACCGACTTTGGGGTTGGGTTTGATCGAACTGCTACTGATCCTGTTGGGCGGAAGCGGCTTGCTGGGAATGCCGCCTGGTGAGCGTGATGCCGCGTTACTCAAGGCCGCTCCGCAACAGACGCTGTTCTACTTGGAATGGGCCGGTCGTGGAGCGGGGCAACCGGGAGGAGCGAGCATCGACGGACTGGCCGCCGATCCGGAAGTCATCGCGTTTTTTGAGGCTCTCGATCAGGCGTTGGCCAAGTCGGAAGCTCCCGATGCGGATGAAGATCAACTGCGACTGCGAGAAAACTTGCCACAACTCGCCAAGTTGCTGACGGCTCATCCTGGTAGCCTGTCTATCGGTTTTGAAACGCCGCCGCCGGAGCAGGCGCTGTTGAATGTGCTTAAGCGACAATCGTTGACCGGACAGTTTCGGATCGGACTGGTCTCGTCGGCCGGACGCGATGCGGCGGCACTGCTCGATACACTGGGACGGTTGCTGGAGGTTGAGCTTGAGCCGCAGCCGCAGTTGCAAGAAGTCTCATTCAAAACAACGGGCGACGCGATCAAGCTCACCGTTCATCGCGACGCTGATCGTGTGCTGATCGGGTTCGGCGAAGGAACCGTCTCGAAAATTCTGGCCTGCTTGAAGGGCGATGCTCCGGGCCTCGATCAGAATCCACAGTTTCAAGCCGCGTGGAAACGAGTTGCCCCGACACGCGTGGCGACGGTCGGCTGGTTCGATCTGAAGGGCGCGGTTGAAACGGCGACGCGCGCGGCCGGACCGGCGGGCGTGTTGTTCCAACCGATGTTGCGTGGCTTTGGAGCCGATGCGTTGGAGTCGCTCGTCACGGGAACGGGTGTTGAGAACGGGAACGTTGTGCAGCGATCCTTCCTCGCGACGAATGGTCGGACCGATGGACTGTTGCTGCTGGCGGGCGGACCCGCGATTCGTCCCGAGCAACTCAAACACATTCCCGCCGACTGCGATCTCGTCGCAGCGGGCAGCTTGAATCTCGCGCAGACCGTTCGCGGTGCGCGGGAATTGGTGGGCCGAACAACTCCCACGTCGGCCGCGATGTTCGACGAAGCGATCAAGCAGTTGGAGTCAGAACTCGGACTGAATTTGGAGCGAGACATCTATCCCGTCGTGGGTGACACTTGGACCGCATTCGACTCGCCATCCGCAGGCGGTCTGATCGCGACGAGCTTGATCGTGGCGGTCGAGGTCCGCGATGCGAAGCGGGCCGAGGTGTTGTTCGAGCGGTTGATGAAGCTGGTCGAACAATCGCTCGTCATCGAGGTCGATCCCGACTTTGAAAGCAAGACGGTCGAACTCAAACGGCAATCGTTTCTCGGCCATCCGATCTGCTACGTGAACACGGTCGGTTGGGAACTTGGCTCCGAAGCCGCGACGACACCCTCGTTCAGCCTGACGCGCGAGCACCTGCTCTTCGCCTTGCACCCGCAAGCGCTGAAGGCCCATTTGAGACAGCAGTCGGCAAAGCGGCTCGGCTTCGACAGCGTGCTGCCCAAGAAGCTGACTCGCCCCGAGGGGGAGTTGCTCGCCTTCGGGACACTCGACGGCCAACGGGCAATCCAAACGCTCTGTGCGATCGCGCCGTTCTACGGCCAGTCCGTCTTGAGCCATCTGCAAAGCAACGGCTTCCCGCTGGATGCCTTCGCGATCCCGTCGGCCGCCGCGCTGCTGCCGTATGCCAGCGACTCCACGTTCGTCGTCGTGAGACAGCCGGACGGATTGATGCTGGAAATGAAGAACCCTCACACTGCGATCCTCACGGCGGCGGTTCTCGGCTCGGCCAAGGCATGGTTCCTCCCGAACTACGATGAGTACCTCGAAGCCCGCCGCCAGCGAAGTCGGTCGCAACTCAACGCGGGTCTGGGCGAGGCCGAAGGAAAGGTTGTGCCCGCCGCCGCCGTCGAGCCTGCCCCCCGGAAGCCAGAACCCGCAGCAGCCGTCATCGCGAGGAAGTTGGCTCCGCTGTTCATCAAGGCCATGATCCCCGACGACATCCAGCAAGCCATTCCGGCAGACGTGTTCAAGAGGCTCGAACAACCTCCGTCACCCGAGGCTGCTCGCCAACGTGAAGAACGTCGCAAACAAACAGAAGAGCGACGCCAAAAGCGTCTCGAACGCCGTCAGCCTCCGGCGGTGAAATAGGGGCCGGGCCGAGTTGTTTGCCTTGTCCCCTCGCCCCGGCCTTGCGGGGAGAGGGTTAGCAGCCTGTTGAAAAACGTAGGATGGACGCCCTCGTCCGTCCGTTTTTTACTCGAAATCACTCGGACGAGGGCGTCCAAGTTACGTTCTTCAACAGGCCGTTAGGGTGAGGGGGCTTTTTCTTCCCCGCAGATCGAAGCCTGACGCGCAAGCGAAGGACACTCGACAACCATTCTTCGCTTGCGCAGACGACCAATCTTCACTCGCGCGTCAGGCTTCACAGCCCCGCGACCCACCTCAGTGCTTATAGACCTTGTGTTGCGGACGGCCGGAGAGAATCTGCTCTTTGCCCCACGTCGTCACGGCGCGGAAGGCGTCGCTGCGAATGAAGGTTTGGAAGGCCGCTTCGTCGGACCACTCACTCGTGATGAGATACGACGCGCCGTCGCTGACATCTTTCCACAGCGTCGAACTGGTGTGCCCGTCGGCGGCTCGCAGCGCGTCGATCACTCCGGCAAACTTGTCTTCAAAGTCCTGCTGCTTGCCTTCAATCACATGGTAGTTCATGCCGACCGTAATCATTCAGACCGTCCTGTCGATTGTGTGAAGTCGCTGTATCGCGGAAGCGATGTCGCATCGTGTCCGCACGCCGAACAAAGTGCCCGGTCGCGAGCCGATCATAGAAGGGCTGTGTGTGTTCTGCGAAGCATCGCCGCGAGACAGGGCCATCGTCTTTGTACTACTGACGTTTCCGCCAGAACTCTCTCTTGGCGGGATTTTACGGGATTGGGCTGTTGTTTAGAGGTTTCTCGTCACGCTCGTGAGTCGCTTCCAGCCCCCCCCCTGCCGCTTGCCGCGAAACCCCCACCCAACACCAATCCCGCGCCGTCTGACGAATTCTCACCGCCAACCCAGATTCGTCGTTTGAGTTCTGTCGGATACGTCATCCTTGGCTCTCCCGATGAAGTGTTGCCTGAGCAACGCACAACATCGCCGAGAGCCAAGGTTCTTCAAACCCCAATCGCCCCCAAGCAGGAAATCACAGTTCGCCTAATGTGCGGTCTACGAGGTAAACAATTTCGATTGCTCGCCCTACACTGCGTTCGCCCTCTAACCGCCTGTTGAAAACCGTAGGGTAAGCGTCTCGCTTGCCCTTGATTCAACTTGATTCACGGGCAAGCGAGACGCTTACCCTACGTCCTGCAAACAGCCTGCCTCCCGTGAGAATGCTCCATGAGTCGCCACGCATTCTGTCGCTTCGCTCTGTGTTCTGTCGTCGCCCTGACGCAGGTCGCACTGCTGGAATGTTTTGCCGAGGACATTGCGACGAAGCTGCCACCTGCGGCCAATAAAGATGTGGACTTCGTGCGAGACGTGAGGCCGATCTTTCAGCGGGCCTGCATTCGCTGTCATGGTCCCGACAAACAGAAGAGCGAGTTCCGACTCGACATTCGTCAGACCGCGCTGACTGGTGGCGAGAGCTTCGCGCCCAACATCGTGCCGGGAAAAAGTGCCGACAGCCCACTGGTGAAGATGGTGGCGGGTATCGGTGATGTCACGATGCCGCCCGAAGGTGACAGGCTCAGTGCGGAGGAGGTCGGTTTGCTCCGCGCGTGGATCGATCAGGGAGCCAAGTGGCCCGACGAGTTGGCGGGCGAGTTGAAGGACAAGTCGGACTGGTGGTCATTCAAGCCGTTGCCAGAGAAAGCGGATGGTGGAGTCTCGATCGACGCCTTCATCCGCGCGAAGCTCGACAGCGTCGGACTTCGCCCCGCTCCGCAGGCCGACCGACGGACGCTCGTGAGACGGATTTACTTCGACTTGATCGGCCTCCCGCCGACTCCCGAAGAGGTCGATTCGTTCGTGGCCGATCTCGATCCGACGGCTTACGAAAAGCTCATCGACAAGTTGTTGGAGTCGCCGCGCTACGGCGAGCGTTGGGCGCGGCACTGGCTCGATGCGGCGCACTTTGCGGAGTCACACGGCCACGATCAGGACCGCATCCGTGAACAGGCGTGGCCCTATCGCGACTACCTGATTCAGTCACTGAATGCCGACAAGTCATACACTCGCTTCGTGCAGGAGCAGGTGGCGGGAGACGTTCTGTTCCCCGACGACTCGCAGGCAACTGTCGCCCTCGGATTCCTTGCGGCCGGGCCGTGGGATGAGAGTTCGCTGCAAAGCATTCGCGAAGAATCGCTCGACCGACAGATCGCGCGGTATCTCGACCGCGACGACATGATCGCCAACGTGATCAACAACTTCAGCAGCCTCACCGTGCAGTGTGCCCGCTGTCACGATCACAAGTTCGACCCGATCTCGCAGGCCGACTATTACTCGTTGCAAGCGGTCTTCTCGGGAGTCGAGCGAGCCAACCGCCGTTACGACGCCGATCCGGGGGTGCAGCGGCGGCGGATCGAGTTGCAGCGACGCAAAGCGGAGTTGGAAAAGCCGACCGCTGAAACAACCGCCTCACTGCTGAGCGCCGCGTCTCAACAAGCCGTTGCCGAGTGGGAGAGCCAACTCGCGACGAAGGCCGTCGTGTGGCGAGTGCTCGATCCGACCGAGTTCACTTCGACCGACGGGGCCACGCTGACGAAGCTACCCGACAACTCGATCCTCTCCGGCGGGACGCGGCCCGAGAAAGACACGGTCACAATCACGGCGACATCTCCACTGGCAAAGGTCACGGCGATCCGACTCGAAGTGCTGACAGACGACAGCCTGCCGATGCGCGGTCCCGGTCGGCAAGACAACGGCAACCTGCATCTCTCCGAGTTCGAGATTTTTCGCGCGGGAGACGCCGCGCCGGTTGAGATCGCGCGTGCGACGGCCGACTTCGATCAGGCTGGTTGGGAGATCACGAAGGCGATCGACAAGTCCGAACCAACCGCGTGGGGCATTCATCCGCAGGTCGGTAAGTCGCATGTGGCGGTGTTTGAATTGCGGATTGCGGATTTTGGATTGCGGATTGAGAACGACGGAAAAGTCCGCGACCAGCCTTCCACGCTTCCATCTTCCAATCCGCAATCCCAAATCCCAAATCCAAAATCATTCCGGTTCGTCCTCAAGCAACTGCACGGTCGCCAGCATCTGATCGGCCGCATGAGGCTCTCCGTCACGGATGCGACTCCGCCGGTGAAGCTCGATGCCGTCCCCGAGCGGATCGCTTCGATCCTCGTCATGCCGCGTGAGCAGCGGTCGGAAGCTCAGCGCGTCGAGCTGACGGTGTTCCAACAGTTGAGCGAGGTCGAGCATCAACTCGGCTCACTGCCGAAGCCGTCTCAGATTTATGCCGCTGCCGCCAACTTCGAGCCGGATGGTGGGCTGCAGCCTCCTCCGGGACCGCGACCGGTTCACGTCCTACATCGCGGCGACATCCGCAGTCCACGCGAGGCGGCTCTGCCGGGAGCACTCGGCTGCGTGAAGGAGCTTCCGTCGCGGTTCGAGTTGCCGAACACCACGAACGAAGCGGTCCGCCGCGCTGCGCTGGCGCAGTGGCTGACGGACAATCGCAACCCGCTGACGTGGCGGTCGATTGTGAACCGAGTCTGGCACCACCATTTTGGTCGCGGCTTGGTCGGCACACTCAACGACTTCGGCCACATGGGCGAGACGCCGTCTCACCCCGAACTGCTCGACTGGCTCGCGGTTGAGTTCCGCGATGGCGGCCAGTCGCTCAAGCAACTTCACCGGTTGATCGTGACGAGTGAGACATACAAGCAGGCATCGACTCTGCCTGCGGACTCTTTTCCTGTCCCCTCTCCCCCGTCGGGCACCTCCGCTTTGGGTGGTCGGGAGAGGGTGAGGGAGCCGAACGGTGATGCGGCCACGACTGCTAAAAGCCCAGAAGAGAAGCCCCCTCACCCTAACCCTCTCCCCGCAGGGCCGGGGCGAGGGGACAAGACACAGACTCCGCAATCGCTCGACGCTGACAACCGCCTGCTTTGGCGCATGAACCGCACGCGGCTCGATGCCGAGTGCGTGCGAGACGCGGTCGTGGCGGTCTCGGGGCGGCTTGACCTGCGGATGGGCGGGCCTTCCGATCGGCAGTTCGATCTTCAGCCGGGCATCCACGTCACGCCGAAAATCGACTATGCGAAGTTCGATCTCAACAGCGATCTCGGCCGACGACGCAGCATTTACCGCTTCCTGTTCCGCACGCTGCCCGATCCGTTCATGGAGACGCTCGACTGTCCGTCGGGCGATCAGATCACACCGGCTCGCACTACCAGCGTCACCGTCCAGCAGGCCCTCGCGCTTTGGAATGACGCCTTCATCGCGAGGCACTGCGAATTCATCGCGGCTCGCATTGAGAAAGAGGTTCTCAGCCGTCAGCCGTCAGCCACCGAACCACTTTCTCCGATCAACGCGCAGATCGACCGAGCCGTTCGCCTGATCCTCTGCCGCCCGCCGACGGAGACCGAGTCGCGTGATCTGTCCGAGTACGCGAGCAAGCACGGTCTCGCCAACGCCTGCCGCTTGTTGTTGAACTCGAATGAGTTCCTATTCGTGAATTGAATCGAACGGAAGGAAAGAATGGCGACGTAGGATGGGCACTCCTGCCCGTCCTGTTTGAAAACAGAAAGCCGGACGGGCAGGAGTGCCCATCCTACATCGCAGTACGACAGCCCCTACCGCTCGCCCCCAGCCCGACAATGCGAGAGTGACCATGAGATTAGAACCGACTCGACGTGACTTCGTGCGGACGTTGGGTGCCGGTTTCGGCACCGTTGCCCTGACCGACATCCTCGCCAACTCAGGCACCTACGCCGACGAACCGAAGTCCGATCTGAACGGCGGCGTGCATCATCCGGCGAAGGTCAAGCGCGTCATTCAGCTCTTCATGAATGGCGGCGCGAGTCAGATGGACTTGTTCGACTACAAGCCCGAGCTGTTCAAGCGGGCGGGCGAGAAGTTCGATCCCGGTGACGGGCAACTCGTCGAGGCGGCGACCAGTGCGCCGGGGAATGTCCTCCAGCCGCCATTTGAGTTTCATCAACATGGCGAGTGCGGACACTGGGTGAGTGACCAGTTGCCTCATCTTGCGAAGCATGTCGATGAGATGGCCTTTCTGATGGCGATGCAGTCGAAGACGAACGTCCACGGCCCGGGCAGCTATCTCATGAACACCGGCTTCATCCTGCCGGGCTTTCCGTGTCTGGGGGCGTGGGTCAGCTATGGCCTTGGAAGTCTGACGGACAATCTGCCGACGTTCGTCGTGCTGCCGGATGCGCGCGGGCTGCCGTACAACAACAAGGGCAACTTTAGCGCGGGATTCCTGCCCGTGTCTCATCAGGGGACGACCATCAACACGGGAGCCGCCGAGTTGATCGCCGACTTGAAGGCACCCGCGTCGGCGAAGTTCATCACGCCCGAGGCCGATCGCGAGGGACTGGCCCTGCTCCAGAAGTTGAATCGCGAGCATCTCGCGGTCAGCGGCGAGGACTCGCGTCTCGAAGCCCGGATCAAATCGTATGAGCTGGCCGCCAAGATGCAGCTCAGTGCGCCCGAGGCCTTCGATGTCGGCTCGGAAACGGAGGCGACCCAGAAGGCGTATGGCCTCGACGAGAAGCCGACGGAGGATTTCGGGCGGCGTTGTCTGCTCGCCCGTCGCCTGATTGAGCGGGGTGTGCGCTTCGTGCAGGTCTGGAGCGGAGCCGGGGGAGCGTCGAACAATTGGGACAACCACACCAGCATTGTGAGGGAACTCCCGCCGATGTGTCTCTCGACCGACAAGCCGATCACCGCGTTACTCGAAGACCTCAGGCAGCGCGGTTTGCTCGACGATACGCTCGTCCTGTGGAACACCGAGTTCGGTCGGATGCCGTTCTCGCAATCGAGCGAAGGACGCGACCACAACGGCGGCTCGTTCGTCGGTTGGATGACGGGTGCCGGTGTGAAGAGTGGCGTGTCTTACGGCGAGAGCGATCCGTGGGCGTGGAAGGCCGCGCGCGACGTGACGACCAACTACGACTTCCACGCAACGGTGCTGCACCTGCTCGGCATCGACCACGAGCGGCTGACGGTTCGTCACAACGGAGCCAACCGCCGCCTGACCGACGTACACGGGCATGTCGTGCGAGCGGTGTTGGCGTGACTTAAAGGCTATCCGAAAAGAAAAGGCATGTTTTCAGGGTGCCACGGTCACGGCTTTGCGTGGCCGTGCTTTTGTTGCAGTGAAGACACGGCCACGCAAAGCCGTGATCGTG
>JAYTQJ010000466.1:0-20610 GCA_043746775.1 Schlesneria sp.
CTGCTTTCTGAGTCCAAACACGGGCAAGCGAGACGCTGACCCTAAATTTTAACGGGCTGTCAGCCAACAAGCTGCCGATAGGCTTCGATCGTTTGCTTCGCCGCTGCCAGTGAATCGGGCCATGGCAGAGCCTCCGCCGACAGATAGCCTTCGTATTGAATCTCATGCAGCGCGGCAATGATCGGTTCGTAGTCGAGGTGCCCGCAGCCAGCCGGGTGGCGGTTGGAATCGACGAAATGGACGTGACCGATCCAGCGGCCACCGTCCTTCACACCGGAGGTAATACTCGTCTCTTCGATGTTCATGTGGAAGAGGTCGGCCAGCAGTCGCACGTTGTCTGTTTGGAGCGACTCCATCAGCGACGCCCCCGCCGCCGCCGTGTTGATGAGATTGGTCTCGTACCGATTGAGCGGTTCGTAAATGAGCGGGATGTTGTAGCGACGGGCATGTTCGCCGAGATCATTCAATGCGGCTTTCAACCAGTCGAAAGCCTGTTCCTTGGAGACTCCTTCGCCCCAACGACCCTGCATCGAACCGATGATGGACGGCGCGCCATGTGGCCCTCCAAAGTCGATCATCGACCGAATGAAGTCCGTAGCGCGTCGTCGTGTTTCGGCATCCGGACTCGTCAGACTCAGCTTGTGCTTCACCCAACCAGCGCCCGTCCCGACGGCAGCCAATCCCAACGAGTGAGCCTTCAACAACGCCGCGAGTTCACTCTGCGAGACCGCATCCGGTCCCGGAGCAAACAGCTCGACGGCATCGAAACCCAACTCGGCCGCGTGGCGACAGGCGGCGGGGAGATCGTCCCAAAACACAAACGGGCCACCCTTGGCTTCGGCGACCAGACTGATCGTGACAGCAGACTTCATGGGCGATGTTTTCCTTTGGTGTGTGCTTTTTCGTTCGGGCTTTCGGCGCTGCCTTGTTCAAGTGCCCGCAACTCGTCGCGGATTTCCATCAGGACGACACCGAGCATGTTCCGCCCACTGCCATCTCCGCCGTCAGACCAATAAGTGTCGTCAGCGTCGTGGTCAATCAGCACAGCGTCTGCCGTGTTGAGCAGCAGCTTCTTGAGGCTCGGAATCTGAGTGAACTTGGCCCGCACGGCGGTGCGCATGAAGTCGAGCTTGAGCACATCCCAGTCTCGCCGGACCCGTAGCTTCGGATTGTTGGCGATCCACAGCATGTCGGTCACAGATCGCGTCAGCAAAATCTGCTTCTGGACCTGCAAGTCATGAAATTTCTGAGCCTGAAAAAAATGCTCGGCCGTGTACCACATCTTGCTTTCCAGCGAGATCGGATACGGAGCCGAGTTCGACAACGACCCGTAGTCGTCACCGACACAATGAAAGCGAATGATGTCCATGAGGTTCCAAAACGAGGCAATCAGCCGGAAACGATTTACCGAGATGTATCAGCCGCCGTCGTCGTTGGTCGAGACAGCGGATAGAGCAGTTGCAGGACGAGGAAGATCGCGAGTGGAGTGAAGACGAGGAGCCGGGCGTAGGCGAGGGCCGTTCGGGCGTGTCGCCAGTTGGAGGCAGGTGGGACGCTGTCGAGGGCGGCGGTGCCGGACTGAAGCCATTGCAGCCGCTCGGTCTCTTCCGACGGGACGAAGCTGGCGACGGCGAGGTACGCGAGCATGAGCATCAACGTCGCCGTCAACACCCCGCAGCCCATCGCGATCATCTGCGTTTTGAAGGCGGCTCGTTCCGACATCGGCTCGAAATGGAGGTCGATCGTGCGGCGGCGTTTCACCGAGCGGTGCGTGGCGTCGAGGGTCTCGAAGACCTTCACGAGTGCTGGCCACTCTCCAAGCGAGTCGCCTTGAGGAAGCAGCGCTTCGATCTCAGCGAGCCGTTCGCGCGCGGCGGTGACTTGGTTTCCGACGACCTTCGTTCCATCCGGCTCAGTCAACGTCCACTCGTCAGCAGGCAAACCGAGTTCCGCGATGACTTGGCCTCGTTCAGCGTGAACGGTCAGGACCGAGACCGAGGGGCCGGCGGTCGTCTGCATGTGCCAAGTCGCTTCCGGCAGACCGCGTCCCGCTAGCGTGACGGTCTGCATGAGCAACTCGTCGTTCACCGCACAGGTTCTCAGCGCCGTCGCTTGGTCATAGTCACCGCCGAGCCAACGGAGCAGGTCGATGTCCGGGAGCAGCACATGATCGACGATGGTCTGCTTCAGAGGCGGGAGCGCAATCACTTCCCGTTCCTGCTCTGGTTCCCTCCCCTCGGCGGGGAGGGTTAGGGAGGGGGGAGGATCGATCAGGAGGCCGCTCACTTGTTCCTTCCCCCCTCCCCGGCCCTCCCCGCCGAGGGGAGGGAGAATGCGGGAAGCGATTGCGGCCCCATTCTCGAGAGGCATCCCTGGTGGCCAACAGTACGCGCGGTCCAATTGAATGAGCTTCACCGCGCCGAGCGAACCGTCCTGCAGCAGAGCGCGCAGTCGGACGAGGGCCGGGTCGTGACGATGCCACAGCGCCGGGAACAGCTTCACCCGATTGTCGTCTCGGATCAGACTCAGTTCGTAGAGGAACGTTGAGCCTTGAGCCGCCTCTGGCAGGAACACGATTGCGTGGCCCGCCGCCGCCAATTGCTTGATCGCTTCCAGCGCGATCGGATCGTGGCCGCCGACCATAATCGCGTCGATGTCGCGCGCGACCAGGAGGTCCTCCCAACGCTCGGCGATCCGAATTCCGGAACGACCTCGCAGCAGTTCGGCCCCTAGCGGCGAGACGTTCACCGCCACGACGATCTCATGCGCGGAACCGGCGGCGATCGCATCGAGCCAAGGAATGACAGCCGGTCCGTCGCAGAGCAGAGCAAGTCGCATGAAGGGTCTCGGGGAGGTGATAGGGAAGCAAAAGAGATGCTGGGAGCAGGTGGATCGAAGCTCACTCCACCGGGCTTGCCCCGGTGGAATCAGGTCTTTGCACTACTCAATTCCAGTGGGATTACGAAGAAGTAGTGCAAAGACCTGCGAGCCACCGGGGCAAGCCCGGTGGGCAACGCCGTTAAGGATTTCGGATCTACAAACCAAGGCCAATCGAACGTAGCAGAAGTCGTAAGACTTCTGGCGAGCCGTGGAGTCGTCAGAATTCTCACGAATTCTGCTACAAAAAATTCTTAACGGCGTTGCCCGGTGGGGTTGTTCAACAGGCCGTTAGCCGCCCAGCTTTTTCGCCGCCGCATCCAGTCGTTGCTTTGCCTCGGCCGTGTGCATCGACTTGGGGAACTTGTTGAGAAGCAGCGTGTAGCTGGCGGCAGCTTCTTTCCATTGTTGTTGTTGTTCGTCGCACTTGGCCGATTGGAGCAGTGCGGCGGCTTGCCAGTCGGGGAAGTCGTAGTTGTTGAAGACCTTTTGGTAAGCGATGAACGCCTCGGGCCATTTCTCTTGTAGGAAGAACGTTTCGCCGATGAGGAACTGCGATTTGGCGGCGGTCTCGGTACGGAAGGCGGCGGGGTCGGCGATGACTCGTTCAAACGCGGTTCGTGCCTCGTCGAACTTCGGCGGCGCTTGTTGTTTGTAGCTGCGACCCAAAACTTCTTCGGCCTGATGCAGGAACGGCGACTTCGCCGCCCGTTGCTTTAACTCGGCGACGAGCGGTTCCAATTCGTCGTACTTCTTCTGACGAAAGCTCACTTCAGCGAGCAGCACCCAGACGCGATCGAACCACGGCAGACTGTTGACGGTCGGGTTGTCCTGCTCGGCACGTAGCGCTGCCAAGCGTTCTCGCGCGGCATCGAGGTCGGGGTCCGTCGCTTTGAGGTTCGACAGGATCGCTTCGACCACGCTATAGCTCGCGTACCAGCGATGAGGACTGTTGGGGAAGAGCGTTGGTAACTGTTCGGCCAACGTCCGGACATCGGCCCAGCGTTGTTGATCGACGGCCAACACGATGAGTTGATAGAGCGAACGCTCTTTCACTTCGGCGTCGCTCTTGTCCGAAGCAAACAGCTCCTCGAACGCCGTCTTCGCCGGTTCGAGCTTGTCGGAGATCAGATCGCTTTCCGCGAGACTCAGCCGCGCGTTGTCGGCCAACTCGCTGTTCGGCACGTCTTGAATGAGCTTCCTAAAAATGTCGTCGGCTCGCTCGAACCGCCCCGCGTCGTAGTTGAGCAGCGCCCATTCATCGAGCAGTTGGTCGAGCCGTTGCGGCTTCGGGAACCGCTTCACCAGCTCGTCATAAGCGGCGTCCGCCTCGACCGTGCGCTTGGCTTTGCGTTGGAGTCGCGCCGCTTGCAGACCGGCTCGATACGAGTAGAGCCACGGCGTTTGTTGCTCGGCGTTGGCGTCAGCCGGTTTGTCGAGTGACACCTGTTTGAGCAGCCCGTCGAACTGAGTGATCGCCGCTTCGATGTCGCCCGATTCTCGCAACGCCTCGCCGCAATAGTACGCGCACTCGGCGGCGAGCTTGTGCGAGGCGAAGTCCTTCAGCACGCGCGCGTACGTCGCGGCCGCTTCGGCACTCTGCTTCTGCTTCAACTGCGCCCACGCGAGACCACGAATCGAATAAGGCTGGTTGTCGGAACCGTCATTGAGCGGAATGAGGGCCGTGTAGAGTCGCGCTGCTGTCGGCCAGTCCTCGCGCCCGTCGGCCAACTCGGCGAGTTGCTGCGTCGTGACGAGTCGCAACGGATGCTCGGGGAACTCAGTGTCGAGCCGCTTCAGCGCAGCATCGGCCTGCGCCAGATCACCCTGCTTCGTCGCGACGACCGCCTGAATCGAGACGGCTCGCGCCGCTTGCCGTCCCTTGGGGAAGAGGCTCAGGTACGACGCGGCGGCTTGCGCGGACTCAGTCAGTTTCTTCTCGATCTGAAAGCTGTCGGCTTGCAGGACGAGGGCATCGCCGAACTCGGACTTCGCTCCGTCCTTGAGGACTTGCTCGACCAGCGACGCGATCACTTCCAATGCCGTCGCGTGCTGACCTTGAAGCTGCCGCGCGAAGGCGAGGTAGTACCGCGCCTGCGATTGCGTCTTCGCGACGGTGGTCTCTTTCAGCACAAGATCGAAGCGTTTGGCGGCCGCTTCGTAGTGCGCGGCGACCACGTCCGCCGCCCGTTGTTCTCGCAACGCGACCGCCGCCCGAGCCAACTCCCAACGTCCGGTGAGCAGCTCCGAATGGAGCTTCAAGCTGCTCATCGGATAGTCTTTGGCGAAGCGACCGAGCAGTTGTTCCGCGCCGTTTAAGTCGCCCGCTTCGATCGCCAATTCGGCCAGCGCGTGCAGGCTGTCATCGGCGAAGTCCCCTTTCGACCAGCGCGCGACGACCGCCTCAAACAGCGGTTTCGCTTCGGCGATCCGGCCGAGTTGTCGTTCGCACAAGGCTTGTTGAAACAGGATCGACTCGACGAGCGGAGCGTCTCCCGCCGCAGTTGCCGCGAGTTTGAAGACCTCGACCGCCTGAGCCGGTTGGCCGAGCGACTTGAGGCTCAAGCCCTGCCAGTACCGCGCGGTGACGAGCTGCGTTTTGTCTTTCGCCGCCGCCTCAAACTGCGGGACAGCTTCGTCAAACCGACCCGACTGATAGTGGGCATAGCCCGCGTTGAGATGGGCCGACAACACGAAGCGGCTCTTCGGGAAGTTCTTCGTCAGTTCGATGTACGCGGCGGCGGCTTCGGGGAATTGCTTGCGGTCAAACGCGATCGCCGCGACGTGAAACTGCGCGTCGGCGGCACGCGGGCCATCAGCCTTCGCCGCCAACTCCTTGAAGTAAACGAGTGCCTCGTCCTCGCGCTTGAGCAACTCCAGCGAACGGGCACGCCCGAACTTGGCATCCTCGACCAGCGGCCCCGTCGGGAAGCGGTCGATCGACTGCTGAAACAAGTTGAAAGCCGTCGTCGGGTCGTTGAGTCTCAATTGCACATCGGCCAAGTATGCCAGCGCGTGGTCATGAAACGGGTCTTTCGGGAAGTCCTTCAGATACGAATCGAGGTCCGTGCGCGCGACGGCCAGATCGTTCAACAGGTAGCTGCACTCGGCCACGCGATACCGCGCCTGCGCGACGTTCGCGTTCTGAGGGTTCTCCTTGCCGAAGGCTCGCAGCTCGTCACGCGCCGCCGTGAAGTCATCAAGATTGACGAGCGTCAGCCCGAGATACAGCTTCGCCAGCGGAGCCTTCTCGTGCTTGTCATACGCTTTGAGGAAGGCTCGAAATTGAGTGGCCGCCGTTTTCCAACGCTCTTGTTTGTAGAGACCGACCGCCGTGTTGTACTCGTCCAACGCTGCATCGGCCCGAACGACAGTGGGTATCGTCAGGAACAGCATCAGGCCGAGAAAGAAGGCTCTCGCCGCGACAACGCAACGACACAAGCAGCAGTGAGAAACAGCAGACATAGACACACCTCACCAACGAAAACCGGGCCTTGGCGAGCAGGATCGTATCCGTGTCGAATCAGCACGGCAAACCGCGCGACAAACGCCTCGCTTGACCCCAGTGTGGCTATGGCAACCGAACTTCGCGGATTCGGAAGGGCGTGGTATTCTCTGCGCGGAGGTCCAGCATGGCATCACTATCGGTTCGGGTCTCGGAAATTTTGTTGCAGTCGCTCAAGCGTCGTGCGACGGAGCAGTGTCGTTCACTGGACAGGGAAGTTGCGGACCTGATCGCCACAGGTCTCCAGCAATCCAACTTGGACGCGGATGAATTGGACGAAACTCTTCAGCCGTTGGAGTTGATGACGGACGACGATCTGTGGAATGCGGCGCGATCGAGATTGCCGCAGCGTCTCTCCCGCGAATTGAAGAAGCTGCACCAGCAACGACAAGCGGACGGAATCGCGACCGCCGAGCGAGAACGGGCGCGGTTGCTGACGGCGCAGTTCGAGCGATGTCTGGTCATTCGTGCTCGGGCAATTGAATTGTTGCACGCGCGCGGTCACGACATTTCGCGACTTCTTCAGTCATGAGTCGCACTCGCATTCCCCGGTCGCTGCGTGTTCTCGTCACGGAAAACGAGAAAGGTCGATGTGCGTATTGCCAATCGACTGCCGCGATTGTCGGGATGCCGTTCGAGATTGATCACGTCATTCCCGAGTCTCTCGGTGGCCTGACGGTGCGAGAGAATCTGTGTCTGTGCTGTGGCGCATGCAACGAGAGAAAAGCCTGTCGCACGACTGCGATTGATCCACTCACGGGTCAACTGGCCACTCTGTTTCATCCGCGTCGCCAAGATTGGTCGCAACACTTTCGCTGGATCGACGACGGACTGCGAATCGAGGGACTGACACCCACGGGCCGTGCAACTGTCCTTGTGATTCAGCTCAACCGGACCATTCTGGTAACGGCACGCCAAAGCTGGGTCAAAGTGGGATGGCATCCGCCCCACGTCAAACCGCCAAGAAAAAAACGGCCTCGGTGAATCGTCACATGAGCCGTGTCTCTGGCTTCACGGCTTGTTCGCCGCGAAGAGTGATGGTGGGCCACCTGAGAGTGGGACGCGGAATTCGGAGTGGGAGCCGACGACGAGGGTGTAGACCTCGGGGCCTTTCGCACCGTTGCGGCGGTAGGTCAGTGGGTACGGCAGCTCGAACTCGTGCGAGTCACCCGGCTTCAGAGTGAGGGTCTCGCCCCAGCCGCTGGTGGGGGCTTTGGTCTCGTACTTGAAGGTCTCTTGGCTGAGGTTTGACAGTTTGATGCGAGCCAGATGGAACGCGACATCAATGACAGGCGCGTTCCAGTTCACTGCGTGCAACCGCAGCTTGGACGTGCCGAGTGTCACGTCAGCGACATCGGTCGCGGAGACCGTGGCCCCTTGAGTGTAGGCGCGCCAACCCTCACGGAACTGTGTGATGTAGGGTTCCGCGATGAGCGTCTTGTCCTGCGCGTCGTATCCGTCGGCAAAGCGTCCCGTGCCGGTCACGCTGGAGACGGGAAGCCAGTCGAGGCGAAGTTGCCGCTGTTCGTGAGACGGTGACAGCAGCGAGGCTCGCACTTGTTCGGAGACTTGCAGATCGAAGGCGGCACAAGGCTGCCATTGGCTCTGCGCGGGATCAGTCTTGATTTGGACGCCAACTGTCAGACCAGAGAGTTTGAACTCGAACGGCTTCGGTCCGTCGGTTGCCGCCGGTTGAGATGGCTCGCCAACGGTGAGCGGGTTGGTGACGCGGAGTGTTGAACGGACTTGCAGCTTGTCACCGTGACGCTTCAAGTCGGGGATCAACTTTTGCAACATCGCCCGGTCAGCCAGCTCGGCGAAGAGTGGCTCGGGGATGTCGAGCAGGTCGAGCTTGGCTTGATCGCTGTCGATGACCATCTGCGTGAGCGGCCCCAGAATCTGCGGTGCCGCCGTGACGTGCAGTGCCTTATCGCCCGCCAACTGCGCGAGCGTCACACCCATCGGCGCGACACGCTTCAACTTCGGAGCCGGTCCGAACGGATTGAGACTTCCCGCCGTCAGACCGACCACCAGCGAGACGCCGTTCTCATCGGTGACGATCTGTTCGGGAAAGACTTGCAGACGCGGTGGGTTGACGGGAAGCGGCCACAGGTTGGAAAGGGTCGAACCGGCGTCGGGCAGGACCAATTGCTTTTCGAGTTCAGCGACGATGCTCGGCGCGAGATTGACAACTTCGTTTTCGATACGGCCCTTGCTGCCATACAGCCCGTTGGTGAGGCCGCTGGTCACCGCCTCTTGAGTCATGCCGAAGCCCTGCGTTGAGACTCCCGCCGGTTGCGTCACATACCAGTTGTCGTTCGGGATTTGAAAACTCGCCCCGAGTGACTTCAATCGAATCCGGCGATCGGCAATGTACGGCGACACTTCGAGGCTCAGCCAAACCGGATAGCGGTTGCCGATCGAGATCGTGATCGGACCGGCCTGCGCCGCGTGTCGTGCTCCGTCCACATACGTCCCGCCAATCGAGAGGACGATGTCGCGTAGACCGAGCTGCACGAGCAGCTTGTCCTTCCCCGATCCCTTCACGATCACGCGATCGACCAACCCGCGATACGTGATCCCCGTGAAGCGGATGCTGAACGAACGGCCCTGCACCGAGGTGCTGTCAAACATGTCGCCCAGTGATCCCGTGAGCATGTTGGCGGGAATCGTTTGCGGGATCGAATAGGAGAGCGCGGCGAGGGCATCATTGCCGAGCCTAATGCCGAGGGCTTGCGGGATTTCGAGAGCCGGAACGAACGGGATGTTGATTGCGGGGACAGCGGCCACCATCGCGGAACCGAGTTCCGTCGGAGCCTTCTTCGGCGCGAGCATCCACGCCATCACGGCATCATTCCCGTAGACCGCCGCGTTGATGTCGTGCGTCGCGGCGGGCAACTCGGTGTACGAGGCCGTTCCCCCCGCCGCCTTCAACGCCTCAGTCAACTTCCGACTTTCCTCGACCTTGATGAGCGGGTCCTTCGCGCCGTGAAAGGCCCACACAGGAACATCCTTCAGCGCGGCAATCTTCTCCACATCGCCACCTCCCGACAATGGGACAACACACGACCAGCGGGATGGCTCGGCGGCGGCGAGGCTCCACGCACCGTAGCCACCCATCGACCAACCGGTCAGCGCGATGCGGCGCGCATCAATCCCAAACTGCTTCGTCGCGTGATCGAGAATCGCCAGCGCGCGGCGTCCGTCGGTCGATCCGATCTGCCACGATTCGAGGATGCGACCGTCGGTCGATTCGCACTGCGGGAACACCACCACGAACGGGAACGTTTTGGCGCGCGCCTTCACAAACGGAGCCAGCCCGAGCGTGAGTTGCATCCGGTTCTCAACACCCCGTTCACCGGCTCCGTGCAAAAACAGGATCGCGGGCGAAGGCTTGTCCACACGATGACCGACCGGTAGGAAGACGACGTACTTGTGCTCACCAGTCTCATCGCGAAAGACCTGATCGACAAAGCGACCGGTCGCTGCGGGAGCGATCTGGGATTGAGCCACCGCACATTGAGGCTGCACCGCCAGTGCCAGACCCACGATGACTGCGATCAAACCGCGCGCGATCCGGCTCATTCCGTTGGTTCGTTTGAACTGTTGTCTCATGCCGCGTCTCCTGCAAATTCTGTCGGCCCATCAAATTTTGATCTCGCTCATTGCGACCGCATATTTGATCCCCCGCGCTCGACTGTCAACCAGCTTGGCCGCGGCTGTTTGAGTCGGGTGCCGTCGCTAATTTGGTGGTCACTCACAACAACACTGTGAAGCTAGGGTTTAGACAAGGTAGCCCTGTCGCTCTGCGGCAGGAGGCGCGAGGAACCAAGAACGTCAATCCGTCGAATCACCTCAAACCAACGCAATACGCCTGCCTGCGATCGCGCTTCCTGTCGCGGAGCGACAGGGCTACCACCAATTCACGACTGCGGCTGTTTGAATCAGCGATTTCTGGTCGCCTCTTCAGTATCTGTTCCCCATGATTTTGTCTCACGCCATTTTGCCTCGTCCCGCCGCTTCGACTCGTCACGCGCGGCGGTTACACTGCCCCGGCCTCGCCCCCTCGAACCTTTTCCATTTGGATGTTGTACCGGCATGGCTGCGGAATCTCGTTTCTTCAATCGTGAACTGAGTTGGCTGGCGTTCGATCAACGGGTGCTGGATGAAGCCCGCGATCCGACGATCCCGCTGCTCGAGCGGCTCAAGTTCCTCGCCATCACGTCGTCAAATTTGGACGAGTTCACGATGGTGCGCGTCGGCAGCCTGCAACTGCTGCTGGCCGAAGGGGAATCGCGGCCCGACCCGAACGGTTTGACCACGGCCGAGCAATTGAGGGCCATCGGCGAACGGATGCACTCGTTCGCCGACGAGCAGTACCGCGTCTATCTTTCGGAACTTGAGCCGGCTCTCGCACAGGCCGGGATGCGCCGCGTGCAACCTCACGAACTGAACGACCGCCAGACGAAGCACGTTCTCGCTCTGTTCGAGCAGGAGATTTTCCCCGTGCTGACGCCGATGGCCGTCGCGGTGGTGCTGGAGTCGGCGACGAGTGACCTCGCGCCGGAGGCCTCTGCCAATGAGACGCGTCCCGCCAAGAAGCGGGCGACGAAAAAGAAAGCCGCGCCGCTGGCCGCACCCACTCCCTCCCCTCGGCGGGGAGGGCCAGGGAAGGGGGACGATGACCGAACGACTACACCAAGCGAACAGACCCTCACCGTCGGTCGGATTGCTTCCAACAGTTCTTCGACGCTCGATGCCCCCCTCCCCAGCCCTCCCCGCCGAGGGGAGGGAGAAAACAAGCAAGAGGGTGTCCTCCGCACCGACGGCGCGACGAGCGTGACCGATGCACCCGTCTTCTTTCCCTCCGCCGACACACCGTCGTTTCCGCCACTCATCAATCAGTCGCTCAGCCTGTGTGTGAGACTCGCTCCGTCGGCCGGATCGACGGTCCCGCGCTTTGCCATCGTCCCGTTCGGTCGCAACCGACAACGGTTTCTCACGCTGCCGTCCGAGAGCGGCTTCAGCTTCATCCTGCTCGAAGATGTGGTCGGTCTGTTTCTCGCGCGGCTGTTCCCCGGTGAGACGATCGAAGAGTGCGTGCCGTTTCGGATCACCCGCAACGCGGACCTCGAACTGCGCGAGGACTTGGCGTTCGATCTCTTGCGCGAGATGCAGGAGATCGTGAACGCGCGGCGCGAAGGGGCCTGCGTGCGGTTGGAAGTGGCCGAGTCCGGTAGTCAGATCGTGCGCGAGTTCCTGCAATCGGCGGTCGCGGTGGCGGACGAATGGGTCTTCGCCGTGCCGGGGCCGCTCGACTTGGCCGCCTTCTTCCGACTGACCGACTCACAGGGCTTCGACGCGCTGCGCTACGAGCCGTGGCCACCAAAACCGCTGCCGCAGGTCGATCCGGCCGAGAGCCTCTTCACGACCATCGCCCGTCGCGACGTGCTGCTCTACCACCCTTACGAGAGCTTCGATCCCGTTGTGCGGTTGATCGAGGAAGCGGCCGACGATCCGGATGTCCTCGCCATCAAGCAGACGCTGTATCGATCGAGCGCCAAAAGTCCGATCGTCGCGGCGCTGAAGCGAGCCGCACTGAAGGGCAAGTACGTGACGGCGGTCGTCGAACTGAAGGCCCGCTTCGATGAGCTGCGCAACATCGAATGGGCACGCGATCTGGAACGGGCCGAAGTGCAAGTGATCTACGGCGTAAAGGGCCTGAAAACGCACGCCAAGGTTTGCCTGATCGTCCGCCGCGAACCGCAAGGGATCACGCGCTACGTTCACTTCGGCACCGGGAACTACAACGAGATCACCTCGCGCATCTACAGCGACGTGAGCCTGATGACCTGCAATGACGACTTGGGAGCCGACGCCACCGCGTTCTTCAACGCGATCACCGGGTACTCGCAGCCGCAGCAATTCCGCAAAATTGAAATGGCTCCGATCGGCCTGCGAGACAAGTTGCTCGAAATGATCGAGGCCGAGTCACAACGCAAGAAGCACGGCCAGAAGGCGGTCATCATGGCCAAGTTCAACGCCCTCGTGGACGAACGGATGATCGAAGCGCTGTACGAGGCGTCGCAGGAAGGCGTGAAGATCAAACTCAACGTGCGCGGCATCTGCTGCCTGAGACCGGGCGTCCCCGGCCTCTCCGAAAACATCACCGTCACCAGCGTCGTCGATCGGTTCCTCGAACATGCCCGCGTCTTCTACTTCTATCACGGCGGCGACGAACGCCTGTTCATCTCGAGCGCAGACTGGATGCCCCGCAACTTGGATCGCCGAGTCGAACTGCTCGTTCCGGTCGAAGACCCCGCCTGTCGCAGCAAGTTGATGGCCATCCTGAAGACGCACTTTCAGGACAACGTCAAAGCGAAAAAGCTGCTCCCCAACGGCAGCTACGAACGAGTCAAACCGAGTTCCTCGACCGGACCCTGTCGCAGCCAAGAAGCCCTCTATCGCCGAGCCATCGACGCCATCGAACAAGCCGAACGCGCGGCACTCACAGTGTTTGAACCCCACCGCGCCCCCGGTGCCGATGAGTGAAGCCCGATCCAAGATTCACACCCACGCGAAGTGTGAGTCAGGACTGGCGAATCAATGACTGTCGGCACCCGGCTCACCAAAGCCAAACCGACAAATCACGACCGTGAGTGTCGCCTTTCGCTCCGCGAAAGGGCGTTCTTTCGCGGAACGAAAGACGACACTCATTGATGTGCCGATCCTTAGCCAACCCTTTCCGCTCGTATATCACCTCATCCCGCCTTCTCTCACAGGCTCCCATGAAAACGCTCTTCCTCTTCCGTCACGCCAAGTCGAGTTGGTCCAACACCACGCTCAACGATCACGACCGCCCGTTGAAGAAGCGCGGCCTGAAAGCCGCCCCGCGCATGGGAGCGGTCCTGCGCGACACCGGCCGCCGCCCCGATCTCGTCCTCTGCTCGACCGCCCTCCGCGCGGTCGAGACGTGGAAACTCGCACAGGCTGAACTCCCCGAGGGCCAACTCATTCCGGTCACTCACAGCGCGGACCTCTATCACTGTGAGACCGCTCAATTCATCCAGGCTCTCCGCAACGTGGCCGAACCCACCGCCTGCGTTCTCATCGTCGGACACAATCCCGATCTGGAGTCCTTCGTCACACAACTCACCGGTGAATCGCATCGTCTCTCGACCGCCGCCCTCGTCCGCCTCACGCTGCCACTCGATGCGTGGTCCGACCTCAACGAAACAACTCGCGCCACGATCGACTCCATCTGGCGACCACGCGAACTTCCATAACCGCCGCGTCACCGGGATTGCCGCCCTACTCGCTCGGCCTATACTCGCACCGTCTCGCCGACCGCTGTTTTCACGTTCGGCTTCGATCCCTCTTTGACCGGTATCACGCACCCCATGCCCGCTTCCGACATCGTCATTCGTGGTGCCCGCGAACATAACTTGCGGGACGTTTCGGTCACGCTGCCGCGCAATAAACTGATCGTGATGACGGGGGTCAGCGGCTCGGGGAAGAGTTCGCTGGCGTTCGACACGCTCTACGCCGAGGGGCAGCGGCGCTACGTTGAATCTCTCTCGTCGTATGCCCGTCAGTTTTTGGGGCAGATGCCGAAGCCCGAGGTCGATTCGATCACGGGCCTCGCGCCGTCGATCGCCATCCAGCAGAAGTCGAGCGGCCGCAACCCGCGTTCGACAGTCGGCACGATCACCGAGATCTACGACTACCTGCGCGTCCTCTTCGCGCGCGTCGGCACGCCGAGCTGCCATCAGTGCGGCAAACCGATCACGGCTCAAACGCGCGAGCACATCCTCGACAGCGTCCTGCGACTGCCCGACGGCACGAAGTTCCAGGTCCTCGCACCGCTGATCCAACGCCAGAAGGGTGAGTACAAGGACCTCTTCGAGGACCTCCTCAAGCGCGGCTTCCTGCGGGCGAGGGTCGATGGCAAGAGCGTCCAACTGACGGACGACCTCAAGCTCGACAAGCAGATGAAGCACACAATTGATGTCGTGATTGATCGCCTCGTCGCGGGGAAGACACCGCGTGCCCGAGTGGCCGAGGCGATTGAAGCGGCGCTCAACCTAGCGAAGGGGAGATTGGTGATCTCGCTCGAGCCTGCGGAAGAACTCGCGTCGCGCAGCGACCGTCCTCCCCTCGTCCCGGCTTCGCGGGGAGAGGGCAAGGGTGAGGGAATTTCGAGCGGTGATGACGCTCTGGGTACCACGACCAAGCGAAAGCCCGTCAAGAAGGTCAGCCGCCAGACCGCCGAAGCGAAAACGGAAGAACCCCTCACCCTAACCCTCTCCCCGCAGAGCCGGGGCGAGGGGACAGGAGAAGACGACTCGTCCGGCTCCACTCCGTCCCTCAACCCTCAACCCTCGACCCTCGACCAACTCTACTCCTGCGACTACGCCTGCATCGACTGCGGCATCAGTTACGAACAGCCCTCACCGCAGCTCTTTTCGTTCAACAGTCCGCAGGGGATGTGTGCCGACTGCACGGGGCTGGGCGTGCGGTTTGACTTCAAGGTTGAGGCACTCGTCCCCGACGATTCGCTGTCGATCGCCAAGGGGGCGATCACGGTACTCGGCAAGCTCAGTGCGATCGGCAAGTGGCGGAAGAGTGTCTTCAAGGGAGTCGGCCGCGCGATCGAACTCGAACTCGGATTGGAAGAGGACTCGTTCTTCAAGACCAAGTGGAGCAAGCTGCCCGACGCGGCGAAGCAACTCTTTTTGTATGGCCTCGGCCAGAAGAACATTACGTTTGCCTACCGACATTCGGGCGGAGTCTGGAAGCGCGGCGGCACGTACGCCGGGTTCATCCCCGAACTGCTCGACGAATACCGCAAGACGCGCAACCCGATGCGCCGCGTGCAGCTCGAAAAGTACATGTGCGAGACCGGCTGTTCGACGTGCGGCGGGAGTCGGCTGAACAGGCAGGCGGGGAGTTACAGGATCACGGGCAGAGTGGTGAGTGACGAGTGGCGAGTGGCGAGTAAAGGCAAGCAGAAGCAAGCAGGCCCTAGTTCGGCACTCACCACTCACCACTCACCACTCGCCACTTCATCCCTCTCCCTCCCCGAGGTCTGCCAACTCAGCACGCTCGATGCGTGGGAGTTCTTCGGGGAACTCGAACTGTCCGAGACGGGGCAGTTCATCGCGACCGAGGTCTTGAAGGAGATTCGCGGTCGGCTCGGGTTCCTGCTGCGTTGCGGGTTGGATTACCTGACGCTCGACCGGACCGCGCCGACGCTATCGGGGGGCGAGAGCCAGCGGATCAAACTGGCCGGGCAGATCGGCTGCGGGCTAGTCGGTGTCGTCTACATTCTGGACGAACCGAGCATCGGACTGCATCCGCGCGACAACGTGATGTTGCTCGACAGCCTCAAGGATCTGCGTGATCAGGGGAACACCGTGATCGTCGTCGAGCATGACGATGAGACGATGAAGGCCGCCGATCACATCGTCGATTTCGGGCCGGGACCGGGCGTGCGCGGCGGTGAGGTCGTCGTCGAAGGCTCTGTGGAAAACGTGATGAAGTCAGAGCGAAGCCTGACCGGCGCGTTCCTGTCCGGCCGTCGAACCATCGCGATTCCGAAGGAGCGTCGCGCGGGGAACGGCCACGCCATCGAGATTTACGGCGCGACGCATCACAACCTGCGCGATGTCAGCGCCAGCTTCCCGCTCGGCAAGTTCATCTGTGTCACGGGGGTGAGCGGCTCGGGGAAGAGTTCGCTGGTGAACGACATCCTGTGGGAGGTCCTCAACCGCGACGTGAACAAGGGGACGGGCAACCCCGGCGCGCACACGAAGCTCACCGGGTTGGAACATATCGACAAGGCGATCGACATCGACCAAAGCCCGATCGGTCGGACGCCTCGCTCGAACCCCGCGACCTACGTCAAACTGGCCGATCTGATTCGCGACCTCTACACGCAGCTTCCCGAATCAAAGGTGCGCGGCTTCAAGCCGGGACGCTTCTCGTTCAACGTGCCGGGCGGGCGGTGCGAGGCGTGCGAGGGGAACGGCTCGAACAAGCTGGAGATGGATTTCCTCGCCGACATCTGGGTGACGTGTCCCGTCTGTCAGGGACACCGCTTCAACAAGGAGACGCTCGAAATCCGCTTCAAGGGAAAGAGCATCACCGACGTGCTGGAGATGGATGTCCAGCAGGCGCTCGATCATTTTGAAAACCATCCGAAGTTGAAGCGGTCGATCCAGACGCTGCACGACGTTGGCTTGGATTACCTCAAGCTGGGCCAGCCATCGCCGACGCTCTCCGGCGGCGAGGCTCAGCGCGTGAAGCTCGCCAAGGAATTGTCGAAACGCTCCACCGGCAAGACGGTCTACATCCTCGATGAACCGACGACCGGCCTGCACTTCGTGGACATCGAGCATCTGCTGCGAGTGCTGCACGGCTTCGTCGATGCGGGCAACACGGTGATCGTCGTCGAACACAACCTCGACGTGATCAAGACGGCCGACTGGGTGATCGACCTCGGCCCGGAAGGAGGCTCGGGCGGCGGTCGCATCCTCGCGGCAGGCACGCCCGAAGAGATCGTCGCGTGCGAGGAGTCGTATACGGGGCGGGCGTTGGCGGCTGTCTTGGGCGTCAGCCCGTCTTCTTCCACTTCCTCTCGGAGCGGGGGGCGTAAGCCCCCTGGTTCCGCGAACAAGAACAAACCAACGACTGCCGCTCTTCGGACGCCCAATCAGGGGGCTTACGCCCCCCGCTTCGAGAGGCAGTTGGGGGCTAACGCCCCTCGCTGGCAATCGCAACTCGCCCTCAACGCGACCCTCGACGGAGCCGACACGTCGATCGTGGTTCGGGGTGCGTCGCAGCACAACTTGCAGCATCTCAACCTGAAGATCCCGCGCGACATGATGAGCGTCTTCTGCGGACCGAGCGGTTCCGGCAAGAGTTCGCTCGCGATGGACACGCTCTACGCCGAGGGCCAGCGGCGCTACGTCGAGTCGCTGTCGTCCTATGCCCGCCAGTTCCTCGGCCAGATGCCCAAGCCACGGGTCGAACACATCCACGGACTGCAACCGTCGATCGCCATCGAGCAGAAAACCGTCGGCAACACACCGCGCAGCACGGTGGGCACGGTCACGGAAATCTATGACTACCTGCGCATCCTGTTCGCCCGGCTGGGGACGCAACACTGCCCCGACTGCGGCGTACCCGTTCAGTCACAGACGACGGACGATGTGATCGACCGCCTGATGGAACACGACGCGGGAACGCGTCTAGTCGTCCTCGCGCCGCAGGAGGTCACCGTTGGCCAACAGTACGAAAAGTTGTGGGAGCGTCTGCGTGAACAGGGCTACCGTCGAGTCCGCATCAACGGCGTGACTCACACACTGGACGAGGTCCCCGAGATCGACCGCAAGCGCAAGCACAACGTTGAGATTGTCGTGGACCGAGTGACGATCCGGCATGACGAGGGGCAACGTCCAAACGATGGCGCTCTTGTTTCCTCTCCCCCGTCGGGCACCGCCGCTTTGGGTGGTCGGGAGAGGACTAGGGTGAGGGGGCCGAGCGGTGATGACGCTCCAGATTCCTCGACCGACTCCACTCTTCCTCCCTCCCCTCGGCGGGGAGGGCCGGGGAGGGGGGCCGACGCGCGTGGTGACGTTGCTAGTCCATCGTCCCCCCTCCCTAACCCTCCCCGCCGAGGGGAGGGAACAGGAAAAGACGAAGAGCAGAAATCAGGAAAGAAGAGCCGCACATCGCAGGCTGTCACGCCCGTTGAAGACCCCCTCACCCTAACCCTCTCCCCACAGAGCCGGGGCGAGGGGACAGGAAAGACATCCACCACCCGCTCCCGTCTCGCCGAGTCGGTCGAACTCGCGTTCGATCTCGGCAAGGGAATCATTCGCGTGGCCATCGTTGATGACGAGCGGGACGAGAAGAAGTGGAAGGTCGAGCCGTTCAGTTTGTTCCGCTCGTGCGAACAGTGTGGTCGCAGCTTTGAGGAACTGGCTCCGCACAACTTCTCGTTCAACAGTCCGCTCGGGTGGTGTGAGACGTGTGAGGGAATCGGGACTCAGCAGGGGACGAACCTTGGGGCACTCGTCTCGGACCAGATGCGGTCGCTGTCGCAGGGGGCGGTCACCGCGTGGCCCGATCCGGCCAAGTCGCCGCTGTTCCGAAGGATGCTCGCCGCAATGGCGAAGGAGTGCGACATCCCGCTCGACATCCCGTTCTCACAACTCGAACCGAGCCAGCAGCAGAAGGTGTTGTTCGGGACGGGGGATGTTTGGATTGGGCTGAGGGGTGAGGGGCGAGGGACAAGGGACGGAGAAGAGCCGAGTGACAAGAGTAGAGCCTCAAGTGCCAAGAAGAAAACAAAGGCTGCCTCATCCTTTTCATCGTCTCAGTCCCTTGCCCCTCAGCCCTCGTCCCTCAGCCCAACTCTCCGCTTCCAATACAAGGGCCTCTACCCCGCGATCGAGCAGGCGGCGAGTCTCTCGTATGACTATCGCATGAAGCTGTACGGGCTGATCGGCGACTGTCCGTGTGCCGCGTGCAGTGGCAGCCGCGTGCGACCCGACTCGGCGGCAGTGAAGCTGGGTGGCAAGACGATCAAGCAGCTTTGCGACCTGCCGCTCAACGAGGCTCTTGGGTTTTTGAAGGGTCTCACGCTCACGAAGTCGCAGCAGAAGATCGCGGGTGATCTGCTGACCGAGGCAACCGGGCGGCTGTCGTTCCTCGTCGATGTCGGTCTGCATTACCTGACGCTCGCGCGCACGCTGCCGACGCTGTCGGGGGGCGAGACGCAGCGCATCCGACTCGCCGGTCAGATCGGCCGCGCGCTGACGGGCGTCTTGTATGTGTTGGATGAACCGACCATCGGCCTGCACCCGAGCGACAACGGCCGGCTGCTTGATGCTCTCATCAAACTGCGTGACCTCGGCAACACTGTCGTGATGGTCGAACACGACCGCGAAGTCCTGATGGCCGCCGACCGCCTCTACGACTTCGGCCCCGGAGCCGGTCGCTTCGGCGGCACGATCACAGATCAAGGCTCACCGCGCGAGATGTCGAAAAGCGAACTGTCGCTGACGGGCAAGTACCTGTCAGGACGCGAGGAGATTGTGATTCCGGCGAAGCGCCGGGTTGAGAGTCGAGGGTTGAGGGTTGAGGGTGAAGAAAGGAGACCGCGCAAGAAGTCGTCTTCTTCCTCCTCTGCCCCTCAACCCTCAACCTTCAACCCTCAACCCCTTCAGTGGCTCGAACTGCTCGGTGCCCGGCAGCACAACCTGCGGAACGTTGATCTGCGGATTCCGCTCGGGACGTTCACGTGCATCACCGGCGTGAGTGGCAGCGGGAAGAGTTCGCTCATCGAAGAAACGCTGGCGCGCGCGGTGGCGAGGAAGCTGCATCGCGCATCGACGCAGCCGGGGCCGTATGACGAACTGCTCGGCCTGCAATTCTTGAGCAAGCTGATCGTGGTCGATCAGCAGCCGCTTGGTTCGACGCCCGCATCGAACCCCGCGACGTACACCGGCGTGTTCGAGCACATTCGCGAACTGTTCGCTCGGATGCCCGAAGCCAAGGTGCGCGGGTACAGCTCGACGCGGTTCAGCTTCAATCGCGTCGGTGGCCGTTGCGAAGCGTGCGAGGGGAACGGGCAGAAGCTGATCGAGATGCACTTCCTGCCCGACGTGTGGGTCGAGTGCGATGTCTGCCGCGGTCAGCGTTACAACGCCGAGACGCTGGCGGTGCAGTATCGCGGGAAGAGCATCGCCGACGTGTTGGCGATGTCGATCGGCCAAGCCCTCGAACTGTTCGACAACCTGCCGAAGATTCGTGCGCCGCTGAGTGTGCTGGCCGCAATCGGACTCGATTACCTGACGCTCGGCCAACCCGCGCCGACGTTGTCCGGTGGAGAAGCCCAACGAGTCAAACTTGCCGCCGAACTCGCGCGGCCCTCAATGGGGAAGACGCTCTATCTGCTCGACGAGCCAACCACCGGCCTCCACTTCGACGACATCCGCAAGCTGCTGAAAATCCTCAACAGTCTGGTCGATGCCGGCAACACGGTCGTCGTGATCGAACACAACCTCGACGTGATCAAGACGGCCGACTGGATCATCGACCTCGGCCCGCAAGCGGGGAGCGAGGGAGGATGGATCGTCGCGGAAGGGACGCCGGAGGATGTGGCGGGGTTAGCGGCGAGTGACGAGTGGCGAGTGACGAGTGGAAAAAAACAGATTGCC
>JAYTQJ010000467.1:0-3769 GCA_043746775.1 Schlesneria sp.
ACGCCGCCCGGCTCACCACTTCTATCGGAAACGCCATCTGTGTTGGATGCCATCAGGGCTTCGGCGGTACGTCGCCAGTAGCCTTGAGCTGGATGCGTAGCTCGGTGTCAGTCGTCACGAACTCCCAGCCGGCGGGGTCGAGGACCGCTTTGAGGATCACGCGGAGGGTCGTGTTCTCCAGCTTCCGAACGGTGACGAGCTTGTCGAGGTTTTGTTCACCCAAGTCTTCGACACGATAGCGAATCGGTGCGCCAAGCATTTCTTCGAGGGACTCGATCAATGCACGGCGACTGGCGGGAACAGGCTGTTCAAACATGACAAATCGTAGCTGGAGTGCCGCGTCAAAGTCGATCTTCGGCGGCGGGGCGGCGACGGGCTGAACTCTGTTCGCTGACGGGACCACAACGAGGGGCTTGTGACCCGAGTTCCCATTGTCCGTCGTTTCGGAAAGCGGAGTGAACGTGAGTTCGGGAGCGTTGGCCGGTCGCGTGGCGTCGGCGGCGATGGAAGGGAACAGCTCACTCGGTGAGGGCGTTTCAACCGGAGCATTCCCGTTCGGATCACCTTCAGGGTTCGTCTGCCTGGGGCGAGACTCCTCGGGCACAAGCGGCGGATCGTTGGTGGACTCGGAAGGGCTGGACTGTCCCGGCGGAACTTGGCTTGGAGGCCGAAAACGGACGGATGGGCGAGTCATCGCCACAAACACGAGGGCCGTCATCGCGATGGCCAATGCCCACGCCATCGCCAGCGGTGAATTGCTCACACGCCGAAGCGACTCGCTCCAACGGCTCGGAGTGCGCCGAGAATTCGTCGTGGCGAGATCAGAGTCTGATACGACTGAGATGCCCGACGAAGAGGCTTTCGTGAGCGCCGCAGTCTTGGTGATCGCGGCCTTGGCGATCGCGGCCTTGTCCACCACCGGCTTCCGCGCGACGACATGCTGGTCGGAATCGAGTTCGATCACCAGCGCCGTGCGACATTCTGGACACGGAACTGTCCGGCCGACGAACGAGCGGTCGCGAATCCGAAGAGTCGTGCCGCAGTCGGGACAGGAGCAGTGGCCGAGCGACATGTGGAGGGAACTCAAAGGACGGAGGCATTGGGCAGTAGAGTGCGTGGAGTCTTCGGAACGCACCGCATAGGCAGTTTGTCACTCCACAAGGCCGATTATAAATCGGCCCCCACCGGGCTTGTCCCATTCGTATCTACACAAAGTAGCCATCATCGCTCCGCGTGATGAGCCTTCTGAGAGCACGCGTCTGAGTCAGGGTCGGGGTCGGGGTCGGGGTCGGGGTCGGGGTCGGGGTCGCCGAACTCATCAGACTCGTCACGCGGAGCGATGACGGCTACTTTTGCCAACCCTCAGTGTTGCGTAGATACGAATGGGGCAAGCCGGGTGAGGTTTCAAAACAACCTTTGGTTTACTTGCTCACGTCGAACGGCGTGAGGTTGTTCTTGGTGCAAGACGCCTGCGTCGTGACGAGGATCCGTTTCTGGGCTTCATCGACAACGATCACCATCTGTTTTTCCGGTCGCACCGGGTCTTGATAGTTTTTAAGTATCTGTGCGATGACCGTTTTGACCGGCTGCGCGTCGAGCTTCATGTCGAGCGTCATGTTCTTGGTGTAGCCGCCAAATTTGAGTGCATCGCCGTCGATATCGATCGTCGTTTTGATTTCACCACCGATATACGCGAACTCTTCTTGGAGCGGCGTGCGGCGGAAATCAACGTCAATCTTGAGCTTCAACCGGTCGGCGATCAGATCGGGCAGCTTGGTGCCGTCCGACGGAGCGGGCTTCGTGGGAGCCTTCTTCGTGAAGTCCGTGCGCGTCGATTCGTCCCACGCCAGCAGCGTGCCGAGCGCGAGGTTCGGAGCGGCTCGTTCGGGAAGCGGTGTGATGAGTTGAACGTGTCGCGGCCCGTTGCTGATCTGCGTCGCCATCGTAAAGGCGTCGCTCATCACGGGGAGCCGACCGATGACTTTTCGCTTGCCGACTTCGCGCGGGTTCATCATCTGGACCGTTTCCAAGAGATCGTGCGGAAACTGGTTGAGCTTCTTCTGCGTCTCGCGTGAAAAGCGAGACGCCGTCACACCCGCCATATTGCGGAGCAGCATGTCGGAGTAGAAGACTTTCTCACCGAGGTGAAAGCTCCAGACCGCCGACTCGACTTCGTCGCCGAGCCAATCGCAGAAGCGATGAACGAACGGAGCGACCGCCGTTGGCTTGGCATCCGCTCCCGCGAACCAGTAGTTCGCGTGCAACCTGAGCGTGCGTGGCACAAAGATGAACGTGAGATGCCGGTCGCGATCTGTGAGAGGCAGCAATTCGTCGATGCCATCCGCAGCCGGGTTGCGACCGGTGATCGCTTGCACCATCTCGCTCGCCTGCCCCTTCGGTCCGACGGCGATCGTCTTTTGATCTTGGATGAGATAGGCCCGCTCCTCGGTGACATAAACGGGATGCCCGAAGTCATCCACTCGCGCGCCGCCAAAGTCTTCAAGCAACTGGCTCTTCTTTGCCTCTTCGACCAGATGAATTACGGCGGCCACTTCGGGCTTCGATCCCTGTGCGCCGGGGATCAGGCAAATCAATGCCTCTTCAATCTGCTCGGGCTTCCGCTTGAAGAGGTCTTGCAACGTCGCCTCCAAGAACTTGGCGGGGGCTGTCAGACAGAACCGCACTTCCTCCCCTTTGCTCTCTTCTTTCCAAAGCGCGGCGGGATGAATGTTGATCGCGACCTGAGTCCCGAATGGGATGAACTGCAAGTCGATCGGCTTCCCTTTGGTCGGCTTGCCCGCACTCGCGAACCGATCGTTGCTGGCGACTGCGCCACCACCGGCCGCTCCCTGGGGAGCCGCATCCACATCGTCGGCTTCGCGTCCGTCTTTGTCGGCGGCCGCCAGCTCACCCGCGCCGGGTTTCGTGGGAGGATTGTTCATCGCGTAGAAAGCCGCTCCCCCCAGAGCCAACATCCCGACGGCACCGATTGCCAAACCGATGTTGCGATTCTTGGCGTTCCGTTTTTGAAGAGCCTTCAATCGCGAGGCGGGCCCATCCGGCGCGGCGAGTTCTTCCAACCCTTGCAGCGCGAAGCTGGCAGCGGGCGCGACCGGCATCTGCGGGACGGCGGCTGGAGTTCGCGGAGCCTGCGCACGCGGCGCTGGTGAGTGGGACACTACCGGTGTCGGAGCCACTTCATCGGGAATCCATCGCGCCGCAGTCCCCGCCACGGTTGGCTCGGGTTCTGCGAGTTCGAGCTGCACTTCGTCTGGCTCTTCCAGCACGAAGGCATGTGAACACTTGGGGCACTTGCCACGACGACCGAGCAAGCTGCGGTCGCGCAGCTTCAATTCGGAACCACATTTCGGGCAGGGAATTTGAATCGTGTCCATGAGCGAACCCGGTAGGAAAGTCGTCGCACAACACGGTCGGTGCGAGGAGGAGTGAGATCAAGCAAGAACGGCCTCACGCGGCCCTTTGAAAAACCACCGCACCGGGCTTGCCCCGGTGGAATCAGGTCTTTGCACTACTCAATTCACAATTCCACTGATCCAGTGGTTTTTGAAGTAGTGCAAAAACCCGCGAGCCACCGGGACAAGCCCGGTGGGGTCTTCCACGGGTCGCTATCGTAGAAATCGACCGCGCCGTTTGCCAAGCAACGTGTTTGAACAGGCAGGGCCATTACCTTTTTGAATTTGTGAAATGGTGTGCCACGGTCACGGAGCTTCGAGGTGGCCGTGAGAATGAGAAACAAGCCTTCACTGAC
>JAYTQJ010000468.1:0-8485 GCA_043746775.1 Schlesneria sp.
CTTCATCCGTGCCCCGGCTTTGCCATCCGTGCTAACTGATCCGCCGAAAACGTAGGGTAAGCGTCTCGCTTGCCCGTCTGTACCCATGGAAAGCGACCCAGTCGAAGGCTCATTCAACGTCTTTAAACGGGCAACTCACTCTATCCTCGACGAGATAGCACGGATGGCAAAGCCGGGGCACGGATGAAGACCCAAAGCAAATCAGTCCATCCGCTGCGGCTCTTTGAGATACAGCAGCACGATGGAGAGGTCGGCGGGTGTGATGCCGCTGATGCGACCGGCCTGTCCGAGATCGGAGGGCCGGACCTTGGAGAGTTTTTCTTTGGCCTCGCGCCGTAGTTGGGCGACCGCTTGAAAGTCGAAGGTCGGCGGAATGCGGACGGTTTGGATTTGGTGTTGCCGCTCGATATCGACGGCTTGCCGTTTGATGTAGCCCGCGTATTTGGTCTCGATCTCGACCTGTTGCTTCGCGAGTTCGCTGATGCCGAGCGACGCGAGTTCACTCGACATCGTTTCGAGCTGCGTCCACGTCATCTCGGGACGACGGAGCCATTCTTCAAACGAGTGTCCGTGGTGTCGAAGTCGGTTCACCATTTCGGTCGCGCGTGTGATCTCGGCCTCGTGCTGTTCGAGTCTGGTCCAGCGAGCGTCATCGACCAAGCCGATCCTGCGTCCGAGTGCGGTCAGTCGGCGATCGGCATTGTCCTGACGCAGGAGCAAGCGGTACTCGGACCGCGACGTGAACATGCGGTACGGTTCATCGACGCCCTTTGTCACGAGGTCGTCGATCAGCACGCCGAGATACGCTTGGCTGCGGTCGATGACGAACGGTTCCTTAGCTGCCAGCTTGAGAGCTGCGTTGATCCCCGCCATCAGCCCCTGCCCCGCGGCCTCTTCGTAGCCCGTCGTTCCGTTGATCTGTCCCGCGAAATAAAGGCCCTCGACCAACTTGGTTTCGAGTGTCTGCTTGAGCTGTGTCGGCGGTGAGAAGTCGTATTCGACGGCGTATCCGTACCGCATGATCTCGGCCCGTTCGAGACCCTTGATCGAGCGGATCATCTGGTCCTGCACGTCACGCGGCAGGCTGGTCGAGATGCCGTTGCAGTAGTACTCCCAAGTGTTGCGGCCTTCCGGTTCGAGGAAGATGTGGTGCGACGGCTTATCGGCGAACCGCACCACTTTGTCTTCAATCGACGGACAGTAACGCGGTCCTGTCGATTGAATCTGGCCGCTGTACATCGGGGCACGATGCAGGTTGGCGCGGATCAATTCGTGAACCGGTTCGTTGGTCTCGGTCAGCCAGCACGGCATCTGATCCTGCGAGAGCTGATCCGTCATGAACGAGAACGGTTTCGGATCGGCATCGCCCGGCTGCTCGCTGCACGCGCAGAAGTCGATCGTCCGACCATTCAATCGGCACGGCGTTCCCGTTTTGAACCGACGAAGTTCAAACCCCAACTGACGGAGCGAGTCCGACATCGTGCCGGTCGTGCCGTCCCCCGCGCGACCACCGGGAGTCTTCGCCTCACCCGTGTGCATGATTGCTTGGAGAAACGTCCCCGTCGTGATGACGACCGCGCCGCACCGATAGACCGCGCCGCCGCGCACGCGGATGCCGGTAATGTGGGGCGGAGGGTTGAGGGTTGAAGGTTGAGGGTTGAGAGTCAGAGAAGAGGTCTGCGTCTCGGCATCTTGCTGCCCCTCAACCTTCGACACTCGACCCTCAACCAAGATTTCCTCGACCGCTTCCTGTCGCAGCGTCAGCCCCGGCTGGTCCTCGATCCGCCGTTTCATCTCGAACTGAAACGCCTTCTTGTCGGCTTGAGCGCGCGGCGAGTGCATCGCCGGTCCCTTACTTAGGTTGAGCATCCGGAATTGAATGCCGGTCGCGTCGATGACTCGCCCCATCTCACCGCCGAGCGCATCGATCTCGCGCACGATTTGACCTTTGGCGACTCCACCGATTGCCGGGTTGCAGCTCATCTGGCCGACGGTGTCGCAGTTCATGGTGAGCAGCACGGTCTTCGCGCCGAGCCGCGCCGCCGCCAGCGCCGCCTCACACCCCGCGTGCCCCGCTCCAATCACTGCCACATCAAAATCGTAAAAGCTCGTGTTCATGGCCAGACGTTAGCAAACGACGAGAGTTGTCAGAAGCGACCTTCGTAGAGCATTCGTAGCGCGGGCGGCTCGCCTGTGCGTTTCGACTTCGCACCCCCACATCGTGTTTCCACGATCCGTCTGAACAGGCGAGCCACCTGCTTACGTCGTGTGCCTTCAACTCTTGGCCGACCGCTTGAGGATCGACTACGATCCCTCCAACACGATCACGAACAACAAGCGGCCTGCGTATGACTGGCATGAGGAGTGACGATGAGGAAACCCGCTCTGAGTACCGCTGCCGTCACGCTTCCCCTTACGACGGAGGCCGCGAGCGCTGCAGATGATCGCACGGCCGAGGCGGCTCGGTGCCTCTTGTTTTTTGATGGTGTCTGCGGTTTGTGTAGTTGGTCAGTCGATTTCGTGATGGCTCGCGACCGACGAGAACTCTTTCAGTTCGCGCCACTCCAAGGCGAGACGGCTCGCCAACTGTTGCCCGCATCGTTTGTCAGCGACTTGGATTCGGTGGTCCTGCTGGTTGAAGGCCAGCCGTTTCGCAAGTCGTCCGCTGCGGTTCGAGTGCTGTGGCGACTGGGGTTTGGCTGGCAATTGCTCGGGACGTTGGCTTGGCTGATCCCGCTGCCGCTTAGAGACCTCCTCTATGATCTGGTGGCTCGCAACCGCTACCGGCTCTTCGGCAAACACGACACCTGCCGAATGCCGACTCCCGCCGAACGATCCCGGTTCCTGCCGTGACGCGGTCGGTGTGAGATCACAGGCGTAGTTGCTGTGCAGAATCAATCTCCGAAAGTTCGCAACTGACGATCAGGCCGAAAAATGGCAGGACGGCAAGAACTCCGATCTTTTTACCACACATTTTTCTGCCACTTCTTCAACGAAGTCGGCAGAAAAATGTGTGGTAAAAATGGCTCAGAACAGAGCCTCCGTGTCGCGGCAACCCGTGGGGACGACACGATCACTTTCGAAATTCTCGGACGTAGATAGATGCACCGCACCTTAGCACACCAACCCGAAGCGTGAGCGAGGAGCCGTGAATCAGCCGAACAACCTCCTCGTTCACACTTCGGGTTGGTGTGAATCGAACAACTCTTTCCTCTTTCCTCGATGTCCCCTCTCGAAAGTTTGACGATGCCGACCGTACCCGCTCCTCAGGATGCGCCGCACCCCTCGAAGCCGATCGTGACACAGCCCTGTGTAGGGCGAGGCCGTTGGAAAATTGGGGCGGCACTGTTCGCGTTGGCCTGTCTCGCGCAGAGCATTTTGTGGGCGATGTGGTGGGAGGATCCGACTCACTTCAAGATGTCGGTGTTGTTCGTGTGGCCAGCGGCGGTGTTCTCGCTGCTGGTCTGGTGGACGTTCTTTTCGGGATGGTCTTGGCGCGTGCGGCTCGGTGCATTGGGCGCGGGCTGCGCGGCGGTCGTCGCGTTTTTCAGCCTCTTTCAACTGGATCGGTTTGATGGCGACATGGTGCCAACTCGCATCGTCCCCGTGTGGAGGTCGAGTGCCGATCAAGCTGCACGCGAGTTCATTGCGTCACTCCCTGCGACGACGACTGTGTCAGCCACGACAAACGGCTCGGAGCCAGTTGTGGCACCGCTCGTGGCGAGCGATGGCGACTGGCCCGGCTATCGCGGCAGCAATCGCATGGGCGTCGTGCGCGAAGCGACTCTCAGAACAGACTGGTCCGCGCGGCCTCCGAAAGAACTTTGGAAGCATCCGGTTGGTAAGGCGTGGTCGTCGTTCGCTGTGATCGGCGACATGGCCTTCACGCAGGAACAGCGCGGCGAGAGTGAGGCCGTCGTGGCCTATCGCCTTGCATCCGGCGAGCAGGTTTGGTCGCATCTCGATCCGGTCAAGTTGAGTGCTTCGGATGCTCAAGGAGGATCGGGGCCGCGTGCCACGCCGCAGTTTGATGACGGCTTGCTCTACACGCAGGGAGCGACCGGGTTACTCAATTGCCTCGACGCGGCGACCGGTCGCGTCGTGTGGTCGGCCGACATTTTGAAAGACGCCGGGACGCCGGGTTCGCCCGTGCCGAATCTCGGTTGGGGAACGGCCGGTTCACCGCTGGTTGTCGATCAATTCGTGATCGTCGTACCGGGAGGAAAGGACGAGAAATCGGTCGTTGCATACGACAAGCAGACCGGCCAGCGAGTCTGGTCTGGCGGCAGTCGCATCGCCAGTTACGGCAGTCCGCGTGTGGAGACGTTGCTCGGTGAGCGAACGGTTCTGGTTCCCTTGGGCGACGGCTTGGCGGGACATGCACTAGCCGATGGTCGGGAACTGTGGTTCTTCAAATGGGGCAACGGGCCGCAGGTCAACGGGGCGCAGCCGCTCCTGGTCGCGGACAACTCGCTGCTGTTCGGCTGCGGTTACGGAGTCGGCACCGTGCGACTTGATCTGACTCGCGAGAAGTCGATCTGGACCGTCACGCAGCGCTGGCACTCGAACCGCTTCCGCCCCAAGTTCAACGACTTCATTCAGCACAACGGACATGTGTTCGGACTCGACGACGGCACGCTCACTTGCCTCGACATCGAGACCGGCAAAGTGAAGTGGAAGTCGGGCCGATACGGCTACGGCCAATTGCTGCTCGTCGGCGAAACTCTGCTGATTCTGAGCGAAGACAGCCGAGTCATTCTCCGCCCCGCTTCGACTTCCGTCCCGGAAGAACTCGCCAGCTTCCAAGCCTTGGACCCGAACGGCATCACTTGGAATCACCCGGCCCTTGTGCGCGGCAAACTGCTCGTCAGGAACGCAATTGAGGCGGCGTGCTTTGATCTTGAGTGAACACCAACCCGAAGCGTGAGCGAGGCCGTACGTTTCGAGCGACTCTCCGTATTGAACGTGGCTGCAAACACACGCTCACGCCGATTCACGTTGCACAGATCGTGAAAGGCTCACCGTCACAGAGCGGTGTCGCATCAGTATTCTGCCCGTCTTCATCCGTGCCCCGGATTTGCCATCCGTGCTATCCCGACGAGGAAGAAGTAGCACGGATGAAGACGATCGTTGCCGGTCCAATCGCCACCAACCGAGACCACTGTGCAACGTTGAAACTCACGCCCGTGCCCACAACCCTCGTCCTCGCTCACGCTTCGGGTTGGTGTGGCAAGCGGCTCACTGCGGTCGTCACTTCTTGCGGTTCTTCTCCGCGTGCGGGTGCGCCTGCTCATACGTGTCCTTGAGCCGCTTCGTGCTGACGTGCGTGTAGATTTGAGTCGTCGTGAGGCTCTTGTGGCCGAGCAGTTCTTGGACGCTACGCAGGTCGGCTCCCCCGTCGAGAAGGTGCGTCGCGAACGTATGCCGCAGCGTGTGCGGGGTCGTGATCTGGTCGAGGCCCGTGAGGTTCAGATACTTCTCCAACATGCGACCGACGCTGCGTGTGGTGAGCCTCGTGCCGAAGCGGTTCAAGAAGACAGCGGCTTGATCGCTGGGCTTCGCATCCAGAGCCGGTTGGCGAACATCCATCCACTGATTGAGTGCCTTCACGGCGTGGCGGCCGATCGGCGCGATCCGTTCTTTCTTTCCCTTTCCATAGACGCGGACGACGTTCGCATCGCGATCCCAATGCTCGATGTCCATGCCGACGAGTTCCGCGACACGCAGTCCCGCCGAGTACATCGTTTCCAAGAGTGCCCGGTCGCGCAGTCCCTCCGCCTCGTTGGCCGGTGGCGATTCGAGCAGTTGCGTGACCTGATCGATCGTCAGGAAGTGCGGCAGCTTGCGACCGACGCGCGGCGTGCGAAGTGACTTCGCCGGGTTCGAGGTTACGAGTCCCTCACGCTGGCAGTAGCGGAAGAAGCTGCGCAGCGAGGCGAGTCGCCGCGCGATCGTGGTCTTCGCGTAGTCGCACTCGTGCAGATAGGCGACGTAGCCGCGCAACTGCGCGATCTGAAGCTCGCTCGGCAACGAGACCTCGCCGACTCGATCGCGCACGTAATCGAGCAGGCTGCCAAAGTCTTCCGAGTACGACTTGATCGTCAACTCGGACGCATTCCGCTCGATTTTGAGATACCGCAGGAAGCCGTCGATCGCAGCAAACATTGCAGTGCCTCCCAACACCAACCCGCAGCGTGAGCAAGGACGGGTGCTTTCAATGACCAGGAGTTGCGAGCGTCTTGAGACGCTCGTCCTCGCTCACGCTGCGGGTTGGTATTGAGGCCGGTCGGTTCCGCGCGATCAAGCCGCGCGGCGATGGATGCGATTGAGCGGGGCATCGGACATCGCCTCGGTGGGCGAGGCATCGGAGTCCTCGACACCGGCGGCACGCAGCGTTCGGATACGCTGACTCAGCACGGCAGCGTCGTACCAACTGAAGTTGAGTTCGGGATCGGCGGCGTAGCGACCGAGTGTTTGTAGCAACTGATCCGCGCTGCGGTCGTCGTACAAGAAGACGTAGCGTTCGCCGTTCTTCAACAACGCGAGAACGTTGATTCCCTGCTGTGCCATGTCCGCGCTCCCTCCTTGGTGCGTGATCGAAAATCTTCGAGATGGAGCCAACGTCACCACGCCGCAGGTGACCGAGACCCCGTGGGATATCGACCGCAACGACAGAGAGTGCAGAGCCTCGAACGACTGGCGTGCGAAACGTTTTTCAAGACTGGAACGGAAGCCCGTCCGATCCCTTACGACAGGCAGACTGAGAGAATGCGGCTCGGCAGGAGTCATCGGCAAACTCACCGCGACAACTTGAGTTTGCCTAATCCGCAAAGTTTGCCCCGGCGAGGAACACAACGCGCGACACCAACAAACCAAAGGTCAGGCACCGCCGTTGAGGATTTCGGAGCTACAAAACAAGGCCAATCAAACGTAGCAGAAGTCGTAAGACTTCTGGCGAGTCATCGAGTCGTCAGAAGTCTTACGACTTCTGCTACAAAGAAACTTAACGGCGTTGCCCAATCTGGTGAGCGAACTCACACGGCACATGGCTCGTTCGGACATTTCGGCGGCAAAATCGGCCGGTTGCCTGTGGGCGTGGTCGCGTGGCTTGACTCGCTTTGGACCCGGTTCAACAATCCCGCCCGTTCGCCTGCCGGAGTCGGAGTTGAAACTGGCGGCGAACGAGTTGTCGATGAGTCTCACCGAAAAGAGAGTTGTATGAGTGCCCTGCGTCTGTCCCCCGCTGTTCAATCGTTGAAGCCCTCCGCCACGCTGGCGGCCGCCGCCAAAGCGAAGGATCTGAAGTCGAAGGGGATCAACGTTTATGACTTCACGCTCGGCGAGCCTGACTTCATCACGCCCGCGAATGTCAGACAAGCGGCCATAGCCGCGATGGAAGCGGGACACACGCACTACACGCCATCGGGAGGCATTCCCGAACTGAAGAAGGCGGTGTGCGCGGCATACAAGCGTGACTACGGCCTCGATTTCACGACTGCTCAAGTTTTGATTTCAAACGGCGCGAAGCACTCCATTCACAACGTGATCGCATCGCTGTGCGGTCCCGGTGACGAGGTCATTATCCCCGCACCATACTGGGTGAGTTACAGCGCACTGGTTGAACTGACCGGCGCGGTCCCCGTGATCGTCGATACCAGCGAAGCGAGTGGCTTCTGCATGTCGGCCGATCAGTTTCGCAAGGCGATCACGCCGCGAACTCGCCTGCTGATGCTCAACAACCCATCGAACCCGACCGGTGCCACGTATCCGGTCGATCAGTTGGAGGCCCTCGCCCGCGTGGCTGTGGAGCACGACATCCCCGTGCTGTCGGATGAGATCTACGAGAAGTTGCTGTACGCCGGAGCCGGGTTCCGTTGCTTCGCGAGCTTTGGTGCGGATGTTGCCGCGCGAACGATCATCGTCAGCGGGGTGAGCAAAGCTTACGCGATGACTGGCTGGCGCATCGGTTGGACGATCGGGCCGGTCGAGGTCATCAAGGCGATGGACAACCTGCAGAGCCAAGAGACCTCGAACCCGTGCAGCATCAGCCAGTACGCGGCGGTCGAAGCTCTCAACGGGCCGCAAGAAAGCGTCGAAGCGATGCGGTGCGAGTTCGAGAAACGGCGCGACTATGTGATGGGCCGGATGCGTCCTTGGCGTGAGAGATTTGGCGTGACATTCGCCGAACCGGGCGGCGCGTTCTATGCCTTCTTCAACGTGAACTCGTCGTTCGGCAAGCCGCTGGCGGGAGGCCACACGGTCTACAACGCGACCGACTTCTGCTCGGCGCTGCTCGAACAAGCTCACGTTGCGCTCGTCACGGGCGACGCCTTTGGTGCGCCCGGCTACGTGCGGCTGTCATTCGCCACGAACATCGAGACGATCACGGCGGGCTTGGATCGCATTGAAGCGTTTCTCGCGGGCTAACAGCCGGTTGATAAACGTAGGGTAAGCGTCTCGCTTGCCCGTGAATGTAGTTGAAGAA
>JAYTQJ010000469.1:0-8485 GCA_043746775.1 Schlesneria sp.
TGGCAACAGGAAGCCTACGACCGCATCATCCGCGACACCGAACACCTGAGCCGAGTCGTTCAATACATCGGCCGCAATCCCGCCCAAGCCGGACTACCAGAGTCCACATGGTTCCGCTGGATCGACCCGGCCTGGCAAGCAGCCGGTTGGGATTTTGAATCATAAGCAGCCGCGTAGGATGGCCGCCCTCGGCCGTCCTGCTTTTCGTCGCGTTCACATCGAAGAAGACGGCCGGGGGCGGCCATCCTCCATCCCGTTCTGGAGCATCGGTGCGGCCGCTTCTACTGTGGTGGCGCTGACGAAGGGACGCTCAACTCGATCCGCGTGTTGACGGGGGCGGCCCCCGCTGTGATGGCGTAGCGGCCCGCTTCGTTCAGGGTTTGCGAGTGTTCTTTCGGGGCATCGCCCTCGGTCCAGACGTGCTTCACGGTGAGGGGCGTTGCGGGGCGCGGTTGATCGTCGAGGCAGTGAGCGATCAGGCGGTAGGCATTCAAGTTCGGGTTGCCGACGTACTCGACATAGACGGCATTGGCGGGCGTGTCGAGTTTCACTTCGCGATCGACGTTGTAGTGCCAGTGCGTTTGTTCGGTCGGCCGGGCGAGGGCCGTCGCGCTGTCGGGGCCGTCTTGGAAGAGCGGCTGGAAATCGCGCGGCACGTTCGGCGCGAAGCGGATCGCGTTGCGAGGCGGGTTGTCAGGATTGCCAACGCTCGTCCGAAAACTGGCACCGGCCGAGAACCACGCGATCTTGGTCTTGGGAAGCGACGGCAGCCGCGCGAGCATCGTTCCCTTGGCTCGTTCCGAACGACTCGTCGGATCGAACTCCTGCGGGGCGCGGAGCAAATAATGGAGGAACTGGTTCTCGTCCGTGGGGTTCGGCTGGATTGTGCGGACCCGTGTTTGCAGACCGTGATGGTCGCCGGACTTCAACTCGAAGGAATTCTCGCCCTCACGCAGCGCGGGGAGCGATGCCGGAGCGACTTGAACCCAAGTTGTGATCTTCAGTGACTTCAACACCGCCACGTCGGGCTTGCCCTTCATGCCAACTTTGAGTTGGTAGCCGTAGCTCCCGGCGACCTGCGCCGTCATGTCGAGCGTCGCGGGCCACTTCTTCGGTTCGAGCGTGATCCAGGTGTCTCCGAAATCGGGCGACCACGCGAGCGTCACGTCGGTCCCGTCCGCCTCGATCACCGACGCCTCCTTGTCGTCCTTCACGGTGTCGATCTTGCCGACTTCGGGAACGATGACATACGGCGAACGGACTTCAAACACCGCCCAACCGTCACCTGGTTTGATGAGCGTCAGTCCTGCTTCGGTCACTTGGACGTTGTGGGAGTCAAACGCCCCGTCTTCCAAATCATCGGGCTTCCCTTTGAGCGACGGTTCGTACACGAAACGGCCGTTGCCGTGAGTGTGCTTCGACCAGTCGGCGTGTTTGGGTTTGGGGCCGCGCGGGGCGCGTTCGAGCAACTCGCGGTACGGCTTGTCCTTCAGATCGGCTTCGTTGACGAGCCACCGATCACCCTGCGGTTGCCACCAGCGCGTGAACGTCTCGCCTCGTCGCAACACGAAGTCCATCGTGTGCCCCGTCGCCGCGACGCCGTAACGGTGGTTGACCTCGGTTGCCTCGTACTGCTTCTTGAGCGTGGCGAGATCGTCCTTTGGGAAGAAGCCCAACCCTCGCTCGCGCTCCCACAATGAGCCGTCTTTGCGGGCCTCATCGAGCGACCGCAGTTGTCCGTTCTTGTCGAGGAACACTCCGCGCAGATCGAGGTCGATGTAGCGCCACTGTTCCTTGGCGAAGACTTCACACAACGTGTGCTGCACGCCGGGGAGACTGACCGTCCGCGCGGGACCGCAGCCTCCCTGCTCCCACAGCCCCGCCATCGCCGGGCCGACCGCATCGCAAAAGCCGCAGCCGTAAACATTGATCAGCTTGATGGGGTCGCGCACCATCGCGTACTCGTAATGCTTTTCCGGTCCTTCGAGGACCGCGCCACCCGGCGGGAACAGTCCGGTTTCGGGATCGGTCAGATAGTCGAACATCGCCTTCGCTTTGGCCTCGGGGGCGAGGTCTCGCCACGCGGGATGCTCGGCAAACGTGCGGCAACTGTACGCATCGGCCACGCGCGGCGAGACGACGCGCGGCGAGTACCATCGCGCCGACGCGATCTCGCCCAGACACGCGATGAAGAGGCTACCGATGAGGCACTGAGTCAGTACGCCACGAAGGCGGAAGTGGGTGCGGGTCATAGTCACGATGTGAGTCCTGCGAGTCGAAGTCGTAAACGGAAACAACCGAGTTCATCCAGGTTTTGGGGAGATTGTTGATTTCAGTGAGACGGAAGAAGTCGTCCGTCGTTTTGATCCCGAAGGGATGTCAGCCATTCGCCGGAGGTTGAGCGTTCGCGACACCCCCGGTGGCGAGTCACCACGATTGGGATTTGCATCCTGAAGGGATGCGGGCAGGTTCCAGGTGCTAGCAGACAGGACCATGCTGACATCCCTTCAGGATGAAGACCCGTCGCCATCGTCCATCGCGCTCCAATGAATCCCCCCCAAAACATCCGATGAACCCAAAAACCACAATCAAAAACAACCCACTTCAGTTACGAAGACGGCCTCCTAGTGCCCCGTCAGGTCTTAATTGTGGGGTAGCCGAACTCGTAAGAGTTCTGCGTTTTCTGAAGTCTCACGACTTCAGTTACCCCCAAATTAAGAACGGACAGGGCACTCGTTTTGAAACACGCGCCCTACCTGATGAGCGACCATCGTCTATTCCCGCTCGGTTGTCTCGGACCAGATCGTGCGGATGCGGTCCAGTTTGCGGAGGACCGTGCGTGGAACGCAGTTCAGCCGCGTGGCGATCTCGGTGATCTCGTGCCCTTCCAACCGCCAGACGGCGATGGACCGCAGTGTCTCGTCACCGAGGGCATCGAGCAATCGACGAAACTCCTCGGCCATCTGACAGGCGAACTGAGGCGTCGGCTCGCGGCTGACGAGTTCGTCCAGCGCGGCCACCGAGTTCTCATCGTCCCCCGCACCGAGTCGCTTCCAATCGCCACCGCGTTTCTGTCGCCCCTCGCGCCGTTTCAGATCGATCAGCTTGTGCGAGGTGATGGCGACGAGCAACGGCCACAGGGCGTCGCGGTCCACCAGTTGAGGAAACCTCCCCGCTTGAGCACCTCGGCAAAAGCTGTCGAACGCGCTGAGGGCCACGTCCTCTTCATCCGCCGCCGCGCGCGGCCCTTCCGCCAGCCGATGCCGCGCCAGCCGGACCATGCGCTCGAAGTAACCTTCCCACAACTTCTGCACCGCCGACGAACGCCCCGCCTTGAGCTGGTGAATCCACTGAGTCACGGTCGCATCCGGATTCATCGACGGCAGCCTGTGAGGGACGGAGGGGGAGAGAAGAGAGCGCGATCTGATGTTCAAGCCAGCATCAGTCGGAAACGCCAACTCTACCCCAAGTTGTGCCTCGACGGCCCGTCTCGCCGGGGGTGTCGGGAAAAAATGTGACCCGCGTGTCACTTGGCCGGGCTGTTTGACGAGCCTCCTGCTGACGGGCCGTCTCACACTCATCTCGACCAGAAAGACCACGCCATGCCACGCTTCATGAATCGACTGAAAACCTTCCAATTCCGAGTCGCAGGTTGCTTGCTGGTCCTCGCCGCGATGGCCGCGTCGCAAGCTGTATTCGCTCAGGCTCTTCCGACGGTGACGATCGCCGCGACCGATGCCGCGGCGGCCGAACAAAACCGCGATCCGGGGACGGTACGAGTGACTCGCACGGGAGCCACAACCGCAGCGCTGACCGTCCGCTACACCGGCAGCGGCACTGCAATGATCGGCACGGACTACGATGGACCGACCGGAAGCGTGGTCATTCCGATCGGACAAACGTTCGCCACAGTCACGGTTCGGCCGATCAACGATCTCTACGTCGAGGGGAACGAGACGGCCATCGTGACGTTGGCCACCAACGCGGCGTACACGCTGGGATCCGCTAGGATGGCCACCGTGACTATTGCCGACAACGACACTCAGCGCCCCGCGTTGATCGTGATCCCGAACAACGACTTCTACTACACCGAGTACGGCACGCCACGACGCGAACTGGAATTGGCGGGCATCCCGGTCATCGTGGGTGCGGGGCGGAGGCAGATGTCGATGCCGCATCCCAACTCGGGACAGGGGAGCGCGAGCGGGCAGGTCATGCCCGACACTGATCTGGCCAGCGCCCGGTCGATGGATTACTCGACGATCGTGTTCGTCGGAGGCTGGGGAGCCAGCCAGTACCAATATGCGTTTACCGGCACCTACACCAACTCGGCTTACAACGCCACGCCCGCCATCCGCACCGATGCCAACCGGCTGATCAACGAGTTCCTCGCCCAGAACAAATATGTCGGGGGCATCTGCCTTGGTGTGAGCGATCTCGCTTGGGCACGCGTCGGCGGCGTCAGCCCGATCCGCGGTCGCCGGGTCACCACAGCCGCGTTCTCGTCGCCAACCAACAATGTGGCCGCGTCTCTCACTTACCGCTGGCACATGGAACAGAACGGAGCTGCCGCCGTCTTCGATGGGGGAGCCTACGGCAACCCGTCCACCTACGCCGATGACGTGATCGTCGATGGCCGTATCATCACGGCTGGCAACTACGATTCGGCAGCGCTCTTCGGCAGGACGCTCGCCAGCCGAGTCCTCGGGCGGTAACGGGACTGATGAAGCTGTCCTGATAGAAGATTGGCCCGTCATCCGTAGGCCGGACCCCTTGGTCCGGCCTGCCTCATTTTCGGGCCATTCCCCCTGCCACAACTCCCGCGACGTGAATTCATGATGAGCCAGCCACAGCTCACTTATCCCTCGCGCGGCGGAGAGTGAGAGGTTTCTGAGCGGGGCGGCGTAAGCCCAATGGCACTCACTTTGAGTGAATTTCAAATTGACGATCTATTTGATGTCGCTGCATTCGTGAGAATTCAGCCGTCTTTGACGATCGTCTGAAGTCTTACGACTTCAGCTACATTCCAAAGTGAGTGCCATTGGGCGTAAGCCCCCTGATTCTTTGAAAACAGGCTATTACGCCCAAGAGTCAGGGGGCTTACGCCGCCCCGCTCAGAAGGATCATCAAGACCGGGCGACGGATAACCCGCCCGTTGCCTCATGACTCAGGCAGAGCTGCCCCGCAGGACTCGCACGCAACGGTGGGACAGATGCCGTCTGAAATCACTGGTCCGCGCGTGCCACCTACGGGGCGCTTCGAGTAGTCTGCCGACGCGCAATTCGCGTGTTCCCTCTTCTCGTCGTTCGTTGTGAGGCCCCGTCATGTCTGACCGTCCTGCCAATGCTGTTTCCCAAACGCCGACCCCGCCCGGCAAGAAGCCTCGTAATCCCGTGGAGCGGGTCATCGTGTGGGGCGGGATCGCCGTCATGCTCGGCGTCGTGGCTTTTGAAGGCGTCCATAAATACGGCTACGACACGACCGTCAGCCGCATGAGAAAGATGGTGAGCGAAGACACCGAAAAGTACATGAAGCTCTCCGAAGTCCGCGCGTTGGTTGCGGGTTCGCCCACGGAAGTGAAGTCGCCCCACGAGCGGAAGGCTTACAGCAAGCTCGACTTCAAGTGGCCCAGCATGTTCAAAGACTACCGGGTTCAACTGATTGTCGAGCGTGAAGGGGACGACCCGTTGGTGGCTGGTTTTAGCACTCCCGGCGGGATCGATCCCGCCGAAGAGGCCGCCAACCGCGAGGCCCTTCCGAGCAGTGAAGAAGCGCACGCCTCCACACCGCCACCGTCGCTCAGTTCCATGGCACCGATGGGTGGGCCGGGTGGACGAGGGCCAGGTCGCCCAGGTGCGACCAGCCGACCGGGTGGAGAAGCAGGCGGGCCGGGTACGGCTCCGGGGGGAGGCGGTGCGCCGCGCGGTCGAGGTTTGATCGCGATGGCTCAACGCGAGGAAGTCGTCGCAGAGCTGAAGCTGACCGAAGAACAGACCGCCAAGTTGACCGAACTGCAGACGGCAGCTCGTGGTGGGTTCCAAGCGCTGCAGGCTGTTCCCGAAGCCGAGCGACCCGCAGCCATGAAGGCGATGCGCGAAGGGCAAGAGAAGTCCGTCAGCGAAGTTCTCGACGCACCGCAGTTCACACGCTTGCTGCAACTGACGTGGCGCGAAACGGGCTTGGCTTCTGTCGAACGGGATGATGTCGCGACGGGACTCGGGCTGAGTGACGAACAACGCGAGAAGCTCCGTCCCATTTTGGCCGATCGTCAAAGCGGCCAGCGCGCCTTGCGCGAATCGCCTCCCGAAGAGGCCGCGCAGAAACGCAAGGAATGGGACGATCAACTCCGCGCCGTCCTCACCGAAGACCAAGCCAAGCAGTGGGAAGAACTGCTCGGCGCGCCCGCTCCCGAACCAGCAAAGGTTGCTCCGGCGGCGAACTGATTCAGAGCCGATCCAAGACCACACAAAGCCGCAGGGCCATCGCCTTGCCGAAACCGCTGTGTTGGGTGCCACGGTCACGGAGCTTCGACGTGGCCGTGCAATGTGGAAACCGCCATGACTTTCGCACACGGCCACGTCGAAGCTCCGTGACCGTGGCACCCCAGCTTGAAATTGGCGATGGCCCCCGCAAAGCCGGGGCGAGGGGCGAAAGGTGTCGGTCGCGCGGATAGGATGCGTCCGTCTGGCAATGGCCTTCGTTTGGGAAGGCTGTGCCGCGCGGGTGTCTCAACGGATCGGCTTCGTGAACAGAGCATCGTTACTCGTCGTGCAGGGCGTCGAACAGGGCGCGCGGTTTCAGTTGGGTGAGCGCCCCGTCTCGATGGGGCGTGGCGTCCAGAATGAGGTGCGCATTCTCGACACCGAAGTCTCGCGGTTGCACGCGACGATTCAGCAAGTCAAAGACACGTTTGTTTTGACCGACCGCAACAGCTCGAACGGCACGCTGGTGAACGGCGTTGCGGTGCGATCGCATGTGTTGGCGGATGGCGACCAGATTCAGTTGGGCCACACGCTGCTGTTATTCTCCGCTGCCGAACGAGACAGCGTTTCGCAGGCTGCGGCCGAGCGAGTCCAGTTCCTGCATCAGAACGATCCGGCCGATCACTCCAGCATCGTCAGCCAGATGGACGGCCGCACGGTGTCCCTTCCCGTGGCGGCGGACTCGCCTGACGAGAGCGGTTCGCCGTCGAACCTCACGGTGCTGTACCGCATCGCCGAAGAGGTCGTGCGGCCGTCGGTGTCGATCGACCAAACGCTACAGCGCATCCTCGATCTGACCATCGCGGCGGTCGGAGCGGATCGCGGTTGCGTGCTACTGACCGACCCACAGACGGGCGCGATCCGTCCTCAAGTGGCGGGTCAACGTGGAGTCTCTGAACCCGGTTCCAAAATGCCGGTCTCACGCACGATCGTGGACTACGTGCTCAAGAATAATCAGGGCGTGCGCACGGCGGACGCTCAGCACGACAGCCGTTTCGATCCGGCCCGCAGCATCGTGCAGGCGGGCATACGCGAGGCCATGTGCGTCCCGATGCAGGGGCGTCATGAACTGATGGGCGTGATGTATCTCGACATCACCACGCCCGCCGATCGACTGCTGCTCCAAGGCAAGGCGGCCGGGTTTCGCGAGGACCAACTCCGCTTGCTCGTGGCGATCGGACGGCAGGCGGCGCTGGCGGTCGAGAACAACCGCTACCAGCAGGCGTTCGTCAAAGCCGAACGATTGGCGGCGATGGGCCAGACGATCGCGACGCTCAGCCACCACATCAAGAACATTTTGCAGGGCGTGCGCGGTGGCAGTTATCTGATCGACATGGGACTCAACGATCACAACGAAGACCTCGTGCGCAAGGGCTGGCACGTTGTCGATAAGAACCAGCACAAGATTTACCACCTCGTCATGGACATGCTGAGCTTCAGCAAAGATCGCAAACCGGCACTCGCTCCGGCACAACTCAATGAGACCGTCGGTGACGTGATCGAACTGATGCAGGCCCGCGCCACCGAATGCGCGGTCGATCTTCAGTTCCAGCCCGACACCAATCTGCCGATGTGTACATTCGACGCAGAGGGCATTCACCGTGCTGTGCTGAACATCGTGATCAACGCCATCGACGCCGTGGAAGGTTCCGACCACGCCGTGGTGAAGGCCGAGACCGGCTTGCACACGGAGAGCGACATGCTGTGGGTCGCGATCTCCGACAACGGGCCGGGCATTCCAGAAGACCAGCTCGGGCGCATCTTCAACGTGTTCGAATCGACGAAAGGCGCACGCGGCACCGGGCTGGGACTGGCCGTCAGCCTGAAGATCATCCGCGAACACGGCGGCGACATCGCGGTCGAAAGTCGCCTCGGTGAAGGCTCACGGTTCACGCTCGCCTGGCCGCGCCTCGACGACGACCACCACCTTGGCGATTCGACTCGCGGGTGAACTTTTGATGCTTGCGTAGGCCGGCCCCCTTGGTCCGGCCGTCACTGCCAGC
>JAYTQJ010000470.1:0-8484 GCA_043746775.1 Schlesneria sp.
GATCGGCTGAAGTCTTACGACTTCAGCTACACCCCAAAGTGAGTGCCATTGGGCTGACGCCGCCCGGCTCACCTGCTGTGACTTCTATTGCTGTGCCACCTATGACTAAGCAGCCACCGCCGCCATGACCGCTCACTTCCCTGACTTCGCCTCCTTCGAGCAACTCGCTCAGGGCATGAATCTCGTCCCGGTCTATCGTCGGCTCGTCAGCGATACGCTCACGCCGGTTAGTGCCTTCTGCCGACTCGAAGACGGGCCAAACTCGTTCTTGTTTGAGAGCGTTGTCGGAGGCGAGCGAATCGGCCGCTACAGCTTTCTCGGCGCGGGACCGTTCCTGCAACTCGACGCCTTCGATCGCGAGGTCGTTCTCACACGAGACGGCCAGACGGAACGCCAGACCGTCGAGGACCCGCTTCAGTTTCTGCACGACCTGCTCCAGCAATATCGCGCCCCGCTCGTCCCCGGTCTGCCGAGGTTCTGCGGTGGCGCGGTTGGTTATGCGGGCTATGACACCGTGCGTTACTCCGAGCATTTGCCGAATCCGCCGCAGGATGATCGGCGGCTCCCTGACATGTCGTTCGCGTTTTATGACCGGATGGTCGTATTCGACCAGATCCAGAAGACGATCCTCGTCGTGGCCTTCGCGAAAGTGGACGGCCCCGATTTACAGGCCGCTTATCACGCGGCCTGCCAGCGCGTCGATGAGACCTGCCAACGCCTAGCTGTCCCCAACGACGGACTGCTGCTGACCGACATCTCGCTCTCGGCGGACCCTCAACTTCCGTTCCGCTCCAACTTCACGAAGGCCGGGTACGAAAAAGCTGTCGAGCAGTGCAAGGAGTACATCAAGGCGGGCGACATCTTCCAAGTCGTCCTCAGCCAACGATTGGAACTCGAAACGCAGGCGACACCGCGCGACATCTATCGCGCCCTGCGCGTCGTGAATCCCAGCCCATATATGTTCCTCCTGCGATCGCCCGCCGTGACATTAATCGGCTCCTCACCCGAGATCATGGTCCGTGTTGATGAAGGGATGACCACGATCCGACCTTTGGCGGGCACGCGACGACGCGGCAAGACCGAGGCGGAAGACATCGCCCTCGAAAAAGAACTGCTCGCCGACGAAAAGGAGATTGCCGAACATGTGATGCTCGTCGATCTCGCCCGCAACGATGTCGGACGGGTCGCCGAATATGGATCGGTCGCCGTGACGAAGCAGTTCGTCGTCGAACGCTACAGCCATGTGATGCATATCAGTTCGGAAGTCGTCGGCCGTTTGAAGAGCGATCTCACGGCCCTCGACGCGCTCCGCGCGGGCCTTCCCGCCGGAACGCTTTCGGGCGCGCCAAAGGTCCGCGCAATGGAGATCATCGACGAGTTCGAGCCTCACCGCCGCGGCCCGTATGGCGGTGCCGTCGGCTATCTCGACTTCACCGGCCACATGGACACCTGCATCGCACTGCGCACGATCGTGATGGTCGGTCAAACCGCCTACCTGCAAGCGGGAGCGGGGATCGTCGCCGACAGCGTCCCGGCCAGCGAACATGAAGAGACTCTCAGCAAAGCCCGAGGGCTGCTGAAGGCCATCGAAGTCGCAGAGCGACAGTTGATGTGACAGTTCAATGCCGATGGAGTTTTGTCGGTTTGCGGGAGGCGGCACATGGAAATGTGCTGCTTGACTCTCTCAAACCGAACAGGTAACTACATCAGCCGTTGCCAGTGGTTCACGGTTTTGAGTCTCTCCACGTTTATAGACGAAAGGAGGGGTCAACATGCGTCACGGACTATTGCTCGCTGGGCGGGGTGGCTTTGGGGCAATCATTGGTTGGTTCATTCGCGTCGTGATCTACGACATTTGTATTACGGCAATTTCCGACATTCTGCACGTTCCACGCATGGTCGCGCTGTTTATTTTCTTGGGGATCCTCGGTGTGGTGGCCTTCGTCGGATATCTCATGCAGCAGAAGTACGCATCCAGTTCCGATGTCGAAGATTAAGGATCGACTCTAGCAGCGTGTTGAAGCAACGTAGGGTAAGCCTCTCGCTTGCCCGTGATTGCAGTTGAAAAAGGGGCAAGCCAGAGGCTTACCCTACGTTTTTCAACACGCTGCTTAGCCAGTCATGGTGCGGGAAAAGTGCGTCTCCCGCGCCGTGGCTGGCATTTGTATGGATGTGAACGTGATTTGAAGATTGGACTTCATGGAATACCGAATCCAACATGCGCCCGTCTTTACGGTGCTGGAATTCCAACTGAACGAAGCCGATGAAGTGGTCGCCCAACCGGACAGCATGATTTCGATCACGCCCGGCATTGAGATTTCTGCGGCCGTCGGTGGAACGCGATCGAACACAGGTTGGTGGACCGGCTTCAAGAGTCTGCTCGGTGGCGAGTCCCTATTTCGAGCCGTGTTTCGTGCGAAGCGCGATGGACAGTCACTGCTGGTGGCTCCCGACAATTATGGGGACATTCTGCCGATCGTGCTGGCGGATGTGGGAAACCTGTATCTCAGTCGCGGATCGTATTTGGCTCATATTGGCGATTGCCACTTGAGCATCAAATATGGAGGCGTCAAAGGGATGTTTGCCAAGACGGGGCTGTTCCTGTTGCATGTCACCGGCGAGGGAACGCTCTTCTGCCAGACGTACGGTGCGATCGTCGAGCGATCGCTGGCCGAAGGGGAACAGTTTCTCATCGACAATCGATACGTGGTCGCCTTTTCCGAAACCGTCACCTACCAACTGGTCAAAGCCAGCCGCAGCCTGCGCGATTCGCTGATGTCTGGTGAAGGGTTGGTGAACCGCTATACCGGACCCGGAAGACTTTATTATCAGACGCGTGTGAAGCCCTCTGTCGGATTTCTGGGCTATCTCTTGAACGCCGTCACATGAAGCCGAACGGACATCATGCCAAACAGTGACACGATCCCGGCGCGGGCGCAATTGATTGAGCAAATTCAGCGAGCCAATCGCGTCGCAGGACCGTGGGTCGTGATTCAGTTCCTCGCGTTGATCGCCCTCGCGCTGGGAATCGACTGGCCTCAGATCGTCGAAGAGCCGTTGTTTTCGATTATCGCGGTCCTCGTCATTCTTGGCCCGCATGTCATGGCCGTGCTGCGGCAATACGCGATGAACAAGAAAGAGATCGGCGATCTCAAGGAACACACGCGATTTGGTGAGTTCGATAAGTTCCGGCTCCGGTCGCTGATGGATGACACGCTGGATCGACTGAGGCTGCCACCGCCAGGCCCACCGGTCTATATCACTGCCGACAAGTCGTTGAACGCCAGCGCCGTCCATCTTGGTCTGGGCGGCTTCTTTCGTTCACTGAACGGCGTGTACTTGAATCGACAGTTACTGCATCGCCTGACGCCCGCCGAAGTGCAGGACATCATTGGTCACGAGCTGGGGCACTTCTATCGGTACTACTTGCTGAACCAGCGATTTCGAGCCATCACGCTGATGGTCGGTGCGATGGGCGGACTCTTGGTCACGCAATGGATCGGGATGTCGAATGCTCTCAGCATGGTGGCCTTGTCCCTGTGTGGCTCCGCATGTTGGATGGTCTCGGGCTGGCTGGATCTCCGGCATGACATGGCCATCGAGTATCTCTGCGACGACCTGGGTGCGCAGGTTCATGGCGTTCATGTGTCGATCAACGGGCTGCTCAAACTCGGGGCCGACAGCGAAATGCAGGCCGCGATCCAGCAGCAGGAACTGTTGTCACGCAGGCACGGCAACTTGAACGCCCGCGACGTGATCGAGGCGATCGAAGCGGCGATCCCCTACGGCCACACGTCCAAGGAAACGTTGGAGCGGGCCGTGGAGGAGTCCCTCAAACGGCGATCTCAGTCTCGGCGCAACTTGTCACTGAAAGGGTTTCTCGAATACGCCTGGCAGGGAGACGACGAGACTGAGGTCGAAGAGGCTGCAAAAAAACTCCGGCGGCTACAGACCATTCCACGTCTCGACTGGGAGCCACTGCTCGACCGCTCGCGTCAACCCGAACTGGATGAACGTCGCATCGAACAGTTGGTGGGTCTCATCGAAGCTCAGCCCGACCAGGTCTTGTTTCGTTTGCCCGATGAAGTCGGAGAGACGGACGGCGTTCATCCACCCATCCGCTCGCGCATTCTGTACCTGTGGAAGAACCGCCGGGAAATTGACGCGGCTCGCACTTCGTGGGAATGACCGCAACGGCTCCCTCTAGTTGCAAAGCCGCCTGTTGAAAAACGTAGAGTAGGCGGCTCGCCTGCTCGCATTTCGGGTTGGAAAACACAGGCGAGCCGCCTGTGCTACGGTTTGTTCAACAGGCTGTTCTCACCCGTTGAATCATCGAGAGCGACACTCTCACCGTGATCGGTCGGTGGCGGTCAGTTGCTCGGCCGCAGTGACGACGGACTGGCGCGCAGCCGCGTCGCAAGTGCCGGTTCGGAATGAGAAGCGGCTGACGATGTGGCGGTCTGCGTACAGGATGGCCGTGATGGCGGCATCGGGTTCGATGTTCAAAGCCGCAGCATCGGCAATGGCTTCACCGGCGAGGGTCAACGGCAACTCCAACTTCTCGTCGAAAGACAACGTCTGCAGGCGTGGTGCTTCGCGCTGCGGTGCCCCTGTGACCAGCACGGCAAAGCAGCGCAGTCCGTCAGCGCGGTGTCGATTCACGCAGCGATCCAGCTCCTTCAAGAGAGCCGCCACATCGGCACCGAGTTCTCGGACCAACACCATCACCACGGGGCGGTCTCCGTGGCGACAGACGTAACAGACCGATTTCCCCGCTTGCGGTCCTGTCACCGCGCGGACGTAGAACGAAGCGACCTCATCACCTACTTTTGCGGATTTTTTCTCGGCATGTTTGGCGGCAGGAATTGTCTCGTCGGACTTTAATTGAGCCGGTCCTGCCGAGTTGACGCCGACAACGACGAGACACACCGCGATCACCGGCGGGCAACGGAGTTTGCTCCGCAGAAATGATCGAACAACGGGCTTGGCGGACTTCATGGATCGATCATCGTTCCGCTTGTGGCGAAGCGACTCCAATGGATTCATTTGGACTGAAAGCGGGACCACAGACCACTCCGTACATTTCAGTAGTCGTACCGCACTCCCAATCCAAATAGTTGCTGATTGTCCTGCAAGAACGAGTACTGATTGTTCTTGCCCCCGAAATATTGCAGGCCGACTCGAAACAGATGCTCGGACTGACTGCGTCGCCATTGCCAACCGGCCAACACATTGACACTGCCGCTGCCGTGAGTCGCCTCGCGCAGGTGGACATTGGCTGCGAAGTACGGTGCGCCGCGCAAGCCGGTTGCGTGCGGGCTGCTCCATTCCAGACCGCTCTGCCATTCAAAGGGCTTGTCGCCTCCGGCCCCCGAAATTCCCCAACCGACTTCGGTGTACAGACGCAATGAATCAAACACGAAGTAGCCGACACCCAACACGATTGCCGTGCGGTCGTACTTGTTCGGCACGAACCCGGGATGCTTGGCGAGGAAATCGTCTCCAACATGAGACTCAATGTGATACGCGGCGACCTTGGCTTGAAACGGTCCTTCGCGCCAGGTGAGCGGGATCCCCGCGCGAAAGTCGATCGAGTGAAGGTCATTCCCTTCGTTGGGCAACACGCGGAGAAATGTTCCGCCTTCGACATCGATCTGAAATCCTTCAGGCTGAATTCCGCGAGCCGTTCCGAATCGAATCAGTCCGACGCGCCAGCCCAAAGTGGTATCCCACAAGGTCTGCCCGCCGGACTCAGTGAGAAACGTGTTTGAAAAACGCGGCTCCTTCTCACCCGCCAGATACGAGCGGTACAACAGGCCCTTAGGAAGGAATTGCCAGTCCCAAGTCGCATCTGCCCAAGCATCGCTTCCCATGAAAGCCGATGGAAACGGCGACTCGTCAACCCCAGGCCACACGGGGGTGACGGACGGTTGGGGAGAGATCTGATTTTGAAATTCGAGCGGCGTCCAAGCAGAGTCCGCATCTTGATGCGAGTTGGCAGGAGCCAACGGAATCAAGGGCGGTAGAAGAAAACGATCATTTCCAAACGACATACTTGGGAGCTGGGCGAACACCACCGAGGTCAGCGCCAGGACGATGTTTAACAAAGGCGGGCACGATCGATTCATCGTGGGATTCCTCGGCAATTCAGCAGAAAAGCGGTAACCGACCGATTGAAGCCTTGAGCGGCGATCTCAAAGTCATCATCTCGTTCACTGTGAGCCACAGCAGTCGAAATCTAGCAGAGGCTTCTGAACCCCAATAGGCGGGTTCGTATCCAAGCGCCCCCTACCGAGGAACTCAACCCCAAAGGACATGGGTTGCAGCCCCTGAGAACTTTTGTAAGAATCCCGGCCCCTTTTAGGGAATTTGCCCCTCGGTAAGTTCACGAGGGGTTGCGTTGTTGGGTCCCGATTTGCTTGGAAGAGAGAAAGAGCCGCGAGCCATGCCACTGTCGCGAAGTACGTTGGAGTTTCAGACGACTCAAGCCAAGGCTGCTTTGGCGAAATGGGTTGCCGTTTTGACCGAAAAGGGTGTTGAACGCCCTGCATTCCGACGCGACCCGAAGTGGCGTCAGTTGAATGCGGATTGCAACATGATCAAGCGGCGCCTGAATCGAGTGGCCGAGATCGAAGCCAATAATGAAGATGTCGCTAAACGCAAAGCGGACAAACTCGCTGCGCTTGCTCAGTGACTTCGCCAAGAGTTTCGCCGCCATTCGTGCCGCGCAGTGTCTTAGCGAATTGCCATGAGAAAAAGAGCGAGCATGTTGTAGTGAAGTAACCGTTTTGCTACTGGCCACTCGGCACCGCAACGCATTGCTCTTGTCGTGATCACCCTGTGTTGACGACGAGCTATGTTCTCGCAAGTCCTTAGGGTTAATTGGAGAGGTGGCAGAGCGGCTGATTGTGCAGCACTGGAAATGCTGTGTGTCAGAAATGGCACCGGGGGTTCGAATCCCCCCCTCTCCGTTCTTCTGACTGCCCATGAGCCGTGTTCCGATGGCTCATGGGCATCTGCATTTCTGAGGTCTCCTCAGAATCCCACCGTTTGTGGCGTTTTGTAGCGGGAGGGTTCTCTGACGGAGGTCTCCATGCCGGAACAGCAACAGCAGCGCGCAAAGCCAGAAACGATCAAGAAGAAGCGGGCTCCGCGACTGCCGGACTAGTTTCGAGTCGGTAAAGTCCTGGCCGATCTGCGCGGCAGCGTCTGGTATCTCTCCTATCACAAGCAGGGTCAGCGACGGCGACCGCGCGTTGGTCCCGACAAGGATGTCGCGCGACAACTGGCGGTACAGATCAATGGTCAACTGGAAGTCTGAGCGCCCGCAGCGTGTCGTTTGAACCGATCAGTCTCGTGGAGCTGCGTGAGCGATGGCTGGCACGACATGAGCACGTGTTGCGTTCCTCGGTGCAGACCATTCGACGCTACCGCGCGGCGACGGAACATCTGATCCGCTACCTCAACACGACGAGTTCGATCAAGCTCGTGTCGCACATGCACACAAGTCACACGGAAGACTTCGTCCGCTATCTGCGCACGATTCGCGTGGCCCCGAATGGACATCCTCATACCACGAAGCGGCCGTTCTTGGACAAGGGGATCCAGTACATCCTGGAAACCTGTCGAACACTGTTCTCCTATGCGATGAAGCGCCGCCATTTGTCGCCGTATGCCGAGAATCCGTTCACCGCCTTGGATCTGGGACGGCTGCCGATCGAGTACGTGCGCCGAATCGTGTTGCCAACCACAGAACGACAGGTGGCGTTCCTCCATTCCTGCGATGCGAGGCGGTTTCCCGTATTTCTGACGTTGATGCTGACTGGGCTTCGCCCAAGAGAGCTGGTTCATCTCCTTCTGTCCAATGATCTCGACTTTGAACAACGACTGCTTTTCGTCCGGAACCGCCCGAATCTGGACCGCCAGGTGAAGACTCGCAATGAGAGGAAGATTCCACTGCTGCCTTGCTTGTCTGAGGTTTTGCGCGTGCTGGTCGGAAACGGAAAAACCGAGCCTGTCGTCCTCAGGTGCCGCTTCCGCACCGAAAGACTTCCGTCATGGTCATACGTGTCAGCCGCAGAGGCTGTCACGGTCTCGGCGAATCCAGACGTTCGAGTCCATGAATGCAACGGTGTGTTCACGCGGGGAACGATCTCGACTCGCACGACAGCTATGGACGTGAGGTTGGGATCGTCAAGACCGACCCGACCGCGTCCGCCTGAAGTTCATGCGTCTGACCAAGAAACTCGGACTGCCGGATCTCACGGCATTGATGACTCTGCGGCATCTTTTCGCCACCACACTTCAGGATGCGAACGTGATCCCCTCATTTGGAATGAACTCATGGGACACTCACCAGCCAGCGCGATCGGGGGCACGAGCCTTGGAATGACGGCAACCTATGCACACCCGATTGGATACCAAGCGGCGACAGTTAGAACCCGTCCAAAAACAATGTCGCCTTTCGCTCCGCGAAAGAGAGCC
>JAYTQJ010000471.1:0-1660 GCA_043746775.1 Schlesneria sp.
CGAGCCGTTCTTCTGGGCATCGGCTCGGCGGGAGCCTCGCCCTCCCGAATCGTCCAAGAGGTCTCCCGCAAGCTGTTCGCGGATGAACTGGTCGTACGGGAGATCGCGGTTGAAGGCGTCGATCACCCAGTCGCGGTACTTGATCATCTGCGGAATCGGATAGTCCGAGTTGTCGCCCGCCGTGTCGGCGTACCTCACAACGTCGAGCCAGTGCCGTCCCCAGCGTTCTCCGTAATGGGGCGACTCTAACAGTCGATCGACCACTTTCGCGAAGGCCGTTGGTGTGTCGCTCGCATCGTTGACGAAGGCGTTCACGTCGTCAGGAGTGGGCGGGAGTCCGATCAGATCGAAGGTGGCTCGACGGACGAGCGTTCTCCGTCCCGCATCGTCCACCGGCGCGAGGTTCTTTGTTTCTTGAGCGGCTCGAATGAAACGGTCCACATCATTGAGTGGCCACTTCGCATCACGCACGGTCGGGATCGGCGGATCGACAACGGGCGCGAAGGGCCAGCGAGTGCGAGCCTCGGTGACATCGAAGGCTTTTCGCGGAACGAGCGTCGTCGCGGTGCGCGGGTCGGGCGCACGCATCGCGATCCACTTCGAGAGATCGCGGATCTCGTCGTCACTCAATCGTTTCGTGGGTGGCATTTTCAAATCGGTGTTCGTGTGGCTGACGGCAGTCATCAGGAGACTGCTCTCCGGATCGCCCGGCACGAGAACGGGGCCGCTGTCGCCTCCCTTCACGATCCCCGGCCGTGAGTCGAGCAGCAGGCCGCCTCCCAAATCCTTCGCCGTCGCGCTGTGGCATTCGTAACACCGCTCGATGAGCAGCGGTCGGACGCGCTTCTCGAAGAACACGAGCTGCTCGTCGGTGGGAGCGTCTGCAAATCCGGGCGGCTTCGGCTGAGGGATCGGCCCGGTTCCGGACCAGACTTCGATGCCCGACAAGTTTGCCGCACCACCTCGCGCCGAGAGCGTGATCGTTCCGCCACGGGTCTCGGTTTTCCACGGGCCGAGTTTCTTCCACTGACCGGCCGTCCCGCTGTGGAATCGCCTGAGTACGGTTTGTTCATTGAGCAGGATGTCGAAGGTCTCTGAGTTGTTGTCTTCCCAGACATAGAGGAAGACCTGATACGGCCCCGCCGGGAGGCTTGTCAGGGACACATCGATCTCATTCCCCCAACGACTGCTCCGAATCATCTTGGCTCGTTCAGCGTCCGTCGGCGGCTTGAGTGTGACGGCTTGGTTGTCGAAAGACTTGCCGTTGCAGGTGTAGTTGTCCGCTTCTTTGCCGTGCCATTGCTGCTTGTCGATGACGGCTGCGGGGCCATTCAAGTTCAACCCGCGAATAAACAGAGCAGGTGAATCCTCGGCGCGAGCGAGTGACTTTGCATGGCCGTCCCAGAACATGATCAAGGTGATCCATGTGATTGTGACGGCCATCGATTTCAGCCAAAGCCGCATAGTGAAGAGCCTTCCCATTTCGAGGATGCCGATGATCGAGGGGCAATATACTGGGCGCGATTGAAACCGACACGAACCCGAAGCGTAAGCGAGGATGTAACACACGTCAGCGCTAAGAACTTGTCCAAGAACAACACCAACCCGAAGCGTGAGCGAGGACGAGAGTCGAGCGACATGCGTCCTCGCTCACGCTTCG
>JAYTQJ010000472.1:0-1659 GCA_043746775.1 Schlesneria sp.
TTGGTGGCGATGCGCGATCTCAATTTGGGACCGTCGTCGTCACGCACGAAATGCTCGAAGATCGTCGGCGAGACGATGGGTAACTATCACCCGCACGGCGACGGAGCGATTTATCCGACGCTGGTCCGTATGGCTCAGACGTGGGCGATGCGTGAGACGCTGATCAGCACGCAGGGAAACTTCGGCTCGCTGGCCGGGCTGCCTCCCGCCGCGATGCGATACACGGAAGCTCGGCTGTCGCAAGCGGCTGGCGACATGTTGCAAGACCTCGACCGCGACACCGTTGAGTTCGTCTCGACTTACGACCAGCAACGGACCGAGCCGGTCGTGTTGCCCTCGCGGTTCCCCAACCTGTTGGTCAACGGCTCGAACGGCATCGCCGTTGGTATGGCGACCAGCATCCCGCCGCACAACCTCGGCGAAGTCTGCGATGCGACGGTCATGCTGATCGACAATCCGAATTCAACCATCGGCCAGATCATGCAAGTCATGCCCGCTCCGGACTTCCCGACCGGCGGCATTATTTGTGGTCGAGCCGGCGCACGGCAGGGCTTTCTGACTGGCCGGAGCACGTTCACGCTCCGAGCACGCACGCACTTTGAAACGGAAAAGAATTCGGACGTCATCGTCGTCACCGAGATTCCGTTCCAAGACACCCGCGACCGAATCCGGTCGAAGCTCGAAGAACTGGTCAAGGACGAGCGGATCAAGGGGATCGCGCGGGTCACCGACTTCACCGACCGCACCGACAAACCGTGGCGCGTCCGCTTGCACATCGTCTTGAAACGCGACGCCGACAAAGAAGTCGTGCTCAATCAACTCTTCCAGTTCTCGCCGTTACAGCAGACGGTCAGCGTCATCCTGTTGGCGCTGGTCGGCAACAGGCCCAAGGTGCTGACGATCAAAGAGATGTTGCAGGAATTCATCCTGCACCGCGTGGACGTCATCCGCCGTCGCACCGAGTTCCTGCTGAGCGAAGCTCGCAAACGTAAGCACACGGTCGAAGGTTTGATGATCGCTCAGATCGACATCGACCAAGTCATCCAGACGATTCGGCAATCCCCGAGCCGCAACGAAGCGAAGGTCCGCTTGCAGCAGATCGCCGTTCCCGGCGGACTGATTGCGCGAGCGCTCGGTGACATTGGTTTCAAGGCGTTCCAAGACGAGTACGGCACTAAAGAAGCATACTCGCTGTCGCCGAATCAGTCGGAAGCGATCGTCTCGATGCAGTTGGGTTCGCTGGCGAATCTCGAACGCGAAAAGCTCGCCGAGGAATTCGGCAAGCTGCTCACGGACATCTTGGGTTATCTGTACTTACTCTCCGACGAGGCTCACATTCGAGCGGTCGTCCGGGAAGACATGCTGGAACTCAAAGAGAAATACGGCGACAAGCGCCGTACCGACATCGAGGACGCCGAGGCCGAAGACGTCGATCGCGACGAACTCATCACCGAAGAGCCGATGACGGTCGTCTTGTCGCAACGCGGCTACATCAAGCGGACGCAGTTGACCGAGTACGAAGCTCAGAATCGCGGCGGCAAAGGCATCAAAGGTGCGACCTCCGACGACGAAGATCCGATCGCTCATCTGTTTGTGTCCAGCACTCACGACTTCCTGCTGTTCTTCACGGACAAGGGCAAAGTTCACTGGATCAAGGTT
>JAYTQJ010000473.1:0-1653 GCA_043746775.1 Schlesneria sp.
GTTCGTGACGATCGCATTGAAAGACTGGCTGGAACTGTCGCCGTCATCGTCGCTGGCCCGGCTGATCAGCCCACGGCGGCTACCGCGACGCTCAAGCAGCGGTTGTTGAAAGGCTTTCCGAAGGCCGAAGGTTCGATGCCGACGGATATCGCCTTCGAGCGGGTGCTGGAAATCATCGGCAAGGTCTCGCCGGGGACGACGATCAGCGGCCTCGTGAATCAGGAGAGCGGCCAGCATCACCGGCTGAAGAGTGTCGACGTTCTGCTCAGAAACACGCGAACGGGCCAGGACATGAAGCTCGCGTAATCGGCGGACGGATCAACGACCGCGATGAAGACCAGTGACGATCGGCTCCACTCGCGTGTTTTCTTCCTGCTGCAATCTGAGGTCTCACGGCGACGTGCTCGCGACGTCCTCTTTCCCAGACGTGATTGGCGAGGCTCACGACTTTCGCTTTCGTCGCGCCCTTTCCAAGCGATCCGGTGCTGTGGGTGCCGAAGCATCAGTTGTTGGCGGCACTGAAGGAATCGCTCGCGGCGGCGACGCGTGAGATGCACTGTTGGACCACGCTCGGTGATTGCGGAGACAGTCCCAGAACTCCCATGTGGTGGCTCGCGCGAGGAGTCCTTGGTCGTGGTCGAACTGGGTTTCGTAGCTCAGCAGGCAATCGAGACAGGCGGAGATGCAGCGCTCGTGATGGGCCTCATTGACGAAGAGGACTTCGGTCAGTTTGCCGATCCAGTCGGCGGCCGATTCGAGCAACTCCTCCACATGGCCTGCGCCGCCGGGCATGGTGTCGAACAGCACCAGCCCGCAGTGCGGGCCGGAGTCGGTGGGCATCACGAACGAACCGAGTTCGCGGCTGTCGAGACTCAGGAGTTGAGTGCCCGCCAGTCGAAACGCATGAGCGAGCGTCGTGGCTACGGCGAGGTCGGCGTTGACAAGTTGCGGCACGTCAATCACCGCGATGTCGGTGACCTGCCGAGCGGTCAGCATCTGCCGTCTGATGTCGTGCTTGCCGTTTTGCTTCCGGCAGACGACCCAGGCAGGGCTGTTTTTCCTCGGAGCGAACTGTAACGGAGCGTGTTGTTCGTAGGAGTTTGGCAAATCTTCCGGCCCGTGCTTGAACGCGGTGAGTTCGCTTTCGGAGTAGCCGCAGTTCAAGCAGACCGCGAAGCCACGCTCGCCTGCCCCGGCATTGATCACCAGCAACTTGCCGTCTTCCTGATAGCGAGCTTTGACTCCCTGCAATCCGTCGAAGTCGGGACGTTCGTTGTCGAGGCGTGCGATGGTCAGCAGTTCGGGCTTGCCGATCGGTGGCGTGTCAGCCGTAAGGCGCTAGCCGCGGGTTGTCTTCATCGAACCGCGGCTAGCGCCTTGCGGCTCACGAATTCGGTTTCAACACGAATGGCCGAAAGAGCAACTGTTACGGTTCGGCCTGTCGCTCGGCGGCACCGCAGACGGAGCAGGGGCCGAGGTCCGCATCGACGGAGTCGTACCGATGGCCGTTGACACATTCTGCCATCTGACCGCGAAAGCCAATCGCCGTGTTGAGATTTTCTCCCGTCCAATGCTTCAGCAGTCCGTGCGAAGTGACGACTTTGTTTCCGACGAAGAAGCTCGCACCGGGAACGTACTCGCGCATCGCGAGGA
>JAYTQJ010000474.1:0-3746 GCA_043746775.1 Schlesneria sp.
TCATTTTTCGCAGCGAAAAATGAACTTTGAACCACCTGACCCCGGCTGCTCGGAGTGAGGTCGCCATCCGGAAAAGAAGACGACCGAAGGGCATCATCACCAGTTCGCATTGGGACCGGCCGGAACAGAAATGTGCAAACTCGGGAGCAGTCCCGAACGCGAACCGCGCGTCGGTCCCAGCAAAGAAATGTCGTCGAGAGCCGTTTCAAATTCCAGCCGTGTTCGGGCCTCTTGCAACTGGTTTCTCAAGCTGGCAGAGACGCACATCGCCTTCAAATACCAATGGGCCATCTTGCGGAACGACGTGATTGCCCGCTCGATCCCGCGCTGTTCGACGGCGTACTCGAACTGACGTTTGAGCAGCACGAGGCGATCATCGAATGTCCCCGCCGGTGAGTACTCTCCCGTCGCCTCCCATTCGACGAACTGCCGGAACAGCCACGGATTGGCCAACGCGCCGCGGCCCATCGAGATCGCCTGGCACCCGGTTTCCGCAAACATCCGCTCGCCCTCTTCGACCGTACGGATGTCGCCGTTGCCGATGATCGGAATCCGTTCGACCGCCTCGACCACCTTCCGGATTCCTGTTCGATCGACAACTCCGCTGAAGCCCTGCTCTCGCGTGCGACCATGAATGGCAACCGCGGCCACGCCGACTTGCTCGAACTCACGCGCGAATGCCGGGGCCGTCAGTTGCGTACTGTCCCAGCCGAGTCGCATCTTCACGGTGACCGGAATCTTGACCGACTCAACCACGGCTCGCGCCAGATCAATTGTGCGATCGGCCTGACACATCAGACTCGCACCGGCTCCCACCTTCGTGATGCGACTGACCGGACAGCCCATGTTGATGTCGATCGAATCGACGCCGCGCGCCTCCAGCAACTGAGCCGCATCCCGCATGATGACGGGATCGCCACCAAAAATTTGCACGGCGAAAGGCCGATCCGCCGGGCAGGTCTCAATCAGTTGCAGCGTCTTCGGGCTGCCGTCGAGCAACCCGCGAGCGTTCACCAAATCAGTCGTCGCCAATCCGACGCCACCCAACTCACGCACAATCCGACGAAACGGCAGGTTCGTGTACCCGGCCAAGGGCGAAAGCAGATACCGCGAATCCAGCTTCAATCCGCCGTAATGAAGCGGCGGCAGGCTTTGGAGTCGAGTGCGGACGGTGGGAGACGATTCAGAAAGAACGGGCATGTGGGGGAGAGTTCGCAATCCATAAGGCGGGCGGCAAGAAAAAGCGTAACCATCAAAGCCTGGCGCGCAAGCGAAGGATGTTCGACACCCCAAGCTTCGCTTGCGTGTCAGGCTTCAATGACCGGTATGACAACTTCTGCCGCTCGCCTAAAAGTCGTGTCGATGAGGCCCACTCTGATGCGTCCGCCCAAAGTCGTCTTCATCGCTCCGTGTGAAGAGAGCCGAACACGGAATGACGCTGTTTTTCGCGTATCCGGGTCGCTTGGTGACTCGGCTGACTTCACGCGGAGCGATGAAGGCTACTTTTGTCGCTGAGGCCCACTCTAGCGGAGGCGACGGCAGAAAAGAACATTTGGGCGCGTTGGCTTTGCGGAGCGGGGATCGCTTGCTATCTTCTGCCCCCTCATTCCTCGACCCACAGGCCGAACCGGGCCGCATGAACCTCAGATTCAGATGGAAGACGATTCACGATGAAAGAAAAGAACCTGACGACGAAGCAGAAACGAGATCGACGCTGGAAGATCAAGCGCCGAAAACTGCGCCGCGCCAAGACCGGCATGTGAGCCGCCTCGCTTGAGAATTGCCACGCTGAGGAACCGGTCACCTGAAAGTGCGGCTCTGTTGGTTCGGCGTCGGAAATCTCGAAATCAATTTACAAAGCCTGTCCTGTGACAGGCTTTGTTCGTTTGGTCCGCCGAGAGAAATCGACCCTCACCCGATCATCAGCGAGATCATTGAGAACCTCTCCGTAAACTCACCCCTCGCCCCGGTTCTGCGGGGAGAGGGGCCGGGGGTGAGGGGCTTTGGGATAGGCTGTTAGGCGATGGGCAAGCGTTGCGTTTCGTACGTTTGATCGGGACTGAGTTCGGCGCTCATCAGTATTTTGGGGTAGCCGAACTCGTAAGAGTTCTGCGTTTTCTGAAGTCTCACGACTTCAGCTACCCTGCCCAAATTAAGAACGGACAGAGCACTACGGATGTGCCCGGGTCACTCAGTGGGCTTCTTGATCGGTTCTTCTTTCGGATCCATTTCCGCATCGGCGGGGTCCGGTTCACTGGCCGGTTTCTTGAGCTTGCCCTTGGATTTTGATGAGGGTTCGTCGTCGAGCTTGTCGCCCGGTTTGGAAAGGGGCTTCATCATGCCGCCGACTTTGACCTTGAACGTGGCCGGGAATGGAACGGTGCCGTTCGCATCTTTGCGACCGGTGATCACGAACGACTTCACGTCGGGAGGCATCAGGAAATACCAAGCCCCTTCGCTGTCTTCGTAGACGCACGGATAGGCCGTCCGACCGTGGGTGGCGATGAGTTGATGACCGACTCCACGAACCAGAGCGGGCAGCGCGAGCGTGTCGCGAAACTCGCCAATTGAGGACATGTCGGACTTCTTGGCGAGAACCTGGCTGTACGCGGTCGCGAACGACTTCGCAGCCTGTTCGACCTCGAACACCCGTCGCCCTTCGAGTTCTGGTGCATGCTTCGAGCGGAACTGTCGCAGCGGCAGGTTGTCGCTGACATCGACCCGGTAAAAACGGCTCTGCAAACCGAGATTCAACTTGATGAGCAGTCCTTTTTTGTAGCCACTCAGTTGCACCTGCATCAGACTGCTGGTCAGCGGCAGCGGTGACTTTTCGAGCTTGGTCAGAATGGTCTCGGCGACCTCTGATGACGAGCCAAGCAACGACTTGTCAACGAATCCGGGAGGCAGGTCCAGCTCATCAGCGGTCTCCGCGATCAAGTCTCCGCTGAGCGATGCTCCCAGTTTTTCCTGCCAGAAAAACCAACCGCCCGCCGCTGCAAACAACAGGACGACGACGATGGCCGGAACCTTCCAGCCGACTCCAGGTTTCTTGCGCCTCGGTTTCAGAGCAACAGTGTCTGCGTGATGATCGGCCGAGAAGATGTCCATCGGATCGGACGGCAGCGCGTCGTCGGTCGCGCTCGATGCGTCGGCAAAGTTGACTTCCAGCGGATCAATTCCGGGGATCGAGTTGCCGGACGATGAAGCCTCTGGCAAGGACACGTCGAGCGTGAAGAGCGGCTGCTCTGTGGGAGGCGGTGCGAGAACCACTTTGGGTTCGACCGGGGCTGCCCCCCGTTTGGGCGTCGAAACTTTGGGGACGCTGAGCCGCGTTGCGCACTTCGGGCAGCGTCCTTTGCCTCCGCCCGCATTGTCGGGAACGCGGATCACAGCGGTGCAGTACGGGCAGTTGAATTCGATGGCCATGCGTTTTGAAAGTCGATAAGTGGGAGGTCGGTTCGGTTGCCAAACAGCGGCGTGAAGCACTCTACTTCATGCCGCATGAGTCGTCACGCGGGAGCCGTCGAGAAGGTAGCCCTGTCGCTCCGCGACAGGAGGCGCGATCAACGAAGGGCATCAATTCCGTCGAGTCATCCCGAATCAACAGCAGACGCTACTCGGGCAGAGGCTGATTCAGTTTGGGGTGCCACGGTCACGGAGCTTCGACGTGGCCGTGTGAGAAAGTGAAGGCGTTTTCCCGATTTCACGGCCACGATGCAACGCCGCGCGTCTCAACCTCACCTCGC
>JAYTQJ010000475.1:0-8433 GCA_043746775.1 Schlesneria sp.
TTGGTCGCGAATCCGGCAAGCTGCGCATGCACGGACTCTCGTTGGAACCGCAGTCGTCCAATGAAGTCGGGCAGAGCATTCTCGAAAGTTCCCGCCGTCGAGGTGAACGCGGGCGACGGGTCTTCCACCGCCAGTGAGTATTCCAATCCTTCGATCGCGGTGAGCGGCTGAGTCCAGCGCAACAACCCGCGCCGAGTCAGCAGTGCTCCCGTCGGGCTTTCAAAGTCCACGAGATCCGGCATCACAGTTTCGTCCATGAACGTGGACCACGTCTGACCGGCCAACACCGGCCCCAGCTTGCCGTAGCCGTGCCGGAGTCGAAAGGCGTTCCCGCTTCCGAAGAAATCTCCTTCGGCGAAAACTTGAACGTCACCCAACTCCGACGGATGCCGCACATCCAAATTCAACCGCGTTTGCCGCGCGTGCAGCCGCGTGTTTCCCTTCTGAGGACCGCTCGTCGGGATTGTCGACGTATCAAAGTCATCGGTGCTGCCGATCGAATTGAAGTCTTGAATGAAATCGAACTTGGCGTACCCGCCGACCTTCACCGAGACGTTGGTCCCTGGGAAGAGGATCGAATGCGGAAAATCACCAGCACGGACAAACTCGCGCGGCCACACCTCACCTTGAGGAACGCCAACCAGCGGCTCGCCACCAAGCATCCGTCCGTCAACCGCGCGTGACTCAGGGCTGTCGGAGTCGAGCCTCAATGGTCCTGACGAATTCGAGTTGTCAGTCTGACTCAGCAACAGCAAGTCGTCGGCGTGGAGGCCGCTCAACGAGTTCATGAAGACAAACGCGAAAGTGAAACATGTAACGAGGTCGCCGCAATGGCGACTCACAAACCATCGACGGCGATGGCCCCTCCGGCGATTGACGGTTGAACGAGTATCCCACATCGCCAATCTCGCTCGTCGGATCTTTCTGGCTTATTGCACGGGCGCGGCTTGCTCGCTGGCGCGGCTGCCAAAACGCCAAGTCGTGCCGAAGCCGACCCAATAGTTGCCGCTGATGGTCGTGGTTGTCGAAGCAAATTGATCGGTCGCGGCAAAGGCGTAGCCGCCAAACACGTCCACATCGATGCCCGGCAGCATGTCGCGAACTCCGACGCCGGTCGTGATGCGGTGCTGAGTGATCGCGGCGAACTGTCCCTGCACATATTGCACTGCCGGAAACGTGACTCCGCCAATTGGCCCCGGTTGAGCATCCCTCATCGGGTTCTGGTTGTAGGCGTAGCCCAACCGCAGCCGCACCTGCTCGGTCGCCGCGAATTGACTGCCGAGCTGCACCGCCCACTGATCCTTGAAGATCGACTTGAGAAAGTCCGCCTCGCTGTTGACCATGTAGATCCAGTCGGCCGCGAGCAGCAGCCGGCCATCCATCAAGCTGCTGTTGGCGATGCCGACGCCGAAGTTCATCGGATGATCGAACTTGATATCCACCGGCGTGCTACCTGCGAGCAGCAACACGCCGTTTTTGAAATCCAAATTCTTCTTCGACTGCCAATACGCACCCAGCGACGTATTGGGCGCGAGTTGATAGTTCGCACCGACACTGCCGCGAACGCCGTAGGCCGTGGTCATTCCGCCGATGTCCACGAACGGCCCATCCAGGAAAGATGTCCCAATCGCAAACGAGGCCCCCAGCGACAACCGATCGGTCAGGTCCACCCCCGCTGCGGCAACCATGTCCAACGCCAAGTATTGAGCCGACGTCCCATTCGACGCCGCGACCTTTCGGAAATCGACGCCCGCCCCCGCGTTTGACATCAACCCCATGCCCAACGTCGCAGGCAGCCCGAACAGATCCATGTCTTGCGTCAGTCCAATGTTCCCCAGCAATGCTCCCGGAGTGCCGGACGTTGCACTGAAGGGAGTCACGCCCACCAGCGGCAGCGGATTAGCCTGCGACACTTTGTAATTCGCGTCCGCCCAAGCTCCGCCGAACGAGAACTGCGTTCCCTGAAACTGCCGCAGAGTGGCCGGGTTCCCGTTGATTGCCGACTGCAAATCCTGCGGCCGAGACAGACTCGTCCCTGCCATACCGCCGGAAGCCGGCATCAGGTTGTTATGCAACTCAATGCCAAACGTCTGAGCCTGCGCATCGCTCGTCGTCAAACCGACCGCGACAGCGCATCCCAGCACCAACAGCGCACACCCCCATCGCCACATGGCCGCCCCTCCTTGAGCCTCAAATGTGGACACACCGACTCCGCAGCCATTGCACAGAATTCGCAACCTTCATCATCGGCATAACCGGAATGCCGTCGTGAGAGGAATCCGAACAACACCGACCCGCCACGGTCGGCCAAAGTCGGTCGCCAGAACCCACGTTGAAAGCATGCGCCGGCGCTTCTCTGAGTTGGTATAACCTTTCACGATCGGGCATTCGCCGAAGTGACATCATCTCTAGCCGCTGCCGAAGCAAGCTGCGCCGGACACAACAACATCAGGAATCAGCATGGCCAAGAAATCATCCGCATCTTCTGCGACTTCGACCGAACTCGCCGATCAACCAACAGAGACAGCCTGGGCACCTCGTGGCTTGGAGAGTCTGCGCGAGTTCTGGCAGACGACGGCTCCGTATGATCCAGCGCGGCCGTTGGATTCGCGGGAGACTCGGTACGAGCTGGGCCAGAAATTACGAGAGCAGACGCCACGTGAGGCACACGCGATATGGATTCCAGCGGCGGATCGAGCGGACCCGGTCGCGACGGTGCTGGCCAGCAATGTCGGGCGTGAGGAAAGCTTGATCCCGCTGCGAATGGGACGCATGGCGGAATCGCCGTTCGCATTCTTGCGCGGAGCGTGCGCGGTCATGGCGGGAGACCTGGCTCGCACGCCAATCAGCGGGCTGCAAGTCGTGATCGACGGCGACGCGCACATCAATAACTTCGGGCTGTATGGGACTCCGCAGCGAGATGTCGTGATCGATATCAACGACTTCGATGAGGCGACCATCGGGCCGTGGGAGTGGGATTTGAAGCGGTTGGTTGCCAGCGTGAATGTGGCGGGCCGCGAGAACGGCCTTGATGCCGAGGAGCGGCACGCGGCCGTGATGCGCTGCGTCGGAGGGTATTCGCTGAACACTCAGCGGCTGATGAAACTCGGAATCTTGGAAACCTGGTCGCTGTTCGCCTACGCTGAACTGGAACGGAACGAAGCGGTTCTCAAATCGGTGGGAATTCAGATCGGCAACAAGTTCCGGGCGGTCGTCAAGAAGGTGCTGGCGAAAGCTCAGCGGACGCACAACGACACGTTGTTGGCGAAGGTTGCTCGGCGGCAGGCGGACGGTGGTTGGCGGTTTGTCGAAGACCCGCCGATCCTGACGAGCCTCGACGACGCCACGCGGCAGAAGGTCATCGCCTCGCTGACCGAGTACGCCGAGACGCTGCCGCCAGAGTACCGGATCATGCTGCATCGCTACTCGGTCGCGGATGTGTGTCATCGCGTGGTCGGTGTCAGCAGCGTTGGGACGCGAGCGTACCTCGTGCTGCTGTTCGGCAACGGCGATGACGATCCGCTGTTCCTGCAAGTCAAAGAGGCGGTCGCACCGGCTCACGCGCCATACTTGCCGCCGCTGTCCATGCGCATCAATCACGAAGGTTTCCGAGTCATCAAGACTCAGCGGATATTGCAGTCACTCGGCGATCCGCTGCTGGGCTACACGACCATCGACGGCCGGCACTACTTCGTGCGGCAGATGAAGAACCTCAAGGCGTCCATGCCAATCGAATTTCTCACCGGCGAACCATTCGAGTTCTGGGGCTGGGTCTGCGGAGCGCTGCTGGCTCGCGCACACGCCCGCACCGGCGACGTCGCCAAGATCGCCGGCTACATCGGCAAGTCCAACGCCTTCGCTTCCGCGCTGGCCGACTTCGCCGAAGCCTACGGCGACCAAACCGAACACGACCACGCGGCCCTCTTCGAAGCCGTGCAGATGGGGCAAGTCGAGGCGATCCTCGAAGGCGAGATTTAGAGGCGGTATTTCGGGAGGGCGAGGCTCCGGCCGAGCCGCGGACATTGTTTGACGTCAATCACCAAACCGGCTCGGCGGGAGCCTCGCCCTCCCTTGAGAAACACATCATGCTCACGAAGACTTGGCTCGATTACATCCCGTTGTGGACGCTGTTCGCAGTCACGGTGTTGTTGGTGCTGGCGGCCATTGAAGGCGGATACCGTCTCGCCATTTTCCGAAAGCGACAATCGGACAATGGGATCGATGCTCCGATCGGCTCCGTGATCGGCGGCATACTCGGCCTGCTGGGCTTTCTGCTGGCATTCACGTTTGGGATGGCCGCCACTCGCTTCGATACGCGACGGGAACTGCTGCTCAATGAGGTGAATGCCATCGGCACCTGCTATCTGCGAGCGGGCTTGGTGCCGGATTACGAACGTGTCGAAACCCGCAAACTTCTGCGTGAGTACGTCCATCTTCGAGCCGAGGCCGTGAAGCAACCGCAGTCGCTGCCACAAGTCCTCGCACGCTCGGAAGCGCTGCACGATGAGTTGTGGTCGCAAGCGCTCCTGGTCGCGAAGAAAGATAGCAGCTCGGAGATGCACGCCTTGTTCGTCGATTCGCTGAATGAGGTGATCGACTTTCACACGAAGCGCGTCGTGGTTAGCCAGTATCACATCCCCGACATTATCTGGCTGGCCCTGTACGGTGTCTCGATGCTCTCGATGGCCGGCGTAGGTTATCAGTTCGGACTGACCGGCTCGCGCGACTTCGCGATCAATTGCTGTCTGGCTCTGGCCTTCTCGATCGTGATTACCCTGATCGCGGATTTGGATCGCATCTCGGAAGGTACTCTGCAAGTCAGCCAACAACCGATGATCGAACTCGACCGCAAACTCGGAGCATCGGCGAATTGATGCGATTGGAGGCGGCAGTGAAAGCCTTTGCAGACTTGATGGTTCTGACCTTCGTGGTGTCGAGCATGTTGGGCGTCGGCCTGAGCCTGACGTTGTCGCAGATCATTGCTCCGCTGCGCCGTGCGCGGTTGGTCGTGGCGGCGTTGGTGGCCAATTTTGTCGTGGCTCCGTTGGTCGTCGTGGGGATCACCAAACTGATTCCCTTGAGCGAACCGTTGACCGTGGGCCTGTTGCTGTTGGGCACGGCGGCCGGAGCACCGTTCCTGCCGAAAATCGTCGAGACGGCCAAAGGGGATCTCGCGTTCGCAGTGGCTCTGATGGTGCTGTTGTTGGTGGGGACGCTGGGCTACTTGCCGTTGATGCTGCCGCTGTTGTTGCCCGGCGTCTCGGTCAGTTCGCGGAAGATTGCTCAAGCGTTACTGGTGAGCATGATCCTGCCGCTGATCGTCGGACTGTTCGTGAAGGCTCGCCGCGAGTCGCTGGCCGCTGGGCTGCGTCCCCTCATGAGCCGCGTCAGTAACGCGAGTGTGATCGTTGCGCTGGTGCTCATTCCGGTAATGAATTATCGGAGCTTGCTGGGGATCGTTGGCTCTGGAGCGATTCTCGCTGGCACGCTGTTCGTGGGAGTCTCGTTCGTTGCGGGCTTCGTCCTCGGTGGACCAATGCGTGAGTCGAAAATGGTGTTGGGGTTCGGCACTGCCGGACGAAACATCCCGGCCGCGATGCTCGTGGCCAGTCAGAATTTTGACGACCCGCAGGTCGCGGTCATGATCATCGTGGTCGTCTTGCTGACGCTGTTCATCCTGATGCCGCTGGCTGTCTGGTTTGGCAGACGCAGCCAAGCAACAGAGAAGTTGCGGTGATGAAACTCGTGACATTCGCTTTCACTTTCTGTCGGACTTGATTCAATACAGCCCCGTCGTTTGCTGACCACCTCAATCGAAAGCTCGCACCATGAACGCTGAAAACCAACGCTTGCAGGAGTCTCGTGCAGACAACACGCCGTGGAAGAAATGGGGACCGTATCTGTCCGAGCGGCAGTGGGGCACCGTGCGTGAGGACTACAGCGACGGTGGCAATGCGTGGGATTATTTCACCCACGATCAGGCTCGGTCGAGGGCGTATCACTGGGGCGAGGATGGGCTGGGGGGCATCTGCGATCTGAAGCAGCGACTCTGTTTCGCGCTGGCTTTGTGGAACGGCAACGACCCGATCTTGAAGGAGCGGCTGTTCGGGTTGACCAACGGCGAAGGGAATCACGGCGAGGATGTGAAGGAGTATTACTTCTACCTCGATTCGACGCCGACGCACTCGTTCATGAAGTACCTCTACAAGTACCCGCAGGCGGCGTACCCGTATGACAATCTTGTGACGACGAATCGCCAGCGCGGGAAGGGCGACCTCGAATACGAATTGCTCGACACGGGCGTGTTCCACGAAGACCGCTACTTCGATGTCTTCATCGAGTACGCCAAGGCCACGCCGGAAGACATGCTCATCGAGATCACGATCGCCAATCGCGGGCCGGAAGCGGCGATGCTGCATGTGCTGCCAACCTTGTGGTTCCGCAATACCTGGTCGTGGGGTGAGGACAGTGAGAAGCCGCTGCTGGAATGCGCGGCGCAGACGGAATCGCTGGCGGCCGTCGCCGCGAGTGATCCGAAACTTGGTCAGCGATACTTCTATTGCGACGGCTCGCCCAAGTTGCTGTTCACGGAGAACGACACGAACACCCAGCGACTGTTTGGCGTTCCCAACGCGACGCCGTTCGTCAAAGACGGAATCAACAACTGCGTCGTGAATGGCCAGACCGACGCGGTGAACCCGCAGCAGACCGGCACGAAGGTCGCGGCGCAGTACGTCCTCACCGTCGGTGCGGGTGAATCGCAGACGCTGCGGCTGCGGCTCAGCGATCTCACGCCGAGCGCGATGACGCTCGCGCCGAAGGGTGCTCCATTCGGGCGAGCCTTCGATGACATCATGCAGGCTCGGCGGCGAGAGGCGGATGAGTTCTATGCGGCGCTGACACCAAAATCGCTCAGCGAGGATGAAGGTCGCGTCATGCGGCAGGCGCTGGCCGGGATGATGTGGTCCAAGCAGTTTTACTTTTACGATGTGAATAAGTGGCTGGAAGAACGGGGTTCCGATCCGTTCAAGCCGAACCGCAAGGCGGCTCCGCGCAACGACGGCTGGCACCACATGTACAACGCCGACGTGATCTCCATGCCCGACAAGTGGGAGTATCCGTGGTACGCCGTGTGGGACTTGGCGTTTCATGTGATCGCGCTGACGATGGTGGACCCGGACTTCGGCAAACAGCAGCTCAGCCTGATGCTGCGCGAGCCGTACATGCACCCGAATGGCCAGATTCCGGCCTACGAATGGAACTTCGGTGACGTGAACCCGCCCGTCCACGCCTGGGCCACGATCTTCACGTACCGCCTCGACAAAGCGCGAACCGGCGTGGGTGACACGGCTTGGTTGCAGCGCTGTTTCCAAAAGCTGTCGCTCAACTTTACCTGGTGGGTGAACCGCAAGGACCGCAACGGCAAGAACGTCTTCGAGGGAGGCTTCCTCGGTCTCGACAACATCGGAGTGTTCGACCGCAGCGCGCCGCTCCCCACCGGTGGCTACCTGGAACAGGCCGACGGCACTGCCTGGATGGCGATCTATTGCCAGAACATGCTGGAGATCGCGATCGAACTGAGCATGGACGACGAGGGCTTCGAGGAGATGGCTCTCAAGTTCACGCAACATTTCCTGTGGATCGGGGCGGCGATGGTCCACGCGGGCGACGACACCGGCATGTGGGACGAGGAGGACGGTTTCTTTTACGACGTGCTCCGTTTGCCGAACGGCGAGTCGCAACGGCTGAAGGTGCGCTCGATGGTCGGCTTGCTGCCACTGTGTGCGGCCACGGTCTTTGAGGGCGGCATATTCCAAAAGTACCCGGAAGTCGGCGAGCGGATGAAACATTTTTTCGATGCTCGCCCAGAACTGACTTCCTTCATTCACGATCCCCGGAAGCCAGGTGATGCGGGCCGGCACCTCGCTTCTATCCTGGACGAAACCAAGCTCCGTCGCGTGCTGTCGAAGATGCTCGACGAGAACGAGTTCCTCAGTCCCTACGGACTGCGTGCTCTCTCGCGTTTCCACGCCGAGCACCCCTATGTCTTCAACGTCGGGGGTCAGGAATACCGCGTCAACTACCTGCCGGCGGAATCGGACAGCGGCATGTTCGGCGGCAACAGCAACTGGCGCGGCCCGATTTGGATGCCGGTGAACGCGCTCATCATCCGCGCGTTGTTGCAGTACTACACCTACTACGGCGACGACTTCCAAGTCGAATGCCCGACCGGCAGCGGCCAGTTGATGACTCTGTATCAAGTCGCCGAAGAGCTCTCGCGCCGGCTCGCGCACATCTTCGTCCGCGACGAAGACGGCCGCCGCGCCGTCTTCGGCGGCAGCGAGAAGTTTCAATCCGACCCGCACTGGCGCGACTGCCTGCAATTCTTCGAATACTTCCACGGCGACAACGGAGCCGGACTGGGAGCCAGCC
>JAYTQJ010000476.1:0-8431 GCA_043746775.1 Schlesneria sp.
GTGCCACGGTCACGGAGCTTCGACGTGGCCGTGAGAATGAGAAACAGCCTTCACTTCCAAGCACGGCCACGTCGAAGCTCCGTGACCGTGGCACCCGAAATTGACAAAGGCGATGGTCCTGAGATCACCGGCACCTTGGTTGACGATGTCTTCGCCGCACCCGTAAACTCCGGCCCAAATCGACATTCCTCTCCGAAGGGTCTCTGCATGTTTCGCCCTCGTTCCACGATGTTTTTCAGCCTGATGGCCTTGAGTTCGCTCGTCTTGACCGGCTGTCCCGGCAACTCGAACACGACGACGAACGGCGGCAAGGGGACGAACGGCACGACCTCACCAACTCTGAGCGGCGGCAATCCGAACGTCATCAAGATTGTGTCGAGCTTCCCGCGCACCGGCAGCGCCAAGCAGCAGACCGACACCATCGTCAACGGCATCAAGATGGCCATCGACGAGGCGGGCGGGAAGATCGGTGAGTTCACGATCGAGTTTCTGGATCTCGACGATGCCACCGCCGCCGCCGGTCAGTGGACAGCCGAGGCCGAGACCTCGAACGCCGATCAGGCGATCAAGGACGCCGACGTGATGGCGTACATCGGCACCTACAACAGTGGAGCGGCCAAAATTGCGATGCCGATCCTGAACCGAGCCCAGTTGTTGATGGTCAGCCCGGCGAACACTTGGCCCGGTCTGACCAAACCGGGAACCGGCGATCCGAGCGAACCCGAGGTCTACCGTCCAACGGGGAAAATCAACTACGTCCGCGTCGTCCCCGCCGACGACCTGCAAGGGTCGCTCGCCGCCGACTGGGCCAAGGAGATGGGTCTCAAGAAGGTCTACATCCTTGACGATAACGAAGTCTACGGCCGGGGCATCGCACAATTGTTCGAGGAACACGCGGGCGAGATCGGCCTCAACGTCCTCGGTCACGAGAGCATCGACTCGAAGGCGCAGGAGTTCAAATCGCTGATGGTCTCGATCAAGGCGAAGGGACCAGACCTGATCTACTTCGGCGGGACGACGCAATCGAAGGGAGGCCAGATCGCCAAGGATCTCGTCGCCGCCGGTTTGACCGCCAAACTGATGGTCCCCGACGGCTGCATGGAGGAGGCGTTCATCACCTCCGCCGGTGCCGAGAACCTCAACGACCGCTGCTTCGTCACGTTCGGCGGCCTTCCCCCCGACAAGCTGACCGGCGCGGGGGAAGAGTTCGTCAAAAAGTACACCGCCAAGTACCACGCCCCGCCCGAAGCTTACGCGATCTACGGCTATGAGGCCGGCAAAGTGACGCTCGAAGCGATCCGCCGAGCCGGCAAAAAAGACCGCGCGGCCATCACGCAGGCGGCTCTCGGCATCAAGGACTTCGACGGCGCCCTCGGCAAGTGGTCCTTCGACGCCAACGGCGACACGAGCATGAAAGTCCTCAGCGGCAACGTCGTGAAGGACGGCAAGTTCGAGTTCGCGAGATTGCTTGGAAACGCGGAGTCGAAGTAGTCATCAGGAGTGGCCGTAGGCCGCGCGACTCCGGTCCCCTTGCCCCGGCTTTGCGGTGAGGGGGTGAGGGTGAGGGGGTTTCGTCCTTACAACGCTAATCAGCCCAATCAAGAGTTATGTGCCTATGAATTGCACCGAGATCGAAGAACACCCTGATTGTGAACTCGTTTACGTTCACGGTGCCGTCGTAAGCGTTCTCGCCAATTTCTTGGACATCTCGGTCCCGTGGGTGTGGATTCTAGGTCACCGACCGAATAGGTATGTCCATTGGTGGGAAACAACTGTCCCGCTCAACATGTGCGGCAAAGTCTTTACCGGGTCAGTTCGTGACATGTGCCTCGACCTGCAAATGCTGACATCCGACTTTGTTTCCCGTTCCATAGACTTCGACGACCATGGTTTGGTGCTGATTCAAAGCCACCAACAAATGCCAGATACACTGTGTTTGGAACGGATTCCTAAGCCGCAACAGAACAGCGTCTTGATACAGAACGGTGCCACATTGAGAATCTACTTGCCGCACGCAATCGAAACGGCGCAGGTGCAGAGCTTCAAAAAGGGGTACCTCGCAACGATAATCGGCACTTAAAAATCGGCCCAACCGGCGCCGCGGACCGCGCGGTTTCTGAAATCACAGTCCGGTAGGGTGCGTAGATTCTTCGGAGCGCACCGAGCGATGCAACACTTCACGCGATGAGATCCACGGACGGTGCGTTCCGAAGAATCCACGCACCCTACGAGAACTCGGACCACAACCAACCGATGCCGTTCCTCTTCCTCGCCGATGCCGCCAGTTCCACCGCGTTGGAGCAGTTTGTTCAGCATTGCCTGATCGGTCTGACGACCGGTTCGCTGATCGCCTTGATCGCGCTTGGTTACACGATGGTGTATGGCATCATCGGGTTGATCAACTTCGCTCACGGCGACCTGTTTATGCTGGGGGCGTTTTTGACGCTGACGCTGCTCAGTGCGATCGGGATCGTGGGGATTGAGGCCACCACGGGTGGGGCACTCGTCGGACTGGTGATGTGCTTTCTGATCGTGCCGGTCTTTTGTGGCGGCCTCAATTGGGCGGTCGATCGGATCGTCTACAAGCCGCTGCGCAATGCCCCGAAGCTGGCTCCGCTGGTCTCGGCCATCGGCGTCTCGTTCATCTTCATGAATGTGGGACTGCTGTGGGGTGGAGCGGCCGATGTGAATTTTCCGAAGCTCGTCTCGTCGCAGAACCTGTTGGGGGACTCGGCGATTCAGTTCACGGTGAAGGACTTGCTGGTCGTGCTGATCACCGTGCCGATCATGGTGGGGCTGACGTTGTTCGTGAAGTTCACCAAGCTCGGCAAGGCGATGCGGGCGGTCGAGCAAAATCCGGTCGCGGCCCAACTGATGGGGATTCACGTCGATCGCGTGATCGGAGCGACGTTCGTCATCGGCGGCGCGCTGGGAGGAGTCGCGAGCATCGTGTACTCCCTCTACATCAACACGATCAGTTTTCAGATGGGCTTTCAGAACGGACTATATGCGTTCACGGCGGCGGTGCTGGGCGGGATCGGCAAGCTGCCGGGAGCCGTGCTCGGCGGACTGATCATCGGGCTGGCTCGCTCGCTCGGCTCGGCGTATCTCGGTGAGAAGTGGACCGGGACGCTGGTCTTCACGATCCTGATCGTGATCCTCGTCTTCCGCCCCTCCGGCCTGCTCGGACGCTCGGCACAGGAGAAGGTATGAAGGACGAGATTGTTCAGAGCCTCGATGCGGCAGATGTCCAGCGTTGCATAGCAACGGTCGTTTTGAGTCGCAAAGCGACGGCAGCAAATAGCCGTGGGCGTCAGCCCACGGAACACGGCCCGAACAAATTGTTTGAGCCGCGAAGCGGCGACAGATTCGGTTGCGTGTCGCGATTTGCTGCCGCCGCGCTGCGGCTCAAGAGTTCTGGAATCGCTTCGTCTGCGGGCTTACGCCCGCAGCTAATTGCTGACATCGCTTCGCGATTGGAAGACGTGACATCTCCGGCCTCTCAACTCTGGTTCCGGAGTGACCGATGACGCACACTCTGCGAGACAGACTGAAGCCATTGATCCCGGAACTGGTTGGGCTACTGGTCCTGCTGTTGTTCCCGGCTCTTCCGCTCGGTTGGCGTGCGCTGCATCTGCCCGAGGTGATTCTGTTCGTTCCCGTGCAGGAATTCCTCGACCGTGTGGCGAGTCAGCTTCCGATCATTTTCATCCTGACGATCCTCGCGCTGGGTCTGAACGTCGTCGTCGGCTACACGGGGCTGCTGCATCTCGGGATGGGAGCCTTCTTCGGAATCGGAGCGTATCTCACCGGCATCCTGACCGTTCCGGGATATCCGTTTGAGTGCGGTTTCTGGCTGGCTCTCGTCCTGTCGACGGCGGGAGCGGCGCTGGCGGGAGTCATGCTCGGCGCACCGACATTGCGGCTGAGAGGCGACTATCTGGCCCTCGTCACGCTGGGGTTTGGCGAAGTCGTGCGGTTCTCGCTCCGCAATTTGGAGGAGATTACGGCGGGAACTCGCGCATTGAATCCGATCCCGCCGCCGAACCTGCGCTGGCTGGGTCTCTCGACGGGAAGCTGGAGCGATGACATGCGGCCGTTCTATTACCTGACGCTCGTGTTGTTGGTCGGCATCGTCTGGCTGCTGAGGAATCTCGAACGCTCGCGACTCGGCCGAGCGTGGGTCGCGATTCGCGAGGACGAACTTGCCGCGACCTGCATGGGAATCAATGCTCCCCGAGCAAAGCTGGCCGCGTTCGCGGTTGGCTCGGCACTCGCCGGTCTGGCGGGGAGCCTCTACGCGACGAAGCTGACCACGACGGCCGGTCCGGATGCCTACGATTTCAACCGCTCGATCATCGTCCTCGCGTGCGTGATCCTCGGCGGGCTGGGAAGCATTCGCGGCGTCATCGTCGGCTCGCTGCTGCTGATCGGTTTCGACAATGTTTTCGCTCCGATGCTCGACGGAGTCATCCAAAAGGCCAACATCAACCCGAATGGCAGCCGCTTCCTGATGTTCACCAACTGGCGGCTGATCATCTTCGGTTTGGCGCTGGTCCTGATGATGCGGTACCGGCCAGCGGGACTGGTGCCCGCCAAACGTGGGGCAGGTTTGTAACCTGCCCGTGATGAATACAAACGAATCCCCACCGGGCTTGTCCCGGTGGAATCAGGTCTTTGCACTACTCATTCGCAGGCAACCGCGTCCCGAGTAGTGCAGAAACCCGCGAGCCACCGGGGCAGGCCCGGTGGGGTCGCTATCTACGATGGAAGACGATTCGACACGGGCAGGCTGCAAACCTGCCCCACATGGAACTGGAACCCGACCCGATGGCGCTGCTCTCACTCCGCAAGTTGACGATGCGTTTCGGCGGCCTCACCGCCGTGAACGGCTTCGATCTGGAGGTTGAGCCGAACAAGATCTATTCGGTCATCGGTCCCAACGGAGCGGGGAAGACGACCGTCTTCAACGCCGTCACGGGCATCTATTCGCCCACGAGTGGTGAGATCGTCTTCAACGACCGCGAACTGCGTCGCCCCGTGACATGGCAGGTCTATGCGGCCTGCGCGGCGGTGGCTCTGCTGACGGGAATTGGCTCGATGTTGGTGATGGCCAACCTCGACACGCTGTGGCGCGTGGCGATCAAAAACAACAACGACGACGAAGTGCGACAGCAAGCAACGTCAGCGGCCGACTTTGCCGCATCCGATCAGAACAATGACGGTCAGTTGTCACCGGACGAAGTTTTCGCATTGACGGCGAAAGTCGCATTGGCCTCGTGGAGCGCTAAGGGAATACCGGAAACCTTGGGCGATCCTATCGTGTCGGCCAGAGAGAATCAGAAGTCCCTACTGAGGCGAGGCGACGACAACGGAGATGGGCAGCTCAGCCGGACCGAGTTCCTGCGGGCAGAACGCTGGCGGTTCGATTGGCCCAACGCACGGCGCGATGTGCTGCGGCAGCTTCGCGGCGAGCCGGGTCTCGTCCGACGAGGGAGCCGCTGGCAGATCGTCCCCGCGACCAGCACGCGGTTGTTGGCTACCGCCCCCAATCTCAAACAGGCACTGACGACGCGCGACAACTATGCCGAAGCGGTCGCACTTGTGCAGGGAGGCGGGAGTTTCATCGAGCGGGCTGGCGAACAAAAATTCCTCTCGGGCGATGGGCAGCGCGAATTGTTGTCGGCTCCCGATGCGGATTCCGCGAAGATCAAGCTGGCTCAGTTGAAAGAGGCCGCGGTCGAACAGGTGACTCACCGCCGCAATCAGTGGCTGGCGCTGCTGGGTGGGATGGTGATCGGCAGTCTCGGGACGTACTCGATCTGGCAGCAGTCACGACGGACTCCCGATGTGATCGCCCTCGCCGGGATCGCCCGCACGTTTCAGAACATCCGTCTGTTTCAGGACATGACCGTGCTGGAGAACGTCCTCGTTGGGATGGACCGCAGTTTCTCGCCCAACGTGTTCGGCATGCTCCTCCACACTCCTGGGCAGCGCCGGCGCGAGGCCGAGCGGCGCGGGCGTGCCCTCGAACTGCTCGACTTCGTCAGCCTGAAGTCGAAACAAAACGACCTCGCCAAAAACCTGCCGTATGGTGAACAGAGGCGACTCGAAATCGCCCGGGCCCTCGCGTCCGAGCCGAAGCTGCTGCTTCTCGATGAACCGGCGGCGGGCATGAATCCGACCGAGTCCGAAGAACTGATGCACCTGATCCGCCGCATCCGCGACACCGGCGTGACGGTGCTGCTGATCGAACATCACATGAAGCTGGTCATGGACATCTCCGACCGAATCGCCGTGCTCGACTACGGGCAGAAAATCGCCGAGGGCACGCCCGCCGAAGTCCGCGCCAACTCGCGCGTCATTGAAGCGTATCTCGGCAAAGAGGAGGTGACTTGATGGCGCTCCTGACCGTCGAAAACCTGCACGCTGGCTACGGGCCGATTGAGGTGCTGAAGGACATCTCGCTCGAAGTCAACGAGGGGGAGATCGTCACGATGATCGGAGCCAACGGCGCGGGGAAGACCACGACGCTGATGACGATCTCGGGGGCCGTCCGTGCCCGTGCGGGCCGCATCGTGTTTCAAGGGCGTGAGATTCAGAACCTGCCGCCGCACGAGATCGTCCGGCTCGGCCTGTGCCAGTCCCCCGAAGGCCGCAAGATTTTTCCGAGGCTCACCGTGCTGGAGAACCTCGAACTCGGAGCCTACACGCGCAACGACAAGGACGGGATCAGGAAGGACATCGACCACGCCTACGAACTGTTTCCGATCCTGCGCGAGCGGAAGGACCAGCTCGGCGGAACGCTCTCCGGCGGCGAGCAACAGATGCTGGCGGTCGCCCGCGCGTTACTCGGCCGTCCCAAACTGCTGCTGCTCGACGAACCGTCGCTCGGCCTGGCTCCGCTGATCGTGCTGAAGATCTTCGACGTGATCCGCAGGCTCAACGCCGAGGAGGGAATGTCCGTCCTGATCGTCGAACAAAACGCTCGTCTCGCCCTGAAGCTGGCTCATCGCGGCTACGTCATGGAAACGGGGACAATCACGATGAGCGACTCGGCGTCCTCGCTGCTGAACGATCAACGGGTAAAGGACGCGTATCTGGGCGAGTAGCAGGGCCAACTTGTACACTCGTTCCGGTTATGTTTGAGCCACAACGCGGCGGCAGAAGCGGATGCTCATAAGTCAGCCACTGCTTCGCGTCTCAAAGAGACGCAACTTCAAAACTTGCCAGCGCGGTCTGGACGCTCGATGACAGTGAAGCCCTTCAGACGCGTCGGATTGGTATTTTGAGTCAGAACAGGTTTTGAAATGCGTTCTCACACAGGTATGCGATGTCATGAGCAGGCTGCGCCAACTTGTCCGATCATTGAACTGCTCACAGTGCCGACGCCGCTTGGCGTTGTTTGCCGTGACGTTGTTGTGTTCGCTGCCCGCTTCCGCCGTTGAGCCGCAACGTCTCACGACCGACGGCCGAGTGAAACGCGATCCCGTGTTTCTCAACCCGCAGGGGACGGAGCTGCTCTACGTGCTGCACGACAAGCCGAACCGGCTACGGCTGATGAAGCTCACGCTGAAAGACGGCCAGTCCGCGCCGTTGCATCCCGATGAGACTCGTTCCGAATTTGAACCGGCCGTGTCGAGCGATGGGCGTTACCTGGCCTACGTGCAGAACCGGGGAAACCTCACGCTGGCGATGGTGGTTCACGATTTGATCGAGAACAAAATCACCGAGCTTCCTCCTGGCGGCGGCTTCTCGGGAATGCACAGCCCAACCTTCACACGGGACAACGGGAGAGTGCTGTTCAGCTACCCCGAAGAAGGGCGGCAGTCGATCTTCTCCGTCGATCTCGACTGCAAGAACAGGCGCACTGTTGTTGCTTCAGCGGGCGTCAACAACTGGCCGCACTGCTCGCCGGACGGCAAACGACTCGTCTTCAGCTCCACGCGCGACGACGACTACGAACTGTACGTCGCCCATCTGGATGGCTCGCAGTTGCAACGATTGACCACCAGTCCGAAGCAGGACATCCGCCCCAAGTTCTCACCGGACGGAAGCCGCATCGCATTCACCAGCGGTCGCGATGGCAACTACAACATCTACGTGATGCGAGCCGATGGAAGTGGCCTCGCGCCCGTGACGACTCACGTTGAACACGATGACTACGCGACGTGGCATCCCGATGGCCAAAGCCTGTTCGTCGTCAGCGAACGCAATGGACAGTTCGATCTGTTCTTGGTTCCACTTCCGTAGGCGTGCCACTCAGGCGACCTGCAGAAGAACTAGACCGGACGTGACCGACAAAAGTAGCCTTCATCGCTCCGCGCTCCGCGTGAAGTCAGCCGAGTCACCAGCGACCCGGAGACGCGGGAAACAGCGTCATTCCGCGCTCGGCTCTCTTCACGCGGAGCGATGAAGGCTACTTTGGGCG
>JAYTQJ010000477.1:0-20403 GCA_043746775.1 Schlesneria sp.
GTTCCGTCGGTGTCGGCTTGCTTGCAAGTCATCAACACCATAGGTCGGTCTCGAATCAGTAATTTACTCACAGACCGCAACGCTACGGCATAGCAACTCGGAACCTCCAGCCTTTTCTTTACAGATAGCCCCCGTTGCTTAGCAGTGGGGGCTATTTGTTTTTGCTTGCTGAGAGCAAGGAAATAGCCTGACTCCTCAGTGCGTCTAACGCCTCAGATTCGGTGATTCTGCGGCATTGCACCGTGCGGTGTCACGTTCTCTGCATCTCCAATCAACTCGAGCGAATGCAGTTCAGAGAATTGGCCGCAGTACTTGCTCCACCACATAAGGCGGGAAGTACTATTGGCCACAAGCATATCAGCGGCGGTCGAGTACCGGGAACGGGAACTCGACGGAGGGGGAGTGCTGTTCTCGCATGAGCTTGTCGATCTCTGCCACGACCCCCGGATGAGTGGCGGCGACATCGTGAGCCTCAGAGACATCGTCTTTCAAATTGTAGAGTTCAATCTTCCACGGCCGCCCCGGCTGTTTGTTCTGTGGCAACAAATTCTGAACAACTCCCTTCCAGTCGCCCATTCGTAACGAGATCTGTCCGCCGTAACCCGGGAACTCGCGATAGAGGAACGGTCGCGGCGGTTGTGTCTGGCCGAGCAGCGTCGGCGCGAAGCTGATGCCGTCGAGATTGTGCGGCGTTGCGCTGGTCGCTCCTGCCAGATCGAGCAAAGTGGGGAGCCAGTCCTCGAATCCAGTCACGCGATCCGACGTAATGCCGCTCGGGATGCGACCCTTCCATGTGGCGAGCGTCGGCACGCGGAAGCCGCCTTCGTACAGCGATCCCTTCCGACCGCGCAATGGCCCGGCCGACTCGAAAAACTCGCAGTCGGTTCCGGCCAGCTTGTCATACAGCGGCCCATTGTCGGAGCTGAAGACGAAGATCGTCTGCTCGGTCAGCCCCAGTTCTTGGATGAGAGCCACCACCTCGCCGACATGCAGATCCATCCGCGTGACCATCGCCGCATAGGTCGCGCGCGGCGCGAAATTGGGAACGTAGCCGCGGCCACCCACATAGGGCGGATCATCCGGAAACGTACCGTCGTACTCTTTCAAAGCGTCGGCCGGAGCTTGCAGGGCGAGGTGTGGGATTGTCGTCGGCGCGTAGAGGAAGAACGGCCGGTCCTTGTTGTCACGGATGAACTTCAACGCCTGCTCGGCGATGACATCAGCCGAGTACACCTGACCGGTGAAGCCTGCGTAACTCTTGGGGTCGAGCGGATCGGCCCCGTCGGGTAGCTTGGGTTGATGACCGGGGATCGCGGGCGAATTCAGCGGAAAGCGTTTTTCATCGTCCCACAGTGAAGCGGGATAAAAGCTGTGCGCGACCGCCTGGCAGTTGTAGCCGAAGAACCGGTTGATTCCCTGCTTGAGTGGTCGCCCTTCAGACTCTGGCCCGCCGAGTCCCCACTTACCGAACGCCCCTGTCACATAGCCTTGGCCTTGCAGCAACTTGCCGAGCGTCACGGTCTCAGCGGGAATCGGATACTGGCCCTCGGGCTTCGCTTCGCGGTTGTTCCGAATAAACGCATGTCCCGGATGCTTGCCCGTCATCAACACGCAACGTGACGGAGCGCAGACCGCATTCCCCGAGTAATGCTGCGTGAACCGCATCCCTCCTGCAGCCAGCTTGTCGAGATGCGGCGTGCGAATCTTCTTCTGTCCAAAGCAGCCGAGATCACCGTAGCCCAAGTCGTCCGCAAGAATAAACACGATGTTCGGCTTGGCTTTGGGATCGCGCTGCGCCGCGTTGTCGGCCAACAACGAACGCGGCCCCCATGCACAGCACAGCCCCGCGACGGCGATCAGTGACGTGAGGTACTTCCAACTTCGACCAGTTTTGATCATCGAGATTTCTCCGTTCAGACAGTGGCGTTGTTCACGCGGTTAAACGACGCGACCTTTAGTCGCAAAAAAGTAGCCTTCATCGCTCCGCGTGAAGTAAGCCGAGTGTGAGTGGGGCGCTGACGATGCCAATCCCTGTCCGGACCACAATCGGCTTTCTTCACGCGGAGCGATGAAGGCTACTTTCAGACAATCCCAATGCGCGCGGCCCGACAACATTTCGGGATCGAGTAGTACGACGCAGTTTGGCACGCGACAGGTTATCGCGGTCACGCATTGATGCAATCGACTCGTCAGCTCACCGTGCCAGTGTGTGGTCGCTCTGCGAACTCAGTACCATCTGCTCGCCGCTTGGAAACCTCTCCACTGTCAGCGGTGTCACTCTCGACTGTCACCCGATGATGCCACCCGATCACACTGCCACCGAACATCCATTTGCCGAGCGGTCCTCAATGACTGAACGTCGCCCCGACGCGCGCGCGTTCATTCGCCCAACGCTGTTGATGGCGGGTCTCGTACTCGTCACCTGTTGCCGGTTCGCGGATGCCTCAGAGCGGATCGCGCTCCCCGCCACTTGGCTGATGATCGCGTTGCTCGTTGTGCTGGGTTGGTCCTGCTCGCGTGCGGTCGCTCTCGAATCGACCGTGGTCGCGCTGCTCGTTTGGAGCCTGATTGAAGCGTCCCGCGCAGAAGACTGGTCGCAGCTTGTGTTCGGTCAGGCGATGAGACTCCTCGTCGCGTTGTGGCTGGTCGTGTGGATGGATCGCCTGCGCGAGCGGCTCGCAGAGTCCCATCGCTTCGCACGGCTCGACCCGCTCACCGGGCTTTCCAACCGGCAGGCACTCACCGAGGCGCTTGAAGCAGAATTGAGCCGCACCCGCCGATTCGGTCGCCCCTTCACTCTCGCCCTATTCGACTGCGACGGCTTCAAAGGGATCAATGATCGGGGTGGTCATCGCGCGGGCGACGTGGCGCTGCGGCAGATCGGCGTCGCACTGCGACAACACACACGCCCGTACGATTGCGTCGGTCGGCTTGGAGGCGATGAGTTCCTGCTGGTCCTATCCGAGGTCGATCACGAGGACGCGGCACTCATCGCCGAACGCTTGCGAGCCGCCCTGCGACACTTCGTCGAACGTAGTCACCCGGCGCTCACGTTCAGTCTCGGAGTCGTCACGTTCCAAACGGGTGATCTCGACGGGGAAGACTGCATCCAACACGCAGACGAAGCGATGTACGCCGCCAAACGCCAAGGGCCGGACCAAACTCGCTTCGAGGTCATCCACGCCCCCGCAGCTCGCACGCTGCCACTTTCCAAGTAGGACGGCGTGTCAAAATCGGGTGAGGCATCAGCCAGACAGCGTTCAGAGCGGCGGCACTTCGAAGGAAACGTCGTCCTGATTCAGTTGCCCCTTCATGACACCACCTTCATCCCGCCCGTTCGCGCCGACGCTGTACAACAAGAAACCGTTCTCGCGCACGACGTATCGCAGCGGCTGATCGACCATCCTGTCGGACGGTAGTGCGTCGAGGTACTTCGGAACGAGCGCGGCCAGTTCCTGCGGATAGTCCCCCAGTTCCGCCCGATACGAGGCGAGGGCGAAGCCGACTAGAACGAGATCGCTCTTGATGCGGGTTCGGTCGTCAGCGTTTTGGTATTGGGTGAAGGCTGGCGCCATCAACATCACCAGCGTGTCACTCACCGAGTTGCTGATGGCCTTGCGCCCGCTGACGACGAAGCCAGCTATCAAACGGAGCGGATGACGGGCGGCCTGGGAACGCTGCTTGAGATCTGCTTCCAGCCTGGCGAACGCATCACGCCGGTTCTGTGCGCCCTTCAGTTTCATCGCCGCGATGATGTCATCAAACACTTGATTCGTGCGGCGCATCGTCACATTGAAGTCGAATCCCGCGCTGCCCGCAGTGGATTGCATCGCGTCTAGGGAAACAAGACGCTCGCCGCCGTGCAAGACATCGGCGGCATTTCGAAGCGAGGGCAACGCGGTGTGGTCGGCCAGACATTGTCGAGCCTGTTCAGCAGGTAGACCATGTGCGATCAGGGCGGCGTCTCCGGCAGTCGCTACAGCATCGACAGCCACTGCGACGAGAAACTGGATCATCGTTTGCGGTTGTTGCCCAACCAGCCGACTTAACCGGTGGCAGGCCAGCATGTCAGACCACGCACCGGCAACATCGTCTTCCCCCAACCGAAACATCGCGCGCGTGACGAGCAACCGAGCCGACTCACGCACGTTCTGAATGTTCGATTCGCCCACCGCCAGTTGTTCTGCTTTGACAAGTGGCGAATAGAAGTTCGACCGCCTCGTCGCGGCCTCGATCAACTCCAGCGGTTTCTCGTTCGCCGCCAGCCACTCGGCCGCCAAAGGACATTCGTCCCGAGTCCACGGTCGTTGTTGTGCCCGCCACAGTTCGTCGAAGATCGCCGCTTGTCGTTCGGCAACGTCAGGGGCTCCACCCAGCTTTTGCTGTGCAAACGCTGCTTGGTTCACAACGTATTCGCCCCGCTCGGGAAGCGGCTCAATTCCCAACCACTCGAAGTACCGCACTCGCAGATGTGGCGAGATGGCTGCGGGACCGAACGCCCGGTCAATCAACACGGCCGCGTTGTTGTCCGGCGACACTCCCACCGAGAGTCGTTCGTGCAAAGCCGCTTCGTAGTCGATCAGCCCCTCGGCCGTCAGCGGCCCGTTCACAAACGTGGTCTCCGGACCGATCACCAATTTTGAGCCGCCGAAAAAGTCGAAGCACACGAGCGCCAACCACACGAGGAAGCTGAGTCCGAGGATGGCTCCCAGAGTTCGCAACACAGACCAACGACGTTCTGTTTCCACGAGACAGCACTCCTCAAGCGTGACATTCCGAAAGTGACGCCGCCGGAACGCTCGATCACCGCGTTGGATCATCCGCTACGGCCCGTTGAAAACCGTAGGGTAAGCGTCTCGCTTGCCCATGAATGGAGTTGGAAAAAGGGCAAGCTAGAGGCTTACCCTACGCTTTCCAACCGGCTCCTACTATCGAACGAACTTCCCGGCGAGGGCATCGCGTTCGATGTCGAGCAGCTTGTTGAGTCGCCGGACGTGGCGTTCCTCGTTCGTGAACTGTGCGTTCACAAACGCGCGGACCAGTTCGACCGCGACCTCATCGCCGACAATGCGCGCTCCGAGACAGAGGACGTTCATGTCGTCGTGCTCGACTCCCTGATGAGCCGAGTAGATGTCGTGACAGACCCCTGCACGGATGCCCGGAATCTTGTTCGCCGCCACGCTGATCCCCACGCCGCTCCCGCAGATCAAGATCCCCCGCTCAGCCCGCCCGGCAAGGATTGTCTCCCCGACCTTCCGCGCAAAGTCCGGGTAATCGACCGAACAAATCGAGTCGGTCCCACAATCGACGACCTCGTGCCCCGCCGCCTGCACGACAGAAGCAATTCGCTGCTTGAGCGGAAACCCGCCGTGATCACATCCGAGAGCGATACGCATAGTTGATGCAATCAACGTCCCGCTGGGGGTCCCAAATTGAAATCGCTCTGCAACTGAGTTGCACGTTCTTTGATGTTGTCCACGTAGACAGACAGGGATGACTCGTTTGTGATGAGAAACTCGAGCAACACGTGGGCTTCGAGAAACATCCGAACGGCATCTTTTGCGAGATCGATCTTCCGAGGACCGCGAACTGTCCTGAGGTCTGTCCGGATGAGACGCGAGCAGAAACAAAAGTCCATCACGAGGTCACGAACGGCATCTTCAGTTCTGTCGGGCATCTCGCGGAGAGATTCTAAACCAGCTTGAAACTCAGCGAGCAATCGCTCGACAACTGGCTCAGCAAGTGATGGCATGTTCAGAAACTTTCTCAAACTGGCAACTTGGACTTACCTGCGAATCGCTGCTCGATTACAGCGGCTTCGATCGAAAATGAGGAGACCAGTTTCTCCTTCTCTACACGCAAGCCCGTGATCTCTTTGGCAAGTGCTTCGTATTTCGGCAACTCTTGCTTGACGGCTTCGACGAGGGACTCGAACCCACTTTGGATGACGGTAGTCTTCGTAGCCGCAATTGGCGCACCGGACTTCTTTTGGCGCTCAGGGCAAGCTAGCTGTGTCTCGCACGTCGGGCACTTGATACCAACGTCAGAAGCCGTGGAAACGTCCAACTTCCGAGAGGTAGGACTCACAGGCGTTACTATCAGTAAGTGCGGCGCAAAAGAATCATGAGCATGTGAGACAGCAGCTTTGAACCGCGCGAGCTGACCTGCTTCAGCGGTTTCCAAGTCGTGTTCGACCTCACGGCACACTGAGAGGAGAGCATCCGTCCTGTGAATGAGTGCGGACAGTAGCTGCCTGAAAATTCTCTGGCTGGAGACGGTGAACTCTTGTTCCTTGTTCGCCTCGTCACAGAAGACCTCAAGCCCCTCATGAAATTCCATCGCTGCTCGCTCCAACGCAAACAACTCGCGCAGAGTTTGTGAGCAGGGCGGCTTGTCTGTGTTTAGGATCATGCGGGCCACTTAGACTCCGTATTGGAATTGAGCGGCAGTGTAACGAGTGCCCCCAGTGATTCAAGCAACGCAATCCGATGGCCTCATTCACCCTGAGGGCTTGCTCGCGTGCTACGAACTCGGCGCAACTAAGGTGAATCAGTGCCACCATCGCTTTGGAGTGGGATTCACTCGGCGAACCTCAACATCGAATCGCAGAATGGCGTCATCCATATGAGCCAGTGCTGTGAGCACGGACTCGGACTCGGCAATGATGGCTTCGAGGGGGTCGAGAATTTGTTCGAGGCGCCTTCGAGACAAGATGCCTTGCACTGCGCCATCATTGAGTTCTGAACGCGATGGCTCAAGAGTTAGGCTATTGATGTAGTCGGTAAAGATGGGCGACGCGAGCAACTTGGCAAACTGCGGAATTGTCGGGCCATAGGTGATCTCGATGGTACTTCGATCAGCTGTACGGGTTGAACGCTTGATTCCCCAGGTTTTCGCCCACGTTGATAACAACACTTCAAATTGCTCAGGCTGGCATTTCAGTTTCTTGGCAACGTCCAGTAACCATTCCAATCGAGAAAGAGACTTTAAATCTTCTGAAAAGCCATTGAGAGTTTGGATGACGTTGAACGACGTGTGTACAGCGTTGGCTGCATCTTCAGAACGAATCCATTCGGGACTGACCTCTTCATGGTTGAGCGAGTCGTGCAACATGACAAACAATTTGCTCAATCGGTCACAGTCGGAGCGAGCCACTCGAATTCGGAGCGTCAGCTCAAATCGATGATTCATCTGCCTCTGCTTGACCTCATCGAAATGATCGACAAGTAGCGGTGCAATTTTCTTGCGAAAGTATGCAGCTTGGCGTCTGGCAACTCCAACTAATTCAATCGCAGCAATAATTGAAGGACTCAATTCCGGACGACTCTTCAGAGGCATCGTTGTCCTCTGCACCGAAATTCCGAGTTCGACGGCTGCATCACGCATTGTAGCGAAGCGGCGGGTTTCGTTTTTCTCAAGCATCCGGTCTAGTACCACAGCCACGTGGTGAGGAACGCACTTGTTGAGCATATGCGCCAACTGCGGTCGAACGTGACTATCGCGACGAACATCTGTAGGAACTTTCCCCACGGAGTAGGGGCGTTGTCCTGTCAGCCACTCATAAAGCGTTACACCCAGAGAGAATTGATCGATGTTATTTAAATGCTCACCCTCCCATTGCTCCATCGGCATGTACTCTCCGGTACCTGCCGCCAGTTTCATGGGGTCCGTGAGACACTCCGTTCCCTCCGCATGGCATAAACCGAAATCTACCAGCGTGAATAGTCCCGGCTGGCCTGCTTGTGAACGAACAATAATGTTCTCAGGCTTTACATCCCGGTGAATCACATTCATCTCGTGTAGCGCCGCCAATGTGATTGCAATCTGAATCACGGTTTCGACAGCGAATACGACATCTCCTGTCGTTTGTACGGGGTGATTCCGAAGCCATGCTCGCAGGGACACTCCTTCGAGAAATTCCATTGTCATCCAAGGGACATTGGTCACTCCAAATGTGCCGAACTCAATCACTCGGACCAGCGAGGGATGCCGGAAATACTTCAGAACTACGAATTCACGTTTAAATCGACCACACTCCTCCGTGTCGGGTACTTCGCGTGCCATTTTCATCGCAATTGGCGCACCACTCTGATCCCGACATTTAAAGACATGAGCCTGCCCCCCCGACCCTACCGAACTCTCGATCACGTACGTTTTGTCTCCAAGCACCACTGAAAACGTTTCATCGCCATTGTCGATGAACGACTCGGCTAACGCTGGAAATCGCTGACGTAGCCCACGTATGAAATCACTGATATCCGACATCATTTGGCCCATGTGTTTCGGTGTCAGAAATTGCGTTGTTACTGCAGGTCGCTCTTCCCCATCAAGTACTTGTCGCATTCTCGGGCCGCTCCGCGGCCTTCGTTGATGGCCCAGACGATGAGGCTCTGGCCTCGGCGGCAGTCGCCGGCGGAGAAGACTCCGGAGACGTTGGTGTTGAAGGTGCCGTGGGTGGCTTCGTAGTTGGATCGCGCATCGAGCTTCACGCCGAGTTGTTCGGCTACCGGGGATTCGGGGCCGAGGAAACCGAGGGCGAGGAAGACGAGATCGGCCGGGATTTCTTTCTCTGTGCCGGGGATGATTTTGAACGGTGGGGCAGGCTCAGCCTTGGCAATCCTGAGGGCGCGGAGTTCGCCCTTGTCGTTGCCGAGGAACTCGACCGTGGTCGTGCTGAACAGGCGCGGGTCTTCACCGAAGACGGCAGCGACTTCGGCGTGGCCGTAGTCCACACGGAAGATACGCGGCCATTGCGGCCACGGGTTGTTGGCTGCTCGTTCGTCGGGCGAGATCGGGACGATCTCCAGATTGACGAGACTCTTGCAACCATGACGCATCGACGTGCCGATGCAGTCGTTCCCCGTGTCGCCGCCGCCGATGACGACGACGTGCTTGTCCTTCGCGCTGATGTACTTGCCATCGGCCAACTGCGAATCGAGCAGGCTCTTGGTGTTCCCGTGCAGGAACTCCATCGCCATGTGGATTCCCTTGAACTGCCGTCCGGGGATGGACAGATCGCGCGGCTTCGTCGCACCGGTGCAGAGAACGATGGCGTCGTATTGTTCGCGCAGGTCCATCGGGCTGATGTCGCGTCCAATTTCGGTGCTGGTCCGGAAGATCACACCTTCGGTGGCGAGCAGATCGACTCGGCGCTGGACGAGGTGCTTCTCCAGCTTCATGTTCGGGATGCCGTACATCAGCAGACCGCCGACACGATCGGCTCGCTCGAACACGGTGACTTCATGGCCGACGCTGTTGAGCTGCGCGGCAGCGGCCAGTCCGGCGGGACCACTCCCCACGATGGCGACTCGCTTATTGGTCCGCGTCTTCGGAGGATTCGGCAACACCCAACCCTGCTCGAACCCGTGGTCGATAATCGAGCATTCAATGTTCTTGATCGTGACGGCTGGATTCGTGATGCCCAGCACGCATGAACCTTCACACGGCGCGGGGCAAACCCGCCCGGTGAACTCGGGAAAATTGTTCGTCTTGTGCAGACGATCGAGCGCCTCGCGCCAGTGGCCTCGATACACAAGATCGTTCCACTCGGGAATCAGGTTGTTGACCGGACATCCCGCCGCCATGCCCGCCATCAGCGAGCCGGTGTGGCAGAACGGCACCCCGCAATCCATGCACCGCGCCCCCTGAGTCTTCAACTCCTGCTCGGGCATGTGCTCATGAAACTCGTTCCAGTCGAGAATGCGCAACTTCGCATCCCGCTCATTCGGAACCTGACGGAGAAACTCTTTGAAACCGGTTGGCTTGCCCATCGCTCAGTACCAATCTTGAAGACACTTGCCTGCGGAAAATGCGGAAGGAACTCACCACGGAAAACACGGAAGGCCACGGAAAAAGCAAAGGAAACAGACTTGAACTCGCAGAGCCGAATCGTCGCCAACAGAACTCTGACTCGACTTCCCCGTCTTGCTCTTCCTTCCGTGCGTTTCCGTGTTTTCCGTGGTTCTGATTATTGATTGAAGTCAGAGAACGTATCGTTCGAATTGCAGTTTGGGATGACTATGAAAGTTGATCAGGTAGCCGACGCGACAATGGCTCGAATGCAGGTAATGCAGCACCTTGGCTCGATGAATGTCGTTCAACTCGGTGACGGCTTTGATCTCCATGATGATCTTATCGAAACAGATGAAGTCGGGTTCAAAGGTCGAATCCAGCGTGACACCTTTGTAGGTCAGAGGCAGTTTGGGCTTGGACAGAAATGGGATTTGCCGCAGCCCAAACTCAATCTTCAGGCACTCGTGATAAACCGATTCGAGGTAGCCAGAACCTTTGTCCTTGAAGACTTCAAAACAGGCACCGAGGACGAGGTTGCTTTCTTGCTCGAACAACAGCGCCATGATCAACTCCAAGAAAAGGAACCACGGAAAACACGGAAGGGCACGGAAAAGGGCATCAGGAATGAAGAGGCGACCTAACGAGTGAATTCATTCGGTACAGATAATGAGATCGGTTTCTTCGGACTTACCGATCATGTGGTTTGATTGAGATGCCTTCTTGGCTGCCTGACGTTTTCTGTCTTACTTCTTCCTTCCGTGAAATTCCGTGTCTTCCGTGGTTCCTACTCTTCACGCCTTTGCCAACTCCTTCTTCTGTTCAGCTAGGGCGCGCTTGTAGTCAATGGGCATGACTTTCACGAAGTGGGGGAGTTCGTCGTCCCAGTTTTGAAGAATGGTTGAGGCGACGGTTGATCCCGTGTGTTTGTGGTGTTTGGCGAGGAGGTCTTTCAGGGTGGCGAGGTCTTCGGGGGCGATGACCTTTTCGAGTTCGACCATCTCCAGATTGCAGTTGCCGAGCAGGGCGTGGTGCTTGTCGTAGACATAGGCCGCTCCGCCCGACATGCCTGCCGCGAAGTTGCGGCCGGTGGGGCCGAGGATCACGGCGCAGCCACCGGTCATGTATTCGAGGCCGTGGTCGCCGACTCCTTCCACGACGCAGGAGGCTCCCGAGTTTCTCACGCAGAAGCGTTCGGCAGCGCGACCACGGAAGAAAGCTTCTCCCTCGGTGGCTCCGTACAAAGCCACGTTGCCAATCAAAATATTGTCTTCGGGTTTGAAGGTCGAAGCGGCGGGTGGGAAGACGATGATGCGGCCTCCCGACAGGCCCTTGCCGACGTAGTCGTTGGCATCGCCCTCGACTTCGATCGTAATGCCCGGTGCGAGCCACGCGCCGAGGCTTTGACCTGCTGAACCCTTGCAGCGGATATGGATCGTGCCGTCGGGCAGGCCATGTTCGCCCCACTTCTTGCTGACCTCGTGGCTGAGGATCGTTCCCAGCGCGCGGTCGATGTTCTGGACTTCGATGTTCAGTCGCACCGGCTGCTTGTTATCGAGGGCATCCTGCGCCTCGCGGATCAGTTCATTATCGAGTTGGTATTCGATGCCGTGTTGCTGCGTGATGGTGCAGTAGGTCTGAACATTCGCGTGCGGCTTGGTCGCCGGCGTGAGGATCTTGTCCAAGTTGAGATGCTTCAGTTTCCAATGCGTGATCGACGAATCGTACTCCAGCACTTCGCTGTGTCCGACCATCTCATTGATCGTGCGGAAGCCGAGCGACGCCATGATCTCACGGGCCTCTTCGGCCACCATGAAGAGATAGTTGATGACGTGTTCGGGCTTGCCGGTGAACATCTTTCGCAGGACGGGGTCTTGCGTGGCGATACCGACCGGGCACGTGTTGAGGTGACACTTCCTCATCATGATGCAGCCGAGCGTGATGAGCGGCGCGGTAGCAAACCCGAACTCTTCGGCTCCGAGCAGACAGGCGATCACCACGTCGCGGCCCGTCTTGAGTTGTCCGTCCGTTTCGAGACGGACTCGGCTGCGCAGGTCGTTGAGGACCAGCGTCTGATGCGTTTCGGCGATGCCCAATTCCCACGGCATGCCGGCGTGCTTGATGCTCGTCAGAGGCGAGGCTCCGGTTCCGCCCGAGTCTCCCGAGATGAGAATCTTGTCGGCGTGACCCTTTGCCACACCGGCCGCGACCGTGCCGACACCAACTTCGGAGACCAGCTTCACGCTGACTCGGGCCGATGGGTTCGAGTTCTTCAAATCGAAGATCAGTTGTGACAGGTCTTCGATGGAATAGATGTCGTGATGCGGCGGCGGGCTGATGAGGCCCACGCCGGGCGTCGAATGGCGCGTCGCGGCGATGATCTTATCGACCTTGTGGCCGGGGAGTTCGCCCCCTTCACCGGGCTTGGCTCCCTGCGAAATCTTGATCTGAAGTTCATCGGCGTTTGTGAGGTAATAGCTCGTCACGCCGAACCGTCCCGACGCAACCTGCTTGATGGCGGATCGCTTCGAGTCGCCGTTCCCTTCGGGTTTGAAGCGCTTGTAGTCCTCGCCCCCTTCGCCGGTGTTGCTCTTGCCGCCGATGCGGTTCATCGCGATGGCGAGCGTCTCGTGGGCTTCGGCCGAGATCGAGCCGTAGCTCATCGCGCCCGTGCAGAAGCGGCGCACGATCGACTCGACGGAATCAACCTCTTCCAGCGGGACGGCCGTTCGTCCCGTCTTGAACTTGAGCATCCCGCGCAGATGGCATTCGCGCGTCGTCTGTTCGTTGACGAGTTTCGAGAACTCGCGATACGCCAGCTTGTCGCCTTGTCGCGCGGCCTTCTGGATGTTGGCAATGTTGTGCGGATTCCAAGCGTGCTTCTCGCCGGACGAACGCCAGGCGAAGAGGCCCATGTTGGGGAGGACCGGCAGGTTGTTGTTGTCTCGCGTGGGGTAGCCCAGCTCGTGACGACGGATCGCTTCCTCGCCGAGGATGTCGAAGCCGACGCCACTGATCCGGCTGGCCGTTCCTCGGAAGCACTTGTTGATGACCTCGTCGCTCAAGCCGACCGCCTCGAAGATTTGAGCGCCCTTGTAGCTTTGCAGCGTTGAGATCCCCATCTTGGCCATCACTTTGAGGATGCCTTGCTTGGTGGCTTTGCGGTACGCGGCGGTGATCTGATCGTGCGTCCAGTCGCCGCCGAGTTCGTTGTCGTCCTTGAGTTGCCACAGGGCTTCAAACGCCATGTACGGGTTGACCGCGTCGGCTCCGTAGCCCGCCAGCAGACAGAAGTGATGAACTTCGCGAGCCTCACCCGTTTCAACGACGATGCCGAGCCGCGTCCGTTCTTCGTTGAAGACGAGGTGATGATGGACGGCACCCGTGGCGAGCAGGGCACTCACCGGCAGACGGCTCGCGCTGGCAAGTCGATCTGACAGGATGATGAGACTGAACCCGCTGGCAATCGCCTGACGAGCCTCACCGCAAATGCGGTCGAGTGCCCACATCAGTCCCGCCGCGCCCTGCGACTTCGGATAGGTCATGTCGATCGTCTTGGTCTTCCAGCCGCGATAGTCGAGATGCTTGATCGTGGCCAATTCTTCATTGGTCAGAATCGGATGCGGCACCGCAAGGCGATGGCATTGCGCCTCGGTCGTGTCGAGCAGATTGCCTTCGGGGCCGATGTAACATTCGAGCGACATGATGACCTCTTCGCGCGTGCTGTCGATCGCGGGATTCGTCACCTGCGCGAAGAGCTGCTTGAAGTAGTCGAACAACGGGCGCGGCTGATCGCTGAGACACGCGAGGGCCGTATCGTCGCCCATCGAACCGATCGGGTCTTTCTTCGTCGTGATCATCGGGACGAGCATGAATTGCAGCGTTTCGGTCGTGTATCCGAACGACTGCATGTGCTGGAGCAACTCGTCGCCGATCATTCGTTCGGGGGCACCGACGGCGGGCAACTCGTTCAGCAGCAGCCGCTGGTTCTGCAACCATTGCTTGTACGGACGGCGATTGGCGAAGTCTTTTTTGAGTTCTTCATCGGGGATCAGGCGACCCTGCTTGAAGTCCACGAGGAACATCTTGCCCGGTTGGAGGCGGCCTTTCTCTTTGACATTGGCCGGGTCGATGTCGAGTACGCCGACTTCGCTCGCCATGATGACGCGGTCGTCGTGCGTGACGTAGTAGCGGCTGGGGCGGAGGCCGTTGCGGTCGAGGGTCGCTCCAATCACATTGCCATCGGTAAACGAGATCGATGCCGGGCCGTCCCACGGCTCCTGCAATGCCGAGTGATATTCGTAGAAGGCGCGTTTGTCTTCGGGCATCGAATCGTGGTTCTGCCACGCTTCGGGGACCATCATCATCACCGCTTCGGGCAGACTGCGTCCGGCCATCAGCAGCAGTTCGAGCGCGTTATCAAAGTTGCCTGAGTCCGAGCAATGCGGCTCGACGATCGGGAAGAGTTTTTGAAGGTCATCGCCAAACAGGTCGCTCTTCATCACGCCCTGTCGCGCGACCATCCAGTTGCCGTTGCCACGCACCGTGTTGATCTCACCGTTATGAGCCATGTAGCGCTGCGGATGGGCACGGTCCCAGCTTGGGAATGTGTTCGTCGAAAAGCGGCTGTGAACCATCGCGAGGTGCGAGGTGTACTCGGGGTCTTGCAGGTCGGTGAAGAACGGCTGCACCTGCTCGGACGTGAGCATTCCCTTGTAGATCAAGGTCTTGGACGAGAGCGAACAGGCATAGAACTGCAGTGCCTGCGCGAGCTTCCCCTCGCGGATGGCGTGTGAGGCTCGCTTGCGAATCAAAAAGAGTTGCCGCTCGAACTCGTCCTGCGAGATGCCCGGCTTGGTCGCGACGAAGAGTTGCTCGAACGTGGGTGAGGCGGCGCGCGCGGAGGGACCGATGTCGGCTCCATCCGGATCGGTCGGAACGTTCCTCCAACCGAGCAGCGTCTGGCCTTGCTCGACGATCAGTTTGTTGACGGTCTCTTTGGCGATGGCTCGTTGAGCCGGATCGGTCGGCAGGAAGACGAGTCCCACGCCGTACTGTCCCAGCACTGGCAGCGTGATCTTCAAATCGGCCTTCACGACGCGCGACAGGAAGTCGTGCGGAATGGCCGTGACAATCCCGGCTCCATCGCCGGTGTTGGTCTCGCACCCACAGGCCCCCCGGTGAGCCATGTGCTTGAGCATCCGCAGCGCATCATCGACGATCTGCCGCGACTTCTGCCCCTTGATGTGCGCGACGAAGCCGACGCCGCACGAGTCATGCTCGTAGGCCGGGTCATACAACCCGTGAGCCTTCGGCGTGCCGTCAGAGTGAAAGAGTTCGGGGTTGCGAGTGAAGAGGGGGATGATTTGTGTGTCGTTCATGTCAGTCATCTCAATTCATGTGGACTGCGGCAATTCATCGCCGCTTTGGTTTCTGTCTTCGATCTGGTCTTCACGCCTTGTCCCCTCGCCCCGGCTCTGCGGGGAGAAGGCTAGGGTGAGGGGCTTTTCTTCGTCTTGGTCTTCTTGTTCTCAAACATCTTTCTGCCTCTCTCTTTCTGTCTCCCTCTTCGACTTAGCGGGAAGAAGGAGACAGAAAGATAAGGCGGTGAATGGTTCAGAGGCTTGGGGTGTTGATCGATTTCCTGTGGACGCGGCTTCGTAGCTCGCATCTTGCTGCAAATACAGAAGGCCCCTCACCCTAGCCCTCTCCCCGCAAGGCCGGGGCGAAGGGACAAGGCGGAAGCGGGAACAAGACTCAGCGGGCAATCGACTGGGTTTGCGACGCGGCATCCGTGGCCGAACGGGTACGGGAGCCGGCCGCGTCGTGCGATTGGCCGGGACCGGAGAACGTCTCCGGGTCTTGTTGCAGGAGTTCCAGAAAGCGGGTGATCGCCGTCGTGAACGGCTTTGTCCGCTTGTGAATCAGGGCGAGACGCCGGAACCACGTCACGTCTTCCAGCGGGATGGCGACCAACGAACCGAGTTCCGCCTCGCGCCGCACGGTCGGGACGGGAAGGAGGGCGATTCCTGAACCGACTTCGACCGCCCGCTTGATGTTCTCGATGTTGTCGAACGCATGAACCACGTTGACGTGGACCTTGGCCTGCTTGAGCCAGCGGTCGGTCTCGGTCCTCATTTGTAGATCGGTCGTGAAGCCGACGAGGTTCTCCCCTTCCAGTTCCTCGACTTTCACCCAGTCTCGCTTGGCGAGCGAATGCTCGGGCGGCACAACCACGACGATGGGCTGGTCCTGCCACGGGATGCAGTTGAGGTCCGACCGCTTCGGCGGGAACGACATCAGCCCGAGATCGACCTCTTCCGAGACGACTCGCGCCAGCACCTCTTCCGGGTGGAGATACTGCAAGTCGAGCGCGGCATCGGGATAAAGCCGCTCGAACTCGCGGACATAGCCATCCATCTGCAAGAGGCCGACGGAATAGATCGCCCCGACTCGCACTGGCCCGACGACTTTGTCGCGCCGTTGCAGCACGCGGTCTTCGAGCCGACGGTACTCGTCCAAAAGCTGGCGGCAACCGGCGTAATAGATGTGCCCTTCGGGAGTCAGTTCGAGCGGGCGAACGGATCGATTGAGGAGCTCGCACCCCAACTTCTCCTCGATTGACTTCACGATCTCGCTCGCGGCGGGCTGGGACATGCCATGCGCCTTCGCCGCCTTGGAGAAACTCCCCAAGTGCGCCACTTCACAAAAGAGATCGAGATCGCGGAGGTGCATCGGACAAGAGGACTCAAAATTGTGGCGTCGGCTGCAGGTTGTCCTATCTGAACGCCAGATACTTCCCCCGAGAGACTATCGCCAAAAACGATGCGGGATCGTACTGAGGCCCAATACCGCCAGTCAACGACATCGGCAGACAAAATAGTGATGCGGAGGCAGCTTGAGAGAGCGGCAGCGGTTGAGGCACCACGCGCTGAGGTCAGGCACTCCAAACTTCAAACGACGGCGGTGGCGAGTCTGATTCGTGAAGACGGCTTCATCCCGCCGTCGTTTGAAGTTTGGAGTGCCTGACCCCGGATGGGGACGTAATCTTCTGCGGCTTCTCTTACCATCAGCCGCCACATGGGGGCGGAAGACCTTCGGAATCCCGCACCGAAGAACACCAACCATGAACACGGAACCAACCCGCTCATGAACGAGGTCACTCGCATTCTGTCGCGGATTGAATCAGGAGACCCCAATGCGGCGGGGTTGCTCCTGCCGTTGGTCTATGACGAACTGAGGAGGCTCGCCCGGTCGAAGCTCACTCAGGAGCGGCCCGGCCAGACATTGCAGGCGACGGCGCTGGTGCATGAGGCGTTCCTCCGTATGGTGGCGGGGGACGGCGAGCCGAGTCATTGGAACGGACGCGGCCACTTCTTCGCGGCGGCGGCTGAGGCGATGAGACGCATCTTGGTCGATAACGCTCGTCGCAAGCGGCGGCAGCGGCACGGCGGCGACTTGGTGCGCGTGGACCTCGAACCGCATGACCTCGACGAACTGGAGATCGAAGCGCCGCCGCCGCGCGAAGATTTGCTGGCCCTCGACGCGGCGCTCGACAAGCTCAAAGAGGTCGATGGGACCGCGAGCGAACTGGTCCAGCTCCGTTACTTCGCCGGGCTGACTCAAGCGGACGCGGCCGAGATGCTCGACATCTCGACTCGCACGGCCGACCGCATCTGGGCCTATGCCCGAGCGTGGCTGCATCGCGAAATCGAACAAACCGGCCCGCCGGAATGAATCCGCAAAAAAATTGGCGTAGTTTGGACGCCGCGTCGCATTGTTGGGTGAGGGAGTCCATTCAGTGTCGATCCGCCAGCCTTCTCTCTACGGCGTTCTTTCCACAGGGGGCTGTCTTTACTCCGAAGGAGTTGTGTCTCACAGCCCAGGGTTGCCCGCTCTGCGGGCTACCCTGGGAAGAGTGGGGAATGAGTTCATCTACCCTGAAAGGGTTGCGTCATGAGGTGCCGCACAGATGACGGAACCCTTTCAGGGTACGTGAGTCAATTCAACAACGTGCGACCCAGGGTAGCTCGCTCTGCTCGCAACCCTGGGCTATGAGACGCAACTCCTTCGGAGTACAGATCGAATCAGAATGCCCGAACCCGAACCGACCCCAGAATCGCGACCAACCATCACGCGCCGCTGCTATCTCGGAGTTTGACCGCCATGAATGAACGAGTGATTTTCGATGCCGCTTTGGAGATCGACGATCAGGATGCGCGACGTGCGTTCATCGAGCAGTCGTGCGCGGGGAACGAGCCGTTGCGGGTGGCGGTCGAGGCGTTGCTGAAGTCGCACGAGGCGGCGGGGTCGTTCTTGAATGTGCCGGTTGCGGAACTGATGCGAGGTGAGCCGATGAAGTCTGATTCGACGAAGGATGACGAGCCACAAGGTTCAAGCGATTCCAATAGCCCGACCCCATCGAACGACCCGTCGGACAAGACGCACGTCTACGAGTCCGGCACTCACAAGGTTGACGATGCCGATGACGAATCGGGTCCCGACCTGAGCTTCCTCGAACCGTCGAGCAAGCCTGGTTCGATCGGCGTGCTGGGACACTACGAGGTGTTGAAGTTGCTCGGTCAAGGTGGCTTCGGCACGGTACTCAAGGCGTTCGATGAGAAGCTGCATCGGCACGTCGCGATCAAGGTGATGAGCGTCCAGATGGCGGCGACTTCTCCGCCGCGCAAGCGGTTCCTGCGCGAGGCTCGTGCGGCGGCGGCGATCCGGCATGAGAACATCGTGCAGGTCTACAGCGTCGAAGAACAGCCGCTGCCGTATCTGGTGATGGAGTTCATCGACGGTCCGACCTTGCAGCAGAAGCAGGCCGGCCACGGCCCGCTCGACGCTCCCGAGTGGCTGCACATCGGCAGACAACTCGCCGCCGGTCTGGCTGCCGCTCATGCCACCGGTCTGATTCACCGCGACATCAAGCCGGGGAACGTCTTGATTGAAGAGCAGGTAGCTGAACTCGTGAGAGTTCAAGTGGATGGTAAGCCAAACCGAATTCTCACGAATTCGGCTACCCCCTTGTCCGCACGCGTCAAAATCACCGACTTCGGTCTGGCTCGTGCGGCCGATGACGCCAGCTTGTCTCGTTCGGGAACGATCTCGGGGACGCCGATGTACATGGCTCCCGAGCAGGCGTTGGGGCACACGCTCGATCACCGCGCCGACCTGTTCAGCATGGGAAGTGTCCTCTACGAACTGGCCACCGGGCGACCGCCATTCCGCGCCGCGAACACGGTTGCCGTCTTGCGTCGCGTCGTCGATGACACGCCGCGCCCGATGCAAGAGATCATTCCGGAACTGCCCGATTGGCTCGTCGTCATCGTCAACAAGCTGCTCGCGAAGAATCCCGACGAGCGTTTCCAATCGGCCAAAGAAGTCGCCGACCTGCTCGGCCGCTGCCTGTTGGAATTGCAGCTCAGCGGCCAAGTGACGTGCGTCAATGTGGACGATGTTCGGCGCGAGGCTGCCAACCTCGCCAAGACGCTCGACTACAAGTCTCCTCGTCTTCGAGAGGACTCGGATGACGCACTTGGCAAGGGAGACCTGCGGGCCAGCGATAGCGCGAGGTCCGCAGGCTCGAACTCAACGAAGCCGCCCCAAGCCAAGCGCTCCGTCTGGAAGGTTGCCCTGATCGCGATGGTATTCGCGGTGCTCAGCGTGCCGCCGTTGGCGCGGCTCATGAAGCCAGCCATCGACGCTTGGATGTGGCCGCCGATTCCGAAGCTGGCCGAGACCGATGTTGCGGGCGGGCTGCGGTTCGACGGCAAGGACGATTACGTGAAGGTCGGTCCGTTCGACTTGTCCTCGCCGCAGTACACGTTGGAAGCGTTCGTCACGTCGGCGGGTGACGGTGACAACGGCGTGATCGCGCTGCTGAAGAGCGATGGCAACGACCCCGAGCTGATGTACCTCTACGACGGCTATCCGGCGAAAGAACGTCAGAGCGGCGCGGGGATCATCGGGCAGCGGCCTTACCAGAACGTCAATGCTCCGCTGGTGAACAACACTCGCGAACATCGCGCGCTGGTCGTCGATGGCCAAGTGATGCACTACTTCGTCAACGGCATCTGGCAGGGGAAACGCTACTGCGCCGCGCGCAAGGGCCTGATGTGGCAGATGCGTGAGCTGTACATCGGCTGCAAGGCGACCGAGACCGAATTCTTCCGAGGCCGCATCGACCAACTGCGACTCTCGAAGATCGCCCGCTACTACAACAACTTCATTCCCGTGACGAGCGTGGCCAGCGATGACTCAACCCTCGCCCTCTACAACTTCGACGAGGGCGAAGGAGACGTGCTGAATGATGCCTCCGGCAACGGCCATCACGGCAAGATCATCGGCGCGACGTGGGTGAACCGTAGCAGAAGTCGTAAGACTTCTGCCGATCCCGGCGAAGACGGCAGAAGTCTTACGACTTCTGCTACGAATCCGACCACCGGCTGGCAGGGTTGGCCCTCCGACGCTCCGCCACCCGCGATCGCGCCGTTTGATGCCGAGCAGGCGAAGCAGCATCAGGAGGCGTGGGCCGAGTTCCTCAAAGTGCCGGTCGAGTACACCAACTCCCTCGGCATGAAGTTCCGCCTCATCCCGCCCGGCGAGTTC
>JAYTQJ010000478.1:0-3738 GCA_043746775.1 Schlesneria sp.
CGCCAGATTTGGACCGATATTGCCGCGCCTTCATGTTCTCGACCTGACGAACACGAACGTGGTGGACGAACACCAACCCAAGAATTTCTGCACGGGGTGCAGACGCTGCAACGACTCAACCTGACCGGCACGCACTGCACCGCCCCCGGCATCGCCGCCCTCAAAGCGGCCCTGCCAAAATGCAAAGTCATTGGACCGTGAAGTCGCCCTCGCCAAAGTAGCCCTCATCGCTCCGCGTGAGGACAGCCGAGCGTGCGAGGAAAGTTGATTCGCAACTCAGCGCCAATCGTGCGACCGGCTTTCTTCACGCGGAGCGATGAAGGCTACTTTGTCAGAGCCTTCAAGTTCTCGACCTGACGCACACGAACGTGGTGGACGAGTACCCACCAAGAATTTCTGCACGGGGTGAAGACGCTGCAACGCATCAACCTGACCGACACGCACTGCACCGCCCCCGACATCGCCGCCCTCAAAGCGGCCCTCCCCAAATGCAAAGTCGCCGGACCGTGAGTGACGGAGAACAGGCGAGTCTCCTGCCCTCGCATCGCGAAGCGATGCCCGCGATTCGCTACGGGTGTCAACCCGCAGAAGCGTCCCCAACCCAACGACGAACTGCGAAGCGGCGGCAGGCTGCAAAGAATGTCGAGTCGGTTCACGAACTCTGCTGCCACCGCTTCGCAGCTCAAGAGATTGTTCGGCTCGCCCTCTGTGGGCTGACGCCCACGGCACTTACTTTGTGGTGTAGCTGAAGTCGTAAGACTTCAGACGACCATCAAAGCCGGCTGAATTCTCACGAATTCAGCTACGTCGCACTGAACGTCCATTTGAAAATCGCTCAAAGTCAGTGCCATTGGGCTGACGCCCACGGCTATTCGCTGCCGTCGCTTCGCGACTGAGGACACGAACGTTTGGGTTCAGAAGGGGCCGCGCGGTCTGGATGCTCATGTGGATGGCCCCTGAAGGGTGAACAAATTATCGAAACCGTCCTGTCTCCTCCTGCATGACTTTCGATAGACTGCCGCCGTACTTTTGTGACCATTCCGTCGATGCCTTCGAGTGATCGCCCGCCATGCCGTCCAATCCACTCCCTCCCGAAGCTGTGTCCGTTTTGGAGCGGCTTCGTTCTCGTATTCGCTCGTACGTGTTGGTCGAGGGGATCGCGTTGGTTGTGGTCGTGTTGGGGGCGTTGTTCTGGGGGAGTTTTTTGGTGGACTGGGGCTACTTCCAGATGAGTCGGCTCGAATTGCCGAGGTGGTTTCGGGCGGCGGTGCTGGTGGGCGGGATCGGTTTGATCGCGGCGGGCGTTGTGAGTTGGATTGTGTTGCGGTTGTTTCGGGCCTTGCGGGCGAAGGGGTTGGCGCTGGTGTTGGAACGGCGGTTTCCGGAGTTGGATGATCGGCTGATCACGGCGGTGGAAGCGGCTGAGAATCACGAGCGAGAGGCGAGTCCGATCACGTCGGCGATGCTCAGGCAGACGATTGTCGAGGCGGCTCGGACGGCGAGTGGGCTGGATTTGGGAAGTGTGTTTGATCGGAAGCCGCTGCGTCGGGCGGTCATCACGGCGAGCATGTTGGTGGCGTCGATCCTTGGGCTGGCTGTGACGAACAGTGCGGCGATGGAGCGTTGGGTCGCGGGGTATCTCGGGCTGAGGGATGGCTATTGGCCGCGCGAGACCGAGCTGATCGTGAAGGTCATCGTGCAGCCGGGCGACCGCGTGCGCGAGTTCACCGATGGGCACTACAAGCATCCGAAAGGTTCGGATCTGTCGCTGCAAATCGAAGTCGCGCCGGGCAAGAAGGGACCGGAGCAGGTCCGGCTCGATGCGAGGCTGGCGAATGGGCGAGGCAACGTGCGGGCGTACCTCACGCGGGTCGGCGACCAACCGTTTCGGCACACGCTCGCCGGGCTGCTCGATGACGCTGACATCTGGGTCACGGGAGGCGACTTCACCAACGCGCGGCCGTATCGCGTGCAGGTCGTCCAGCCGCCGGAAGTCTCCTCCGTCGCGCTACACTGTCTCTACCCCGAGTACACCGGGCTGAACGAGCGGGTCGAGGGAAAGGTTGTCCGTGCCGTGCAGCAAGTGAATGGAGCACAAACGTCTCTGCCTCTGGCAACAGACTTCGTGCTGAATCTGACGGCCAACAAGCCGCTGAGTCATGTCCGTATCGAAGGGGATGCTGGGACCGATCGCTGGGAGATTGAACTGCGTGCGGTTGCAAAAAGTGACTCCCATGGTCAAACAGAGTTCTTTGCAGAGTCGCCGCCAGCCTTTGCTCAATTGACACTGAAGTCTTCCGATGGTCAGCCTGAGATTCGCGTTTCCTTGGGGGACGACTTTGCACGAATCGTGTGGTCTTCGCGAGACGATGCCGTCGCGTTGCCATTCGTTCTCGCACCCGATGGCGCGACGAGTCTGCCCGAGAGAATCCGGGCTGCCGCCGAGTCGAAGCAGCCGCTGGAGTTCCCGCTGCCTCTGCCGCCGGATGCAATGATTCGCGTGTCGCTGGAAGACACCGATCAGATTCAAAGCACGGCTCCCGCGAAGTTCACGATCAACGGCATCGTCGATCAGCCGCCGCTCGTGACGACGGAACTCAAGGGGATTGGCTCGTCGATCACGCGCAAGGCGCGCATCCCGATCGCCGGGATGTTGACCGACGATTACGGAGTCGTCTCAGCCCGCTTCGATTACAAGGTGGATGACGCCGAGTCTTGGTCGCCTCGCGAATTCCAGGTGACACCGCCACGCAGCCTGCGCGAATTTGAATTGCGTCGCGGTGACGAGGAGCCGTTCGAGCGGTTCGATGTTTTGCCGCTCGACCTCTCGATCAAACAGCGTCTGACGGTGGCGGTCTCGGCGCTGGATGGGTGTACGGTGATGGATGTTGTTCAACGAACCGTCCCGTCGGCGGAGCGACGGGACAACGGTAGCTCGGCCGTGCCGCAAGCCGCTCATCGGGCGTTGGGACAGAAGTACGTCTTCAACATCGTCTCCGAGGAGGAACTCCTCTCGATGCTCTACGTCCGTGAGATCAACATCCGGAAGCGGTTCGAGCAGATCATTACCGAGATGAAACAGACGCGCGAAGTCCTCAAGAAAGCACGCGGGCAAGCAGGCGAAGCGGCGAAACTGCGACCTGTAGGACGGGCACTCCTGCCCGTCGAGCCATCATCGGGTGCAGCGCCGCAAGCGGAAGAGACGACGGGCAAGAGTACACGTCCTACAGCGGACGATGAGAAATTGGCGACGCTCGCGCTGGCATTGTCTTCGGCGGCGGATCGGTCGCTGCAAGCGGTTCGCAAGAACTCGGTCGAGACCGCCGGAGTCGAAACGTCGTTCGCCGACATTCGCGAGGAACTCGTCAATAACGCCGCCGACACGCCGCTGCTGTTGGAACGGCTCGACGGAAAGATCATCGGGCCGCTGCGACGGATCAATGGGACCGACTTCCCGAACGCGGATGCGTCGCTCGGTCTGTTCAAGCTCGCGCTGGAAAAGAACACCGACCCGACCGGATCGATGGACGAGGCGACCGACACCCTCAACGCGATGATCGAGAAGATGGAACTGATCCTGGTCGAGATGCGCGAACTGGCCAAGTTCCACGAGGTGGTCGAGCAACTCAAAGCCAACATCAAGGCGCAACAGGACCTGCTCGATGAGACCAAGCGCAAGCGAAAGGAAAACGCGATCAAGGCGTTGGAGTGACCGTAGGGTAAGCGTCTCGCTTGCCC